>JANOBY010000818.1:0-3611 GCA_031411935.1 Planctomycetales bacterium | reverse complement strand
CAAGGTGCCGACGCTTGAGGCCGGGTTGACTCGCCCCAGGGGGCTCATCATCCCGGCCGTTATGGAGACACGTCGCTGGATTCAACTGGGCCGTCGGGCGAAACCGCCCAACACCCGATATCCCGTCGCGTTCGTTCCCGCCAGTCGTTTTCACGTCTGACGAGGTGGATATTACCTTAACTCATCGACCTCGTCAACCACCCGAGTGCAAATCTAGTAGATTTGGTGTGCATCGGGTGGTCCCGCATCGTGCAGATTATCGTCGTCTCACGAGAAGAACGTCGAAGCTTCGTGGTAGTAGCTGAGGTCCAGCGTTCGATTTGCGGCGACCCCGGCGCTTAACGTGGTCGAGATGATCTTGGTGCCAGAGAGGGCGACCATCGTTCCAAACTGGCGACGTACAACCAGATCGCCCGCAGCCAGGCCGAGACGGGTTGCGAGCACGCGGTCGTAGGCGCTTGGCGATCCGCCTCGCTGAAGGTGCCCAAGGACCACACAGCGGGTTTCGTATCCTGTGTCGTTCTCGATCAATCGAGCGACCTCGTTGCCCACCCCGCCAAGCTGGACGTGGCCGAAATCGTCAACCTTGCCGGCCGCCGAGAATTCTGCTCGGTCTGGCAGCTTGGCCCCTTCGGAGACAACCACGATCCCGTAGTTCTTGCCTGCGGCGCGGTGCTTCTTGAGGATCTCGTTGCAGTGAGTGATGTCGATCGGGATTTCCGGGACCATGATGTAGTCGGCGGCCACGGCCACGCCGGAGAAGCAGGCGATCCACCCGGCGTGTCGACCCATGGTCTCAACGACCTGCACGCGGCGGTGGCTTTCGGTCGTGGTGCGGAGTCGGTCCACGGCCTCAGTCACGATGTTGATCGCCGTGTCGAATCCAAAAGTGAAGTCGGTGACCATCAGGTCGTTGTCGATCGTCTTGGGCACGCCCACCATGGGCATCCCGAGCTCGTTGTGGAGCCGGTTTGCCACCCCGAGTGTGTCGTCGCCGCCGATCGCGACCAGTGCGTCGAGTTGAAGATCCTTGAATGTCGCCTGAAGCCTGGGGAGGTCGGTCTGGGGACTCTTGAAGGGATTCGTCCGGCTTGAGCCGAGGATCGTGCCGCCGCGAGCGATAATTCCGTCCGTCTCGACGACCTCCAGGGGCCGGCTCATATTGTTGACGAGGCCCCTCCACCCCTCCAGGATCCCGACGCACGATCCGCCGGCATTCGCGACCTTCTGGACAACCGCGCGGATCACCGCGTTCAGGCCGGGGCAGTCGCCCCCCCCGGTCAGTAGACCGACTTTCATTTCGGTTCCTATCATTGAGGGATTCGATCCATGGACCACATTCCCACGTCGTCGCCGGGGTCCTTGAGGGCGATCGACGAGAACGGTAAAAGAATACCGCTGGGACGGGTACGAGACCAGAGCGCCAACGCACCGAGCGCCGACGATGGGCAGTTCCCATCAAGTTTCCACGCCTCTTCTCTCGAAGTACTTATCGCGGGGCGCGGAGTTCTTCCGGCCTGGTGACTTGCTCGCAACATGCATGCACGCTATCATGATGTCGCTGCCTCGGATCGACTGACCCACGAATTGGATCGGCGAAAGGCCTGGTAAGGACCATGAGCAGGAAACGTCGTCGGAATCACTCTTCGTTCCGCCTGGAGCTTCTGGAGCCGCGGATGCTCATGGCGGCCCCCGTGATCAATCCCATTCAAGGAATCACCGGCACGCCCGCGGCGATCTCGCTTCCTCGCTTGAAGACGAGGATCATCCCGTTGTCGGCCTCTGACGCCGATGATGATTCAGTCACGTTTCAGGCCACCTCCGAGACGGCGGACGTGACCGCGACGGTTGTCCGGCAGTCGACGAATCTCACGCTGTCGGTCTCGCGGACGGAGATGGTGGGCGGAGTCCCCACGCTGGTTCCGGTCGGCGACATGGTCTTCCAGCTCTTGCCCGGTTACGCCCCGAAGACGGTCGAGGCGATCTCGTCGCTCGTGAACCGGGATCCGTCGTTCTACAACGGATTGACGTTCCACCGGGTTGTTCCGAACTTCGTGATCCAGGGCGGTGACATTGCCGGGACGGGTGCCGGCGTGTCGGAGATCACTTTCGACGACGAGTTCAACCCTCAGGCCCTCTTCAGCGGCGATGGCCAGCTCGCGATGGCGAACTCGGGCAAGGACACCAACGGCACGCAGTTCTTTATCACGCTGGGTGCTCAGCGGGCTCTCGACTTCAATCACACGATTTTCGGCCAGCTAGTTCGCGGATTCGATGTTCTGACCGATTTGAACAACGACCCCACGACGAACAGCGTCCCGAACAAAAGGCTTGTGATCACGTCCGCGTCGTTTTCCGAGAATCAGCGGGATGCGGTCCTTGTTCTGAAGTCAAATTCGGGCGGATCTTCGAGAGTCACTCTGACCGCGACCGATTCGAACGGCGAAACCTCGACCAGGGATTTTCGAGCGGTCCCGGCGGATGATTCCACGAACGACCCGCCGATCCTCGGCGACGTCCCGAACCAGGTGACGACGACCGCCACCCCGATCACGATCACCCTGGGCTCGACCGACCTCGAAAACGATGCGGTGACCTACCAGGTCGTCACGGACCCGAAAAGTTCCGCCACCGTGCGCTGGAGCGTCTCGGTTACAGGGAACAAGGCGACGATCACGCCGGACGCGGGTTTCCAGGGGGTCATCCGGCTTCTCGCCAAGGTCAAGCAGACGAACGCCTCGTCCCGCGGAAGCACACCGGCCCCGAATGATTTTGACAGCCAGGTGTTCACGATCACGGTGAAGGATCAGCAGATCACTCCGCAGCTGGGCGACCTGGTGTCGGTCGCCGGCACGCCGCTGTCTCCCGTGGTCGCGTCGTTCACGGCCGACGTCCCCTACACCGCGGACATCTATGCCGCGAGCATCGACTGGGGCGACGGATCGACCTCGGTTGGCACGATCAGCAGCCGAGGGCCCTCCGGAGCTGGTGGGCCGATCTACGACATCCTGGCGACGAAGACCTTCTTCCGATTCGGTAACTATCCGGTCAAGATCGCGCTGACCGATGCCAAATCGAAGCTCACTCGAACCTTTTCGCTCCAGGCGAAGATCTCGGATGCGCCTTTGAACGCCGTGTTTGTGACCCCCAACATCCTACCCGGGACCGCAAGCGTGCAAGGCCGGGTGGCCTCGTTCACCAGCGCCAACCCGGGCCAGAGGCTTTCGGACCTGTCCGCCACCATCGAATGGGGCGACGGCACCTCGTCCTCGGGGGTGGTCGAAGGGGGGAACGGAACCTACACGGTGAGGGGAGCCAAGGATTACGCGAGCCTGGGAACCTATCCCGTGAGGGTGAGGGTCCTCGGGGCCGGGGGGGCCACCAGCGAGGTCTCGGGGTCGATTTCGGTCTCCAACCGGGCGCCGATTTTCAATGAGATCCTCACTCCCACCGTGGGGACCGGGCAGGCGTTGCAACTGACGATCCAGGCGGTGGAAAAGGATCCGGGACAGAAATTCGCCTACAGCCTGGGATCAGGCGCTCCGGCAGGGGCCGCGATTGACCCCGTGAGCGGCGTTTTCACCTGGACCCCCTCGACCGGGGCGGGCTTC
>JANOBY010000817.1:0-12934 GCA_031411935.1 Planctomycetales bacterium | reverse complement strand
CATCCACTTCTCGATCACGTTGATCTTCCAGACGAAGAGAAGGCCGCCGAGCATCCCGACCCCGCTGCCCACGATCCCCAGGCTCAGGCCGTACCCGAGGAAGATCCCGCGGACCCCGGAGGACGACGCGCCCAGGGCCTTGAGGATCCCGATGTCGCGGGTCTTCTCGACCACGATCATCGAGAAAATGGCCAGAATCCCGAACCCGGCCACCGCGATGATGAAGAACAGGAGGATGTTCAGGATGCTCTGCTCCACGGCCACCGCCGCCAGCAAGGGGCCCTGCTTCTGCTCCCAGGTCTCCACGCGGAACCGCAGGGGCCACTTGCGGGCCAGGGCGTCGCTGAGGACGACCGAGAGTTTGTCGAGGTCCACGCCTTCCTTGCACTTGATCTGGATCTGATTGACGGCCCCACGCCCCTGACCGTCGCCCATGCCTCGGAGATATTGGAGCCTCTTGAGCGGCACGTAAACGTGCGTGGAATCGTACTCGCTCATCCCGGTCTTGGAGAACGAGACCACGGTGAACGAGTCGTAAACGGGCTCGGGCTTCTTTCCGGTGGTGATGAAGCCCAGGCGGATCTTCGCTCCTCGGGGGGCGATGAAGAAGTCCTGAGGAACTCCGGGACGATGCACCGAGGCCGTGGACCAGCCCACGATCGCGCCCTCGTCGGGGACCTGGACCTCGGCCTCCTTCTTGAGCAGCTCGTTGAACGGGTCGCCGTTCTCGGGATCGATCAACTGAGCGGCTGGGGCGCGATCCTTGAGTTCTTTCGTCACTTCGAACGACGCGGGCATCCGTTTCT
Organism: Planctomycetales bacterium; assembly: GCA_031411935.1. Classification (GTDB taxonomy): domain Bacteria; phylum Planctomycetota; class Planctomycetia; order Isosphaerales; family Isosphaeraceae; genus JAQGHR01. Next base: position 12,128 of record JANOBY010000817.1, on the reverse strand, counting down.
CGCCCGATTCGTCGAAGAGGTACTCCGAGAACCGGCCGGTCGTGGCCCGTTCCTCGGGCTCGATGCCGTAGATTTGCACCTGCCGGGGGAAGGTCTGCCCGCCGTAGTCGATGGTCATGAAACCGATGGTCTCGATCGTCGAGGTCATGGCCACGACCTGGTCACCGGCCACCTCGCGCACCAGGCTCTTCACCTCGTCGGGGTTGCGGAACCCTTCCAGGGCGTTGGCGTCGATCACCATGTCGGCCAGGATGCCGTGCATCCGGTCGCGCATCTGCTCCGAGAAGCCGGCCATGACCGAGTTAACGACGATCATCGTGGCCACGCCCAGCATCACGCTGATGATGCTCGCCAGCGCGATGTATCGCGTCCGGAGGTACCGCCAGCAAAGCAGATACTTGTACATAGCGGACCATCCCATCCTGGGAAAGAGTTCAGACCTTCGGCCCCATCCTGTCTGGCTTTCATCACGCCGAGGGGCGACCCCGCTCCAACAAGGACGCCCGCTCGGCAGAGGTTCCCGGCCGATCAACCGCCCGCGGGCGGGATCTCCGTCGTGTTCGCTTCGGGCCTGAGCAGCGGGAAGAGCACCACGTCGCGGATGCTCGCCCGGTTCAGGAGCAACATGCAAAGCCGGTCGATCCCCACGCCCAGCCCTCCTGCGGGGGGCATGGCGTGCTTCAGCGCCCTCACGAAATCCTCGTCCATGGTCGCCATCGAGTCCTCGGCCTTCTGGCCCGCGAGTTGATGGCGGAACAGGTCTTCCTGCAAGAGCGGGTCGTTCAGCTCGGTGTAGGCGTTGGCCAGCTCCATCCCGTGGACGAACAGCTCGAAGCGCTCGGCGATCTCGGGCTGGCCGGACTTCCTCTTCGTGAGCGGGCAGATGGCGGCCGGGTAGTCGATCACGAAGATCGGGCCCTTCAGGTTGTCCTCGACCTTCTCCTCGAACAGCTCACTCACGATCACGTCGTGGTCCTTGCCGTCGATCTCCAGGCCCAGGCTCTGCGCCTTGGCCGAGACCGCGGCCTCGTCCTTCGGATCGATGCCGACGTGCTCAACGAAGAGTTCGGCATAAGTGCGGCGGGGCCAGGGCGGCGTGAAGTCCACGGTGGCCTCGCCCCAGGGGCGGACGCGCCCCCCGCCGATGGCGTCGATCGAGCCCAGAATCAGGCTCTCGGTCAGGTCCATCATCGTGTGATAATCGCCGTAGGCCTGGTAGGCCTCCAGCATGGTGAACTCGGGGTTGTGCTTGCGGCTGATGCCCTCGTTGCGAAACACCCGTCCGATCTCGAACACACGCTCCATCCCGCCCACCAGAAGCCGCTTGAGGTGCAGCTCAAGGGCAATGCGCAGATAAAGCTGGAGGTCGAGCGCGTTGTGATGGGTGACGAACGGGCGTGCCGCAGCCCCCCCGGCGATGGCCTGCATGGTCGGCCCTTCGACCTCCACGAATCCGCGATCGGCCAGAACCTTGCGGAACGTGGCCACGATCTTCGTGCGGGCCAGGAAGGTGGCCATCGACTCGGGATTGCTGAACAGGTCCACATAGCGTTGGCGGCTCCGACGCTCGACGTCGGTCAGGCCGTGCCACTTCTCGGGAGGGGGCAAAAGGCACTTGCCCAGGAAGGTCAGGTTCTCGGCGAAGACGGTGATCTCGCCGGTCTTGGTCAGGCCGAGGGTCCCGTCCACCCCGATCAGGTCGCCGAGGTCGAGCAACCCTGCGAGCGCCCAGCCGTTCTCGCCGATCTGGTTCTTGCCGAGAAAGACCTGGATCTGGTCGGTCCAGTCGCGGACCTGGAGGAAGTGGACCTTGCCCTGGCCCCGCCTCAGCATCACCCGGCCCGCGATTCGGACCCTGGGCCCGGGCGTGTCCGAGCCCGACTCGGCGGGCGTGAGGGTCCGGACCGTCGCGATCGCCGCGTGGTCGTCGAACCGCTGCCCCCAGGGGTCGAGCCCCAGCGCCGCGATCTTCGCAAGCTTCTCCCGCCGGACCGTCTCCTGGTCCTCGTGCAGCAATTCGTCCGACATCAGCCCGCCTTGAAATCGAGAGTGGCCCCTGGTGAGAGCCGTTGGACGGATTCTAAGATAATCGGGGCGACGGTCAACGCCAACACCCCGAGCGGCCCCTTTCGGGAGCCAGGTATCCATGCTCCTTTACATGACCGAGATCGTCGTGGCCGACTTCGACGGCGCCTTGGCCTGGTTCCGGGACCGTCTGGGCGTCCCGGTCGAGCTTAATGACCCCGCACGCAGGTTCGCCCTGCTCGGGACCGCGAAGGGTCGGATAGGTTTGACCGCCCAGAAGCCCGGCGGGTTCGCGGTCTTGCCACGGCTCACGTTCCTCGTCGAAGACCTGGGCGAAGTCCGCGCCCGGCTTATTGGGCTTGGGCCGACCGCGATCGTCGAGGACCAGGCGGAGCGATTCCAGAGCTTCCGCCTCGAAGGTCCCGAAGGCATCCCGATCACCGTCTTCGCCTGGACCGCCTCGCAGGATCAAGCCTGAGCCACGAGCGGTAGCACGTAGGGCCCTTTGGGAATCACCGCCACGCGGGCCTCGGGGCCGTACTCGGCGATCGAATCGGCCAGCGCCTGCTCAACACTGGGGGCAGCCTCGACGAATAGACCCGAGAGGACCGACGCCGGCAGGCCGTCGCTCACGACCTTGACCTTCACCTTGCGGCGAACCTTGGCAAGTTCTTCGAGCTGCCACTGGTCCATCACGAAATAGTCGCGGCCGAGGATCCTCTCCATGAAAACCTCGAGCGAGGGATTCTCGTGGAACAGGCTCGTGAACTCGGGGCTCCCCACGCCTTCCGACAGGCTCGCGGCGATGATGATCGTCCCCCCCTGCTTGAGGATGGGTAGGCATCCGGTCATCCCCTTCACGGCCTGGTAAAACGTCGTGTCGAGCGGATACCCCGCGCCGCTGGTGATGACAATGTCCATGGGCTCGGGCACGGGCGCCTTCACGATGTTCTCGACGAACTTCACGCCCTCAAGGAATGCAGCCTGCATGTCGCCCGCGACGACCGACGTGACCTTGCGGTGGCTGTCGAGCGTCACGTTCACGATGAAGTCGCATCCGGCCAGAAGGGCAATCCGCGTATTCTCTTCGTGGACGGGGTTGCCGTCGAGGAACCCGCAATCGGCCTTGGGGTGTTCGAGGAACTTCGGGCCGTGCCACACCTTCACCGTCTCGAGCGCTGCGATCCCAGGGCAGATGAGCTTTCGCCCGCCCGAGTAGCCCGCCATGAGGTGGGGCTCGATCAGCCCGGTTGTGATCTTGAGCTCCGCCTCGATATACCGCGTGTCGATCCAGGCGGGCACGCCGTTCTCGGTCGTCCCCAGGTAGGTGTGCTCCTCCAGGATGGTCCCGTGATGGTCCTCGACCCGGTAGGTGCTCGCAATTTCCTCCGAGAGCATCTCGACCCTCTCGGCTGATGTGCTCGGCCGGTGCAGGCCGGTGGCCACGAGGATGAGGATCTGCTCCCAGGAGATGCCTTCTTCGTGCAGGGTCCTGAGGATCGGCCGGAGGATCAGCGGGTTAGGAACCGGCCTGGTGATGTCGCAAACGAGGATGCACACGCTCTTCTTGCCGCGCGCCAGGTCTCGCAGAGGGGGGGACTGGATCGGGTTGGCGATGGCTCGCTCGACCTCGGCCTCGGGGTCGGCCAGCGGAGTGACGGCGCGGATTTGCAGGGGCCCCACCAGACGATCCGACGGGAGCGTGACCGGGAGCCCCGTGCGGCCGTAATCGAGCACCAGATTCACGCTGGACATGGCGTTCACATCTCGGGAAAGGGGGACGCTGTCGGTGGGTCGATGTGCTCGTCAGTAACGAGCAAGACCCTCGGACGGCCCATTTCTGGACGATCCGAGGGTCATCAAGATCTTACCTCACGACCAATCGTCAGGCCAGAGCCGGTTGCAGCGAGGGGCCGCCCGCGATCTGAGTCGCCGGGGCCACCGGGAGGAGGAAATCGCGCGCCTCGGTCAGGCTGTACACAATCCCGGTCGCCCCGGCGCTCGTCAATCGCTGGGCAGTCTCTTCACTTGTCCGGGTGTCGCCCCAGCGGCCGACCACGATCTTGGCCTTGTCCACGGCCGTGTGGAGGCGCCTCACCAGGTAACGAGCGTTGGTCAGGCCCGCGGGCGGGAGATGGGACAGGAAGACGTAATCGGCCTCGGCCTCCTGGACCTGCGACGAGAGCTTCATGGGGGTCTCCCCCTCCGAGGCGATCACGATCTTTGCGGGCGTGTCCTTCATGACGAGGGCCAGCATGCGGAGGATGAGCGCGTCGGAGTGGTCATTCGCGGGGACGCAGAGAATTGTCGGCCCGGTCGCGTTGGTGGGGGATTTCGCCGCCTCGGTGGTCTTCAGCGAGATTTCGGGCGTTCCTTCCAGGACGTCCAGAACCTCGTCGGTGATCCTCCAGGCGTAGGCCTGCTCGCGCTCGTCGATGTCGCCGCGATTGAAGTCGGTCTCGACCTTGCTGAGCGCCCGGATCAGGACCGTCTCGAAGAGTTCGAGCCGGGTGTGGGCCTTCAGGTACTCCTCGACAACCTCGGTGGCACCATCCTGGTCCAGTGCCAGGATCTTCTGATAATAGCGAACGTCGGCATCGAGCTCCGCCTCCTCGCCCAGGATCGTGGCGAAGAACCCGAGGCTGGGGACATATTTGCCGAGGACCGCAAGGCACACGGTCATGGGGGTCGAGAGGAGCAGTCCCCACACGCCCCAGAGCCAGGTCCAGAACATGGCGGCGACCAGCAGGCCCAGCGCCGACACCCCCGTCGTCTTCCCGTAGATGATCGGTTCAAGAAAGCTGTTCAACGCGAGCTCGATCGTCAGGAACAACGCCAGGAACAGAGTCGCCTCCCGCCAACCGGGGAAGCTCGCAACGGTATACAGCGCCGGCAGGCCGAAGGCGATCACCGTGCCCACATAAGGGACAAACCGCAAGAGTGCCGCGAGAACGCCCCAAAGGACAGCGTAGGGTACGCCGATGAAGGAAAGCCCCAGGCCAATCACCAGGCCAAAGCACGCATTCACAAACGCGTTCGTGGCGAGATAACGGCTGATACGGTCGGCAACCTCGTTCATGGTGCGGGTTGTGACCGTCACCTGCCTCTTCCCGAACAGGGCCACGATCCGGTTGCCCAGGTCCTCTCGGCCGACCATCAGGAAAAGGACGAGGATCAGGACGAAGCTGCCAACCGTCATCGCCTCAAAATAGGGGCCGATCGCGGACTCGAGCCGGGCGCGAAATTCGGGCTGATCCACGACGCGAACCTGCTGGACGGCGGACTCCGTGGTGCCCGGTTGGGTGGCATCATTGGGCGCAGGCTGGAGGTCCTTCGTGACCTGCTCGACCGACTCGCTCGCCCGGGTCAGGTTCGACTTCTTCTCGGGGTTGAGGATTGACAGCTTCTTGCGAATGTTCTCGACACGGATCGGGTCGGCCACGTCGCCCGCGAGCCGGTTGAGCTGTCCGGCCACCACGTAGCCGATGCCGCCCAGCATCGACAGGGAGAGCACCACCGTGATCACGACCGAGGCAACGTGCGGGACGCCCCGACGCTCCAGGATCCGGGCAAGAGGCGTGAGCGCGAAGGCTAGCAGGACCGACAGGGCCAGAGGCTTCAGGACCTCCGCCGCCAATCCCATCGCGGCGACCACCGCGATGATCACAAAAAGCACGATGACGGGATGATCCATCGAGAACGTCTTGCGGCGCGCGGGCACGGTGATTTCCCCTTCGAGATCTAGGACTGCGGACTGAGCACAGTGAAAGGCCCCAACGACGGGGCCGCAGATTCACGCCGAACGACCCGTCCCATGAGGGACAGCCTTTCGAATGCCCTCCAAGGGGAGCAGCCCGATCGCGACGACCGTGAAATCCCTGGGATAGCACTCCTGACAGCCTGCCCAAAGCGAATTGCGTGCCGGTTGTCGTGGCACACTGATTGCCCTTTTCCCCGATCGCGGACCGAACCGAGGTGCCGGCGTGGGCTACTTCGGGCCCACGCGCCTTGTTTCCGAGGAGACCCACACCCCTATGTCTGATCACCCCAATCGCCGCGAATTCCTGCAGACCTCCGCTGCGGGGATCGTCACGGCCAACCTCGCGGGAGCCTCCATGAGCGACGTTGCGAAGAAGAACTCTGGCGGAATCCCGCTTCGGCCCCTGGGCCGGACCGGCGAGATGGTCAGCCTGATGAGCCTGGGCGGCCACGCCTGCACCAACCCGAAGCTGTTGTCGGAAAAGGAGAGCCTGAAGCTCATCCAGAGGGCCGTCGATGAAGGCATCACCTTCATGGACAATTGCTGGGACTACCACGACGGCGAGGCCGAGATCCGCATGGGCAAGGCCCTGGCCGAAGGCGGACGACGCGACAAGACCTTCCTCATGACGAAGGTCTGCGGCCGGACCGCCAAGGAGGCTCGTTCCAACCTGGAAGACAGCCTCAAACGCCTCCAGACCGACCGCCTCGATCTCTGGCAGTTTCACGAGATGGTCTACGACAACGACCCCGACTGGATCTTCGACGAGGATGGTGCGATCCACGCCGGCCTCCAGGCCCTCAAGGATGGGAAGATCCGCTACCTCGGATTCACCGGCCACAAGGATCCGTCGATCCACCTCTCCATGCTCGGCAAGCCTTTTGAGTGGGCCGCCGTCCAGATGCCCCTGAACGTGATGGACGCCCACTACCGGAGCTTCCAGAAGCAGGTCCTGCCCGAGCTCAACCGACGAGGGATCGGTGTGCTTGCAATGAAGAGCCTGGGCGGAAACGGCAACATCGTGAAGGAAGGCGGCGTGCCGGTCGAGGATGCCCTCAAGTACGTCCTATCCCTGCCGATCAGCACCCTGGTCTCGGGCATCGACTCCGAGAAGGTGCTCGATCAGAACCTCAAAATCGTCCGCGATTTCAAGCCCCTCAGCGAGGACGAGCGATCACAGGTCGACGCGAAGTACAAGAAAGTGGCGGGCGACGGACGCTTCGAGCTATTCAAATCGTCCAAGACTTTCGATGGCCCAATTCACCGCAAGCAGCACGGATTCGCCGCCGAGACCACGGCCTGAAGTCCCGAGATCAAACGAAGCGAGGGGCCGAGATCGCGATGATCTCGGCCCCTCGTATGGAATTTTCGGGTTCTCACCGATTTGCTCAGACCGAACGGGCGCCTTCCTCGACGAGGATCTGGCGGGCACGGGCGACTTCGTGATCAGCGGCCTGGACCGACACAAGGATGTGGCCGCGTTCGATCCGCGACTGATACTCGCTGGCCTCGTCCTCGGGGATTCCTGCACCCACGAGACCGCCGATCAGGCCGCCCGAGGCCGCACCCACGGCGGCACCGGTCAGCCCGGCCGCGATGGGGCCGCCGATCAACACGGTCCCAAGGCCCGGCAGGAGAATCGAGCTGCCGACCAGGGCCAGGCCGACCAGGGCCCCGACACCGGCTCCCGACAGGACTCCCGCGGTCGCGCCTTCGGCGCTCAGGTCATTCGCGCCTTCGCTGCTGGCCAGGTCGCCCGACTCGCGAGTGTCCTTCATCGCCACGCCGATCGACTCGCGGCTGAATCCGGCGGCCTGAAGCCTGTGGATCGCGTCTTCGGCGTCATTGCGCGTCTCGAACATTCCCACAATCGTCTTCATGATCGTCGTCCTCGGTTGTCGTTGGAGCGGCCCGCGGGGGCCACTGGGAGACTATCGCCGACCGTCGGCGACCATGAATGATCAGAAAAGCAAAACACGCGCCCATCGCGGCCAAGAATGACGATCTATCGGCCGAAATCATGTCGCGTTGGAAGGAAGACCCGATCGGGAGGCTTCTCCTGCCGGATCCGAAGACCCGATGCCGTGATGGCCATTCCGGTAGGTGCGATCGGTCAAAGGGGATCATGCCCACGCGTGTGGATCTTCAAACGATGTCCTCCCGACTCGCCCGAGTCCGCGCATTTCCGTTCCGGTTTAAGTCGATCGATTGCTCAAACCTCACATGGAATTGCTCGCCCGCCACCATCGCCATCGGAAAGCCAGGTAGGTGATCCCGTAAAAAAGGAGGCAGAGAGGTGGGGCGAGGGCCAGGAAGGCCACCCAGACCGGCTGACGGATCCCGGGAAGAAGTCTCACGGCGTTGGTGGGGTTGGCGTTGCCGCCCATGGCAACCGAGTCGTTATCGGCATCCAACGGCGTGGCCACGCTGAAGGCCGCCGCGAACGGGCTCGTGACGGTGAGGATCGACAGCTTCTCTTCCGAGATATCCTCGCGGAAGCCCTGGAGAAAGTTGAACGCCCCCACAGGGGCCACGAACAGGATGAGGAGCGTCATGTACGTCAAAACCATCGCGACGGACGTCCGGCGCGACAGCGAAGAGCAGAGCAGGCCCACGGTCGAAGTGATCACGCACGTGAAGAGGATGATCGTGAGAAAGATCAGCAGCGTCCACCATCGCTGACGCAGTTCGGGGATCAACGCATAGGCAAGCAAAAGCTGTTCGGTGAGCAGAAAGGTGAGCACCGTGGACACGCGGACCGCCGCGATCAGCTTGGCGAGGATGATCTGGCCGGGCCGCAGGAGGGTCGTCAGCAGCAACCCGAGGGTCTGCCGCTCGCGTTCCTGGGTGATCGACCCGGAGGAGAAGACCGGCCCCACCAGCATGTTGAAGGTCAGCACATAGGCCACGTAATAGCCCGCGTACTCGGGCCGGAAGAATAACTGATAGGCCATGAGCGGGATCGAGAGCAGCATGCTCACCTGGATGACCAGGCGGAGCATGAGCGTGCCCTGGGCGAAGATCTCGCTGCGGAGTTCCTTGTCGAGCACCGGGTTGGTGCCGTCGGGCATGAGATCCACGCGCTTGGCGGGGGCGAAGAGCTTGTCGGGGAACAGGTCGCGGTCGATCACCACGCCGATCGCGTACTTCATCTCCTGCTCCTCGTCGACCACATCCTTGCCCTCGCTGCCCACATCGGGCGGCCGGAGCAGGCGGCGGTTCACGACGATCGCCACCACGGTCCAGATTGTGATGCACCAGGGCGGGAGCACGGCGATCGAAACGAAGTCCCGCGCCATGGTGTTCTGGCTGCGGGTCATGGCCACGCAGAACAGCGAAAGAGGAAGGATGATCAGGTAGCTGACCACCAGCGCCGAGCTTGTACGCTTGAAGTAGCTGGAGCAGGCCACGCTGATCAATCCGAACGTGCCGGCAGCGAGGATCAGGACGAGATACGCGCGGGCGATTTCCGAAAGCAGGATCCCGCCTAGCAGGAAGCAGAGGATCATCAGCGGCAGGCTGGAGAGGATCAGGAGCACGAGATACGTGAGCGAGCTGAGGAGCTTGCCCACCAGGATCGTCATGGGCTCGAGCGGGCTGGCCAGCAGCATCTCGTAAGTCTTACGCTCCTTCTCACCGGCCACGGAGCCCGCCGCGAAGGTCGGGGCGACCATCGCCACGAGGAAGAACTGGCCGAGGAAGAAGAGGTTGAAGAGCCGTTGCGCGGCGTCGGAGCTGACCAGCGTGATGCCCGTGTCGGCCTTGGGCCACGCCAGGTAGACCACCAGCCCGAGGAACGACACATAGGCCGCCTGGAACACGAACGCGCGGTTGGACCGCAGGTTCACCAGCAGCTCGCGAGAGAGGACCGGGTTGTCTCGCAGGATCATGAAAGGGAGCCCCCGACGCGGTCGATCAATTCACGATCCCCTTGGTGATCATCATGAACACCTCTTCCAGGCTCAGGTCCTCCTCGGCGAAGGACTGGACCCGTACGCCGGCACCGATCAGGCGGTTGAGGAGGTGCGCCAGATCTTCATCCTCGCCCTCGTACTCGCAAGTCAGCGTGTGGTCGTAGGACTCGATCGAGCGGCACTGCGACTGGTCGCGGAGGATCGCCGCGGCCTGTTCCGTGGAGTCCCCGATCACGCGGACCTTCAGCACGCGGTGCTGTCGGAGTTTGCGAGTGATCTCGGTGATGCTGCCCGCGGCGAGCAGGCGGCCACGCTCGATGATGCCGATCATGGTGCAGAAGTCGGCGAGTTCCGAGAGGATGTGGCTGGAGACGAGGATCGTCTTGCCCATGCCCTTCAGCTCATTGAGCAGGGCCTTCATCTCCAGGCGGGCCCGCGGGTCCAGGCCCGAGGCAGGCTCGTCGAGGATCAACACGGGCGGGTCGTGGACCAGGGTCTTGGCCAGGCAGAGGCGTTGCTTCATGCCCTTGGACAGTCCGTTCACGTAGTCGTCGCGCTTGTGGGTCAGGTCCAGGAGCTCGAGCACCTGGCCGATGATCTGCTTGCGATCCCTCCGGGGGATCTGGTAGGCCACGGCGAAGAAGTCGAGGAATTCCCACACCTTCATGCCGTCATAGACGCCGAAGTCGTCGGGCATGAACCCGATCACCCGGCGCACGGCCATGGGGTCGTCCACCACCGAGTGTCCGGCCACGTAGCCCTCGCCCGAGGTCGGGCGAAGCAGGGTGGCCAGGAAGCGGATGGTGGTGCTCTTGCCCGCGCCATTGGGGCCGATGAAGCCGAAGATCTCCCCCTTGCCGATGGAGAACGTCAGGTCATCGACGGCCACGAACTCGCCGTAGCGCTTGGTGAAGTTTTTCACCTCGATCATGGCCGGTCACTCTCCCGTCGTGGAGCGGTCTCTGGGCTCGACCCTGCGGCGTGGAACATCAATGAACGTACTCGTGGCAAGCGGGATCGGGCAGAGGATCGTAACGCAGGTGAACGACGACCATCCGGAAGCCCCGCACGTCGTCAAGCTTCGGCTCGAAGACCTGGCCGGGATGCGGGTCGGCGGCCCAGGCCACCAACCTCAACTCGCCGTTTTCCGAAGGAATCCCCCACCGATACTCCTCCAGCTTCTTCTGGAGAGGCTCGATCTCTGTCCAGGAGACCGTCGCCGGCTTCGCCTTCGAGGGTGTGTTCGGGCCGCCCAGCGAGAATGTCTCGCCCGCGCCGATCGTGCCCAGGTCGATCCGCGAGGAATCGGTCGTGTCGATCAATACCGCCCCGTGCAGATCGAGGCCCGTCCCGTTCTCGATCTTCCCGGTCTTCACGTCGCCCATGAGCGTGATCGCCCCGCGAAGGTCCACGAAGGCCTCCGACCGGAACGTGGCGAGGCTCCGCGGCTGGACCTGGAAATCCGAGAGCGCGGGCTCGGGAAATGACTCGAACGTGGATGTGGTGAAGTCCTCACCCCGCAGAGATCGCCGCTGATTGAGCGGCAGGGCCACGGCCGTGGGATCGTTGGGGTAAGAAATGCGGTAACGGTCGCGGCCGGTGGAGTACACCGAGGCGAAACGGTTGAGGTGGGCGCGGGAATATCCCCCCTGCACCTCCAGGACGTCGATCTCCGAGCAGATCGAGTCGAAACCGGTGTCGTAGGCCGCAGCGCGTTCCACGCAGACCGCGAAGCCCAGTGCCATGAACGGGACCGCCGCCCAGGCCCATTCCTTGCGGCGTATCACGAACCGGCAGAACAGCCAGTTCAGTGGCACCAGCACGGCGATGTAGCCGAGGATCACCTTGAGCACGAACGGCTTGCCCGGGATCGAGATGCCCGAGGCCTGCTCCAGGGCCCCGCGACAGAGAACGGGCAGGCTCCCGGGCCAGATGTCCATCCATGCGGCAACCGGCATGCGATTAATCGGGGAGGTTTTGTCCTCCGGATTATCGTTCACCAGTTCGACGGTCTCCATGTCGCGGCCCAGGAGGCGGAACCAGGTGAGGTCGGGGGCACCCAGGAAGTTGTAGACCTGACGATCGTTGCCCGTTGTGGGCGTCTCTTCGATCCTCCGCAGGACCACCCGACGGATGAAGGAGTCGAGCCCGCCCCACTTGGTGAGCGACGGGTCGTTCGGGTTAACCGCGAGCATGATCACGCGCCCTCGCCCCACGCGCCACTCGACGGCGATTGGGTGATCCCCAGGGTCCCTGGCGGAGATGACCGAGGCGCCCGGCTTCGCCTCGAGTCCCGCCACGAACAGGGGCTTGCCGGGGTCGGGGCGGATCGGATCGGGCGCCTTGTAGCGATCGGGGATGGGCACGGCCATGTTGCGTCTCACGCCGTCGATATTCAGCGGCTCCTCCGACTCGCCCAGCCAGGTCGG
>JANOBY010000816.1:0-6150 GCA_031411935.1 Planctomycetales bacterium | reverse complement strand
TCCCCGGCAACGTGTTCAGCCGGAAGGACACCCACTTCCGGATCTCCTACGCGGTGGATGATCGCACGTTGGAGCGAGGGATGGCCGTGTTGCGGGAGATCGCGAAGAAGCCGGGTTGAGCTAGCTCGTCGGGTGGGGCCGGGACGAGGCATGGACACCAATAATCGAGGTTAGTCGGCGGAGGCAGCACGATGCCCAAAGAACTGCTTCGTGTCGCTTCCGGGATTTGCTGGCGTCGGACCGTCATCCGGCCTCGACTAACCGGACCGGAGACCGAGGTCTACTTCGAGGTCGAGGGCGTACCCTTCTCGGTGGCGTTTAACTCGATCCCCGATCGGGCGTTCCTGCATCGACTCGCCGAGATACGCTGCATCGCTGTATATGAATTCTCGTCGGAAGAACGCGGTTGGGTTGAACCGGGTCGCTATAAGGTCCGCATAAACGATGACGACGACATCGACGAGGAAGCCGTCCTTGCCGACTACGTCCGGTGGGGCCCGGTGGACCCCGCCTAGCCTTGCGTTCTCTCGTTCCCAGGCTCCGGCCTGGGAATGCCGTCCGCGAGGCTCCGCCTCGGCCTTTGTGCGGTCGATCGGTTCCGACAGGTTGTCGTGCGAGCCGCGGACCCGTCGCGCTCGTGGGACGCTGAGCGACGCACTGCCTCGTATACGGCTTTCCCAGGCCGGATCCTGGGAACGAGGGGCGAAGAAACTAATCATCAAGGTTAGGTGGCTCGGGGGCACATCGATGGATTGGCGACATCCACCCGATGACTTGGCCCGAGTGCTGGGTGCCGCACGCGATGCGGTCCTGTCTCATACTGCCGACCCCTGGCATGCCGTGGAGCCCTTCGAGGCCCTCATTGAGGAGCTGAAATACTCCCCGTCGGCGCGAGAGGAGAAGCTGCCTCGCGTCCGCTCATTCGGTCGAGAGCTGTTCGCGGAGCTTCGATCCGTTGACCGTCCGGTCGCCATCGAGGTCAGGCATTACTGCTGGTATCTGCAACACCTGGGCGAACCGGAGGGCACGAGCGCCACGGACATGCTCATGTTCACGCTGACTCGGTTCGCGCATTTCGCCAGTCACGAGGTCACCAGATGTCGCATCTGCGCCGAGTTCCGCGACGACTTGCCTTTCCAGGGCAGCCCAGGTGGGAGAGCCCACTTCCGCGAATGGCTCCGGCGAAGAGCCTGCGACGCCTCCCCGTGAACTCTTCGCTTCGCAGGGTGCCAATGGTGGCTGGCCAACAGTGCATTCGGCCCGTCCCTGCACACTAACGCCGAGCCATCAGAGGCAAGCGGAGATTGAGGAAGCCATAACGCTCAAAACGGGGACGGTCCCGGTCGAGCCTCAGGCCATGTTGATGAATTCCGAGGAGCGTTCCGGCTTCTCAACGATCGGGGACCGGGCTGCCCTTCGATACTATCGGGAGGCGAGGGGCCTTTGAGCACCACTCCGGCTCGTTGACAATCTGGACCATCAGGACGGGCACGGCCCGATCAAGGGGGAACCGGCTATTCGCGAAAACGTGAATTTGCATAACGAACCCAATTCAGACGCCCGGATCAAGGGGCCTCACGAGACAGATGTCCTCAGGAAACAACAACTTGGGCCCAAACGGCGGGCGAATCGAGGCGGCTTGCCGGCGGGAAAACGAAGCCAAAACGAACCCAAAACGAAGCCAATTTTGGGGCCTGTGGAGGGGTAACGAACCCATTTTCAAGGGGCCGTCGAGGCGAAAATTCACCCTCACAGACTAGCGAGATCCGGCCAGACGCTCCACGAACGCGGCATGTTCGGGCGAGGCGAGCCCCTGATCCAGCATCGCGATCAGCCCGTTCAGGTCGCGGGCCAGAAGCCTCTGCGGATCAAGCCACAGGCCCGGGAAGACCTCGGAGCGATGGAGCCCGTCGTCACCGGGCGGGACCTTGACGAACTTCCCCCCGCGTCGAACATGCCAGTGGAGGCCGTCGGGCTCGCTCATTGCGACGAGGTATTCGCGAACGCCGGCCTTCTCGTAGGCCCGAAGCTTCGGGCCAAGGTCGGTGGCCCGGGTCGAGTGCGCCACCTCGACGACCAGCTCGGGGGCCCCGCCAAGGTATTTGCCCTCAGCGTAAGTCTGCCCCCCGCACTCGGGCAGGATGCGGAGCAAGGCATCGGGCTGGACTTCGCTCTCCCCGTCCAGCATCGTCGTGACGCTGCCGATCATTTCAACGCCCGGTGTAAACCGCTCGTAGTGCCCGAGGACGATGATCGCCGCGTCGTTCTTCCGCATGTGCTGGTAACTGACCGGCGACGGCATGTAGACGATCCCCTCAATCAGTTCCGCGCGGACGCCAGGCGGCATGGCCTCATAGCGTTCGTGGAACGTGGGGCGATCGAGCCGCTGGCCTGCGACGAGGGGCGGCTCGATCTTGCGTTCCGGGCGATCGCCGGTGCTCATTCGAGGGGGTCTCTCGAAGGTGCGGACGAGTCTCGGATCAGGCGCTTTCCTTCTTGCGCTTCTCGGGGACGATCGGGGTGGGCGGGGTGTCGAAGAGGTTCTTCTCCTTGCGGACGATCTCGGGCGTGATCACGTAGCGGCCCTTCTCCTTCTCGGACTTGTCGGGCAGGTCGTACATCACGTCGAGCATGATCTCCTCGACGATCGACCGCAGGCCGCGGGCCCCGGTGTCCTTCGCCTTGGCCTTCTTGGCCACTTCCACGAGGCTTTCGGGCGTGAACTCCAGCTCCGCGCCTTCCATCTCGAAGAACTTCTTGTACTGCTTGACCAGGGCGTTGCGGGGCTCGGTCATGATCTTCACGAGCGCGTTCTCGTCCAGCGGCATGAGCGGGCAGACGACCGGCAGGCGGCCCACGAACTCGGGGATGAGCCCGTATTCGAGGATGTCGTCGGAGGTCACGCGGTCGAGCAGGGCGCCCAGCTCGCCGTCATGCTGGCTGTGCGTCTGGCTGCCGAAGCCGATGGTCTTGCGACCGACCCGGCGGGCGATGATGTTGTCCAGCCCCACGAAGGTGCCGCCGCAGATAAACAGGATGTTCGAAGTATCCATCTGGATGTACTGCTGCTCGGGATGCTTGCGCCCTCCCTGCGGCGGGACATTGGCGACGGTGCCTTCGAGCATCTTCAAGAGGGCCTGCTGCACGCCTTCGCCCGAGACGTCGCGCGTGATGGAGACGTTGTGGTTCGTCTTGCCGATCTTGTCGATTTCGTCGATGTAGATGATGCCGCGCTGGGCACTCTCCAGGTCGAAGTCGGCGGCATGGAGGAGCTTCAGGAGGATGTTCTCGACGTCCTCGCCCACGTAGCCCGCTTCGGTCAGCGTGGTGGCGTCGCCGATGGCGAACGGCACGTTGAGCACGCGGGCCAGGGTCTTGGCGAGCAGGGTCTTGCCGCATCCCGTGGGGCCGATGAGCAGGATGTTGGACTTGTCGAGCTCGACATCCCCCTCCGCTTCCTCGGCGGCCACGAGCCGCTTGTAGTGGTTGTGCACGGCGACCGACAGGACCTTCTTGGCGCGGTTCTGGTCGATCACGTACTGGTCGAGCTGTTCCTTGATCTCGCGAGGCGTGGGGATGTCCGTGAAGAGGGTCTTCGGGACGCCACGGCGACGACGCTCCTGGTCGAGGATCGACTGGCAGAGCTCGATGCACTCGCCGCAGATGTAGACGTCGCCGGGCCCTTCGACCAGGGGGCCGACGTCGCGGTAGCTCTTGCGGCAGAAGGAGCAGTAGGCGTTCTTCTTGGCGCCCCCGGTGGTGCTGGTGGGCGGGCTCGTGCCCGCGCCTCCGCCCGCGCCTCCGCCCGCGCCCCCGCCGGAGTTGCCGCCACGCTTGCCCCCGCCGCCGGATCCGCCGCCGCCCGTGATGTCCTTACCCGATGGCATGCCAGGTCCTTTCGTTGCTTCGTAGCGGCAGATCCCACCGTCCCGGCCCAACTTCGGCCGGATCGGGAGGGATGCAATATCGGAATGACCAGAGGAATACGCCCGAAGACCAGACCCGACCGAGTGACGTCACGGGTTCGGAAAATCCACCTCCGGCTCCATCCGGCGGGAGAGTCCTCAACCACGCCCTGATGCGGTCCCAGCTCGCCAGGGGGCCGCATCGTCCGTGTCGGGGCCGAGAAAGGCTACACGCGCCGTTCGCCAACCCACCCATTTTAGAGCACGATCCCACGCGATGCAAGTTCGCATGAGATCTCCACGCCCGATCCTGCCATTTCTAGGGGCTGATCCGACCACGCCCGGCCCGCCCCGGAGCCCTCAGCAGCGAGTCCCGGCTTCCGCAACCTTCCCGGGGATTGGCCCCCTCCCTCCGATCCGGGCCGTCAGGATCCTGGACCGGCGGCCACGACGGTCTCATCCCGGGTCCGCCCGTGCACCCTCGAGGAGGCGTGCCCTGATCTAAGGGGATCGCTCGCGTACGCGAGTCCCTAAAAGATGCCGTTCCGGGCCGCAAAACGACGCGGGCCGGGGTTTGTCCCCCCGGCCCGCGTGCGATCCATGGCTTCTCAAGCGAGGATCAAGCCCTTCGCTTCGCGGTGGCCGTGGCGGTGGCGGTGGTCACCGGCACGAACAGGTCGTTGCCGTTGTTCAGGAGCTGGCTGTCCAGGCCGGCGATCCCGAGTCCCGAGAACAGGACCTGGATCGCACCCTTGGGCGCCTTCTTCTTAAGGAGGATCGTGGTCTCGAAGGTCGAGGCGTCGTAAGTCACGCGCTTGATCTCGAGGATCTGCTTGCCCTTCTTGCCGAAGCGCACCGAGTACGAGGACTTGTTCGAGGCCATGGTCGCGTTCAGCGAGGTGTTGAACTTGACCTTGATGGTGTTGCCCGAGGCCTTCTTGCCCTTGCCCGTGGTCACGAGCTGCGCGGACACGACCTGCGGGGCCGGGGCCGTGGTGCGGGACAGCCCACGGAAGCTCGCGAAAACGACCTTGCCGTCGGGCTGGACGACGATGTTGCCGCTGAGCGAGGACGAGGGCAGCAGGGCCACCCCGCCCGACCCATAGGCCGGGTTCAGACCGCCGTTGGCCAGGACGTTCACCAGGAACATGGCCGAGTTCCCGAAGCCCTCGCTCGTGGTGGCATCGCCCGCAACAAGCAGCGAGCCGTCGGGCAGGACCACCATGCTCGAGGCGGAGTCAACAATTGCCCCGCTGCCGGGCAGGCCCGAGGAGAACTTGCCGGACCCGGCGAAGCTCGTGTCCAGCGACCCGTTGTTGTTCAGACGGGTTACGCTGAACCGGCTGATCTCCGGGATGAAGAAGGTGGCGAACGACGAGGGCGTCAGGTTCGAGGTGCCCGCGAGGACGATCTTGTCACCGACCAGGACAACGGACGAGGCGCTGTCCCTCTGGTTCCCGCCCAGGTTGTAGGCCACGACGACCCGGCCCGTGGTGCCGAAGCTCCCGTCAAGCACGCCATCAGCGTTGAGGCGGGCCACGGCGATGTCCGTCGAGTTGAATGTGCTGGTTCCCACGGTCACGTCGGGCACCGAGACCTGGCCGGCGAGCACGATCTTGCCGTCGGCGCCGACCGCCACGCTACTGGCGAAGTCGTTCTTGGAGCCTCCGGCCAGGCTGTCGAATGAGATGACCTGCTTGCCGTCGGCGTCGAACGTCGTGTCGAGCGATCCGTCGCCGTTGAGCCGGGCGACCGCCATGTCCGAATTCCCGCCGGTGAAGGTCCCGCCGGGGCCGGGCGCGAACGGGGTGGACGTGCTGCCGGCTACCACGATCTTGCCGCCCGGGGCCAGCGCGATCGAGCTGGGCGAGTCGAAGACATTGCCGGTCGACGTGGAGGGCGTGAAGTCGATCAGGCGGAATCCGTTGGTGCCGAACGACGTGTCGACGATGCCGCTGGGCAGGAAGCGGGCCACGGCGAAGTCGCTGATCGAGGGCGAGCCCGAGGTCCGCGTGCTGGTGGAGGCCAGCACCACGATCTTCCCGTCGGGCTGGATGACCACGCCCACGCCGCTACCATCAAGGGCCTCGGTCCCGGAGGTCAAGGAGATCGTCGCCGCGCCGCCCGTCCCGAAGGTGGTGTCGCGACTGCCGTCGGCGTTACGCCGTTCGACCAGGATGTCCTGGAGGAAGTCGGTGGCGGTGGAGTTGGACCGCGTGCCGATGGCCACGATCTTGCCGTCGGC
>JANOBY010000815.1:0-4271 GCA_031411935.1 Planctomycetales bacterium | reverse complement strand
GCACTCGACCCTGGAACTGACCGGCCGATACACGCGTCATCGGGTCGCCGACCTGGAGGCCGCGACGGGGTCGCTGCCGAGCCTCCGGCCGCCGCGCCCGATCGAAACGTTGGGATCAGGGTGCGAGATCCCCACGGAATGCCCGGCACCGCGCGCACCAAATGCGCACCACGCAGGAGGCGGAGCCGGGCGGGACGCGGCGGCGGATGGCGGGACGCGAACCGGAATGAGTAACGGTTTGCGTCGCCATAAGCTTTTGAAGAGGCCGGCCTTCGGCACGTTGAGGCGGCGACGGACGGTGATTGTCGCGAATAGCGGGGACGGGACTCGAACCCATGACCTGCGGATTATGAGACCGCCGCTCTAACCAACTGAGCTACCCCGCCGGGCGTCAATTACTTTACCGGGGATGGGGCTGGGTTTCAACCGCTTTGGGTTCGTGTTCGCTAAATCCCTTCCCGAGTTGGGCCGGGATCGGCTCTAATAGGGGTTGAGACGGGCCGGGCGGCGCGTCGCGGCTTCCTGTTTGTCTGGATGAGCTTTTCAAATGCCTCCTCAGTATATCTTTACGATCGAGAACCTTTCCAAGGTCCATGGCAAGAAGGAAGTCCTCAAGAATATCTGGCTGTCCTTCTATCCCGGGGCCAAGATTGGGGTGCTCGGCGGAAACGGGGCGGGTAAGAGCACTCTGCTGCGGATCATGGCCGGCGTCGATAAGGATTTTCTGGGCACCGCGCGTCCGGCCTCGGGCGTGACGATCGGGTTTTTGTCTCAGGAGCCGATCCTCGACCCCACCAAGGATGTCCTGGGCAATGTGATGGAGGCCGTGGCCGGCACCAAGGCCCTGCTCGACCGTTACGACGCCATCAACGCCCGCCTGGGCGAGCCGATCGATGGCGACGAGATGGAGAAGCTCCTGGACGAGCAGGCCACGATCCAGGACAAGATCGAGGCCACCAACGCCTGGGACCTGGACCGTCAGCTGGAGATCGCCATGGATGCGATGAAGCTCCCGCCCGGCGATGCCCAGGTCTCGGTCCTCTCGGGCGGAGAGAAGCGCCGAGTGGCCCTTTGCAAGCTCCTCTTGCAGAAGCCCGACGTGTTGCTGCTGGACGAGCCCACGAACCACCTGGATGCCGAGAGCGTGGCCTGGCTCGAGCGCCATCTGCATGAGTATCCGGGCACCGTGGTGGCCGTGACCCACGACCGCTACTTCCTGGACAACGTGGCCGGCTGGATCCTGGAACTCGACCGCGGCCAGGGCATCCCCTGGCAGGGGAATTATTCGAGCTGGCTGGAGCAGAAGGAGGAGCGGCTGGCCAAGGAGGAGAAGCAGGAGAGCAACCGTCGCAAGGCCCTCCAGCGCGAGTTGGAATGGGTCCGGCTGGCGCCTCGGGCCCGCGTGGCCAAGAACCGCGCCCGGTTGCAGCGGTACGAGGCCATGGCGGCGCAGGAGTCGGATCGCCGCGACGAGGCCATCGTCTTGCAGATCCCGCCCGGCCCTCACCTGGGCGACCTCGTAGTCCAGGCCGTGAATGTCAAGAAGGCTTACGGCGACCGGATCCTGTTCGAGGACCTGAATTTTCACCTCCCCCCGGGCGGGATCATTGGCGTGATCGGGGCCAACGGCGCGGGCAAGACCACCCTGTTCCGCATGATCATGGGGCAGGAACAGCCCGACGGCGGTGAGCTTCGCGTTGGAGACAGCGTGGTCCCCTCGTATGTGGACCAGTCGCGGGAGAGCCTGAGCGCCGAGAACACGATCTTCCAGGAGATCTCGGGCGGGCTCGACCAGATCCCCCTGGGCAAGCGCAAGGTGCCCGCGCGGGCCTACGTGGCCAACTTCAACTTCAAGGGGCCCGACCAGGAGAAGAAGGTTGGCAACCTCTCGGGCGGGGAGCGCAACCGGGTGCACCTGGCCAAGCTCCTGAAGAGCGGCGGCAACCTCCTCTTGATGGACGAGCCGACCAACGACCTGGACATTGACATGCTCCGGGCGCTGGAAGAGGCGATCCTCGATTTCGGCGGGTGCGCGGTGGTCATCAGCCACGACCGCTGGTTCCTGGACCGCGTGGCCACGCACATCCTGGCGTTCGAGGGGGACTCGAAGGTCGTGTGGTGCGACGGCAACTATCAGACCTACGAGACCCAGCGCAAGGAGCGCCTGGGGATCGAGGCCGACCAGCCTCACCGCATCCGATACAAGGCGTTGACCCGGTAAGCCGGGCGGGGTGGCCCCGGACCGATGTGCCCGGTCCGGCGACCCCCCGTCGGCCTGAGCTTTGGCGTAGGAGCCGGGCATGGCGACCGCAACCGAGCCTTTCGGTCGTACTTCGGAGCCGATGCCATACCAGCTGACGGTTGAGCAATACCATGCGATGATCGACTCGCGTATCCTTCCCGAAGGGGCGCGAGTCGAGTTGCTCGGCGGGAAGCTGGTTGAGAAGATGACAAAAGATCCGCCCCACAACTTCGGCGTGTTCCGGCTTGGCGAACTGCTCCGAAGATTGCTTCCTCAAGGTATGCAAGTGCGTGAGGAAAAGCCGATCGACCTTGATGCCTGGTCACAACCCGAGCCGGATCTCGTGATCGCACGGGGAGATTCGACCGCCTATCGCGCCCGCGAGCCTCGGCCCGCTGATATCCTTCTGATCATCGAGGTCGCCGAATCGTCCTACGATTACGATCGCGGCGAGAAGTGGCGACGCTATGCGGCCGCGAAGGTCCCGTTTTACGGCATTCTGAATATCGGGTCTCGCCGATGCGAGCATTATGGGGCACCCCGAGGGCGTGACGTGCGGGCCGCCTATCGCGAGGTCGCCCTCGATGAGGCTGATGCGGACTTTCCCGTGACGGTCGAGGGCCAGGAGGTCGGCCGGATCGCCGTCCGCGACCTCCTGCCCTGAGCGTCTTTCCCCCGGTGAATCATCGGGAGCGTCTCCATGAGCGACCTGAGAATCGAGCAAGACTCCGGCGTGGTGCGGCTCACGCTCAACCGCCCCGAGCGGCGCAATGCTCTGTCCGAGTCGTTGCTCGCCGATCTGGGCCACGCCCTGGAGGCGATCGGTCGCGACGAAACGGCCCTCGTGGTGGTCATCGCGGCCGAGGGGGGCGTGTTCTCGTCGGGGCATGACCTCAAGGAGATGGTCGGGAGGTCGGAAGCCGAGTATGAGGCCCTCTTCTCTCGCTGCTCGCGGGTCATGCAGCAAGTCCGCTTGTTGCCCCAGCCCGTGATCGCCCGGGTGCAGGGGCACGCGTTCGCGGCGGGCTGCCAGCTCGCGGCCACGTGCGACCTTGCGGTGGCCTCCGAGTCGGCCACGTTCAGCACCCCGGGAGTCAAAATTGGCCTGTTCTGCACCACGCCCATGGTCCCTCTGGTCCGGGCGATCCCGCCCAGGGCGGCCATGGAGATGCTGCTCACGGGCGAGCCCATCTCGTCTCAACGGGCGGTCGAGCTGGGCCTCATCAACCGGGTCGTGACGGCCGATGGGCTTGATGCGGTCGTGAAGGAATGGACCGATGCGATCGCAGGGGCCAGCCCGCTCGCGGTCCGCATGGGCAAGAGGGCGTTCTACGAGGGACTGGCCCTGCCCGAACCCCTGGCCTATGATCGGGCCACCGGCGTGATGATCGACAACGCGCTTCGGGGCGATGCCCAGGAGGGGATCTCGGCGTTTCTCCAGAAGAGGCCGCCCACCTGGTCCGGAACCTGACACCTCGGGCCAAGAAGAAACCGCTGGAGTCGATGCGAAACGGGGCAAATTCCCGGGATCGTTGCACCGCTCAAATCAGGGTGTTCTACGCTTCGTTCCAATGCTCACTATCGGTGACGACGGGAATTCGATGATCGGATTCGACGAGCTTCATCTGGACGCCGACCGTCGCCGACCCGCGGTCCCCGTGGCGGTCGCCGGGGGGGCGGATCCGACCGTGCTGGAGGCCCTGCGGGGCGCGATCGATCGGGGCTGGGTGGCGCCGATCCTGGTCGGTTGCGAGGACGCGATCCGCCGGATTGCGGACGAGAGCCGGGTCCCCCTCGATGGGTTCTCGATCGTGATCGCCGCGGAGGCCGACGTCGCCCGGGCCGCGGTCGCGGAGGTCCGATCCGGACGCGCGCGGATGCTCATGAAGGGCCGGGTCGCGACCCCCGACCTCATGCACGCCGTGCTCGACCCGGAACATGGGTTGAAGTCGGGGCGGTCGGTGTCGCAGGTCGTCCTGATGGAGATCCCGCGCGACTCGCGGAGGTTCCTCCTGGCCGACACCGGCGT
>JANOBY010000814.1:0-17283 GCA_031411935.1 Planctomycetales bacterium | reverse complement strand
CGGTGCTTGTCCCCGACGAACAGGGGGACGTGCGGCATGGAATAGGCCAGGTAGAAGAAGAACGGCCGGTCCTTGTTCCGGGCGATGAACGACACCGCCCGGTCGGTGTATCGCCCCGTGAGCGTGGCCTGGTCCTCGGCCGTCACGTCGGGGTCAATCACGACTTCTCCGTCGATCAGAGGCAAGGCAGGATAGGTGCCGCGCTTCGCCTCGGGGTGGGACGGCCACATGTCGTTGGAGTAGGGCAGCCCCAGGTACTCGTCGAACCCGTGGCGGGCGGGAAGGAACTCGGCGCGGTGCCCGAGATGCCACTTCCCGGCCATCCCCGTCGCGTATCCTCGCGCCTTCAAGACCTCGGCCAGCGTGGTCTCGCGTTCTGAGAGACCGTGATTCGCCTTCGGGCCGAGCGCCCCGTGGATCCCCAGGCGATTCGGATAGCAGCCGGTGAGGATGGCCGCCCTCGAGGCCGAGCAGACCGCCTGCGCCACGTGAAAGTTCGTGAACCGTCGCCCCTGCCGTGCCATGCGGTCCAGGTTCGGCGTCGAGGCCCTCGACCCGCCGAATCCCCCGATGTCCGCATAACCCAGGTCGTCCGCGAACAGGATGACCACGTTCGGCGGTCGATCCTCGGCCTGGGCTCGCGGCGAGCTCAGAAAAAGGGCCGCGAGGACGAGACCGTAACGCCGCAATCGTTTCATGGGGCGAGCCTTGTCGCAAGTCGCGGGCGTGCCGGGCGTCTCACGACAACGGCCCAGGTCCTCCCGGTTCCTCCTCAGATTAACGCCCGAGGAGGCCCTGGGCCATGGCCTGGCGGTCGACTCGGAGGCTCATTTCATCTCGAAGACGAAGTGGTTCTCGCCCGGCTTCACGGTCGCCTTGAGCGGCGTGGTGGACGGGTTGCGGTAGTCCTTGACCGTCCGGGCCGTGAATCGCCGTTGGCGTAGTGGAACACGTGGAACTTCTCGGGGTTGGGCGACGACGGGCAGAGCAGCGTGGCGATGCTCGAGGTCACGGTCGTCGAGTTATCCGCCGCGCGGAAGTCCCTCTTGAAGTTATACGAATTGTACAGGGGCGTCTGCTCCATCCCCGCCAGGATGTGCGTGAACACATCGCTGGCCGGCCTCTGCCGATTCGGGACGATCCCGTTGGTGGCGGGTGAAGTTGATGTTCATGAGGCGGGAATACCCGCTCCCGCGGATCCCCGACGGCGGGAATAACCCCTGGCTGCTCTCGAAGTTGTGAAGGCCCAGGCCGATCTGCTTCAGGTTGTTCGTGCACTGGGCCCGCCGGGCCACCTCCCGCGCGGATTGCACCGCGGGCAGCAACAGCGCGATCAGGACGCCGATGATCGAGATCACCACCAGCAGCTCAATCAGCGCGAACCCGCGACTCCGACGCCTCATGGCGTGACGCATCAAAACTCACTCCAAATCCTGCGAATCATAATATTTAGGGGAAGATCCGACTACGATATCAGCGAGAATTTGTGAAGCTATGGTGCAATCAGTATGAGATGCTGAAGAAAACCTCCCACGGCCCCTGCGGCGGGTCGCTCCATGGCGAGAACAGCCAGGAGTCAAGGGCAGGATCGCAAAAATCGAAAGAGGTGACTTGACCGACACGATGGCTGACTTTACACTCTTACTTTCCCCGTGGATGGGGACTCAGGATACCCATCGGTCCGGATCGTTCGTTTCGAAGGGATAGATACGTGGCGGGCATCAGCAGCGAGCGGATTCGGATCCGTATGGAAGCCTACGATCACACGATTCTTGATCAGTCGGCCAAGGATATTGTTGACACCGCCAAGCGCACCGAGGCCGTGGTCCACGGGCCGATTCCCCTCCCAACGCGGATCGAGCGGTACACGGTTCTTCGCAGCCCGCACATCGACAAGAAGTCGCGCGAGCAGTTCGAGATCCGCACCCACAAGCGCCTGATCGACATCGTCGAGCCCACCGCCAAGACGATCGACGCGCTGAACAAGCTCAGCCTGCCGGCCGGCGTGGACATCAAGATTAAGGCCGGCCCGGGCGCCTGAGCTGAGGCATCGCAGCAACGTCGTAACCTACCATTGACTGGATTGATGCCGACCTCCGGAACCGCACCGATGCCCCTCACCTGGGGGATCGCGGTCTCCGTGTCGGTGCCTGGGGATCCGGGCCCTCGATGACGGGGCCCTCCCGGGCAGAGGATGCTCCCGACCTCTTTGGGTCCTTCGGGAGAGGGTTGAAACGAACCATGAACGTCGGATTGCTAGGCCGTAAAGTCGGCATGACGCAGATCTTCGAGCCGGATGGGACGGCCATCCCTGTGACCGTCCTGGAATGCGGGCCCTGCACGGTCCTGCAGGTCCGCACCGCCGAACGCGACGGCTACCACGCCATTCAGCTGGGCTTCGCCGACAAGAAGCGGAAAAGCGCGACCCAGGCCGAGCGCGGCCACGCCCGCAAGGTGGACGCCGAGCCGAAGAGATATGTTCGCGAAATCCGCCAGGAAGCCGCCGCGGAAGGCGTGACCGAGGGCCAGACGCTCACCGTCGAGGTCTTCAACGGCATCACCCAGGTGGACGTGGTCGGCACCAGCAAGGGCCGAGGCTTCGCCGGCGTGATGAAGCGCCACGGGTTCAAGGGCTTGCGGGCCACGCACGGCGTGAAGCGCATGCACCGCCATCCGGGCTCCTCGGGCCCCTCGGCCGACCCGTCGCACACCCGCAAGGGGATCCGCAAGCCGGGCCACTTCGGCAACGCCCGGATCACGGTGCGGAACCTGAAGGTGGTTCGCGTGGATGCGACGAACAACCTCCTCCTGGTCCGAGGCGCGGTGCCCGGGGCCAACGGCGGATACCTCATGATCCGCCAGACCAACAAGGTTTAGCCCGTTGTCAGTCTCCGGCGGTCCCTCGTCGCCCGCCCGGCCCCGTGGCCGGGATCCCGACGAGTCGGACCCGTGCCCCTCGTCGTCTACCCCCACAGACAGCCGAACACTGACAACGAAGAACCGAGAATCCCATGCTCAGCGTCCCCGTTTATAACAAGACCGGCGAGAAGATCGGCGAGGAGTCGATCGACCCGGCGGATTTCGGCGGAGTGGTCAACAAGCAGCTCCTGCACGACGTGGTGGTCATGCACCTGGCCAACCGTCGCGTCGGCACCGTGAACACCCGCGGCCGCGCCGACGTGGCGGGCTCGGGCAAGAAGCTCTTCCGCCAGAAGGGCACGGGCAACGCCCGAGCCGGTGCCAAGCGCACGAACAAGCGCGTGGGCGGCGGTTCCGCGTTCGCCCGCCGCAACCGCGACTACTCGTACACCATGCCCAAGAAGGCCGTCCGCACGGCCATCCGCATGGCGATCCTGTCCAAGTTCCAGGACGGCCAGGCCTTGGTGATCGAGGGCCTCGGCGCCGCGGCCCCCGACGCCCGCCCGAAGACCAAGGACGTGGTGACGATCCTCAAGGCCATCGTCAAGCCGGATCTGACCGAGGCCCAGACCGCCCCGGCCGCCGACGAGACCAAGACCCAGGCCCGCAAGCGGCTGCTCGCCGCCGGCACGATCCTGATCGGCACGCCCGAGCTGGACGGCCTCCTGCACAAGAGCGCCCGCAACCTGGAAGGCGTCCAGGTCGCGCCGGTCGCCGAGTTCAACACTTACGACATCCTCAAGCAACGCTACCTGGTCCTTTCCCGCGAGTCGCTCGCGGTGCTCAAGGACAAGGTCAAAGAGAAGCCGGCTCGCCGCCCGGCCCCCGTCCTCGCCGCCGGGAAGGAGAGCTAATCCGCCATGGTCACGCTTCGCCACGCACCCAAGTACGAACGGTCGGGCCCGAAGCTCGAGCCCTACCAGGTGATCCTCCGCCCGCTCATCACCGAGAAGGCGACGCACCTGTCCGAGCGGCACAACGCGTACACCTTCGAGGTGAACTCGCTGGCCACGAAGACCGAGATCAAGAACGCCGTCGAGATCCTCTTTAACGTCAAGGTCGCCGACGTGAGGACCCAGAATCGCCGCGGCAAGACGCGCCGGTACAAGCTCAAGATGGGCCGCCTCCGGAACTGGAAGAAGGCGATCGTCGCCCTCTCGGCCGACCACCGGATTGATTTCTATTGATCGAGCCGTTAGGATCGTCGGGCTCGCCCGTCCGCGCCGCCCGGGACATTCAAGGCCCCTTTCTCCTGGCATCACAGACCCCAGGAGTGGATAGATCACATGGGTATTCGCTACTACAAGCCGACCAGCCCCGGGCGACGCAACGCGTCGGTCAGCGACTTCTCCGAGCTGACCGACAAGAACAAGAAGCCCGAGAAGAGTTTGACCGAGCCGCTCAAGAAGAAGGGCGGACGCAATAACCAGGGCTTCATCACCGCCCGCCACCGCGGCGGCGGCCACAAGCGGATGTACCGGATCATCGACTTCCGCCGTCACGACAAGGACGGCGTGAATGCTCTGGTCACGCACATCGAGTATGACCCCAACCGCTCAGCCCGGATCGCACTGGTCCAGTACGAAGACGGCGAGAAGCGCTATATCGTTGCTCCCGAAGGCCTGAAGGCCGGGATGACGATCCAGAATGGCCCCACGGCCGAGCCGAAGGTCGGCAACTGCCTGCCTCTCTCGCGGATCCCCACCGGCATGCAGATCCATAACCTGGAGATGCAGCCCGGCGGAGGTGCCAAGATGTGCCGCTCGGCCGGAGTTTACGCCACGCTCACCGCCCGCGAAGGGACCTGGGCCCAGATCACCCTGCCCTCGGGCGAGATCCGCCGCATCCCGGCCGCTTGCCGCGCCACGATCGGCGTGGTGGGCAACTCCGACCACATGAACGTCCACCTCGGCAAGGCCGGTCGCAGCCGATGGCTGGGCCGTCGCCCGCACGTCCGCGGCGTGGCCATGAACCCCAACAAGCACCCGATGGGTGGTGGCGAAGGCCGCACCTCGGGTGGTCGTCACCCGTGCTCGCCCACCGGCGTCCCGGCCAAGGGCGGCAAGACGCGTCGTCGCCGCAAGCCGTCGAACTCAATGATCATGCGTCGCCGCAAGTCGGTCCGCTACGGCCAGCTCAAGGTCTGACCTTTCGAGCCGCCGTCCTGGTCCCGACGCCTCTCAACCGGCCGGCCCTGGCGATCCAGATCGCGAGGGCCGGCTGATCCATCAGAACAAGCCCCCAACGACATACGTCTCGCCCGCTTTGCCCCAATTTTTCGAGAGATTCGCACTCATGGGACGTTCGCTCAAAAAAGGTCCGTACGTCGACGAACGGCTGCTGGCCAAGGTAGAACGCGCCGAGGCCGCCGGGGCTCGCGAGCCCATCAAGACCTGGTCGCGTGCCTGCACCATCGTTCCCGAGTTCGTCCAGAAGACCTTCGCGATCCATACCGGCAAGTCCTTCTTCAAGCTGTTCGTGACCGAGGACATGGTCGGCCACAAGCTCGGCGAGTTCGCGGCCACGCGGACCTTCAAGGGGCACGGCGGCAAGGGCGGCAAGGCCAAGGCCCGCTGAGCCTCCTGGGCTCATCTTCTTCTCATCCCATATAAGTTTCCGTCGGACACTGCGAACCGAGAACTGTCATGGCTAAGACCGTCAGCGAGTTCCCCTACAAAGCGTCGCACCGCTTCGCCCGGTCCTCGGTTCGGAAGCTCCGGCCGATCCTCACCCTGATCCGGGGCAAGTACGCGGACGACGCCATGAATACCCTGAAGTACCTGCCCCACCGCGGAGCGCGGATGATCGAGCAGGTCCTTCGCAGTGCCATGGCCAACGCCGAGGACCGCGGGGTTCGCAACGTGGGCGACCTGGTGATCGCCGACGCTCGCGGCGACGGTGGCCCGATGTTCAAGCGGCTCATGCCCCGCGCACGCGGCATGGCCTACATGATCCGCCGCCGCTCGTGCCACGTGACGATCGGCCTGACCGACCTGGAGTCGCTGCTGGCCGGGCCCAACCCCGCGGGCCAGACCGACGAGGATTGAACTCACGGCGGTCACTCCGCCCCTTCGACCGACCGACCGTACGAGCCATAAGGACGCTTTCTCATGGGCCAGAAGACCCATCCCACCGGATTCCGCATCGGCGTTTATGAGGATTGGCGGAGCCGTTGGTACGCCAACAAGCATGAATTCAGCGACCTCCTGGTCGAAGACTTCAAGATCCGCAAGTTCATCAAGAAGAAGTACTCGTTCGCTGGCATCCCCAAGATCGAGATCGAGCGTACCCGCGACGCCGTGAAGGTGATCCTCTTCACCGCCAGGCCGGGCGTGATCATCGGCCGCAAGGGTTCCGAGGTCGAGCGGATCCAGGAAGAGCTGCAGACGCTCACCGGGCGCCGGATCGACATCAAGATCGAGGAAATCGCCCGCCCCGAGATCGACGCCCAGCTGATCAGCGAGGACATCGCCGAGCAGCTCAAGAAGCGTTCGAGCTTCCGCCGCACGATCAAGCGGGCACTCGAGCAGACCATGGACGGCGGGGCACGCGGCGTGAAGGTCTTGCTCGCCGGCCGCCTCGGCGGATCCGAGATGAGCCGGTCCGAAGGCGCGAAGCTGGGCTCGGTCCCGCTCTCGACCCTGCGCGCCCGCCTGGACTACGGCTTCTCCGAGGCCAAAACCGCCCAGGGCCACATCGGCATTAAGGTGTGGGTCCACCAGGGCGACTATCTCAAGGCCGACGAGCCCGGCGAAGGCCAGAATGCTCCCAAGCGTCCTCGTCGTCCCCGCGGCGGGGGCCCCGGTGGTGGCGGTCCTGGCGGAGGTGGTGGCGGCGGCGGCGGTCGCCGTTGATTTCCCTCGCCGGTCGATCCGGGCCGGCGTTTCCCTGAGATATTTGAGAGAGGTCCACCGCCATGGCCATGATGCCGAAGCGGGTCAAGTTCCGCAAAGTCCAGAAAGGCCGCATCCGCGGCAACGCCACGCGCGGCAATTACGTGGCCTTCGGCGAGTTCGGCCTCCAGGCCCTCGAACCCGGCAAGGTCAGCGCCCAGACCATCGAGGCCGGCCGCATCGTGGCCGCGCAGTCGATCAAGGGGGGCGGCAAGCTCTTCATCCGCATCTTCCCGCACAAGTCCGTCACGTCGATCCCGGCCGAAACCCGCATGGGTAAGGGTAAGGGCGAGGTGGAGTACTGGGCGGCAGTCGTCAAGCCCGGCACGATCCTCTATGAGCTCGGCGGCGTGAGCGAAGACACGGCTCGTGCGGCGTTCGCCCGCATCGCCCACAAACTTCCTGTGAACTGCCGGTTCGTGACCCGTCGTCCGACCCTTTGACCATGAAGACCGCCGCACCGCGGCGGATCCAAGGATTGAGCGATGAGCAAGCCCTCCGCACTCCGCGAGCAGAACGACGAGCAGCTTGAACTCCTGCTGGCCGAGACCCAGAAGAACCTCTTCCGGCTCCGCCTCCAGAGCGAGACTGAGCGTCTGGAAGCCCCCAGCGAGATCATCAAGGCCCGGCGCGAGATTGCCCGCATCAAGACGATCCTCCGCCTTCGCGAGATCGAACGCGAGCGAAACGCCATGGCCGCCTCCTGATCCCCAAGCGCCTTTTTACCACGGATATCTTTCCGATGAGCGTCACCCCCGAGCAGACCGAAGTCGCCGCCCGCCGCCGTCGCAAGACGGAAATCGGCATGGTGACCTCGGATAAGATGGACAAGACCCGCCGGGTCGAGATCGAGCGTCTCGTCCCGCACCCCAAGTATGGCAAGTTCCTCCGCCGCCTCACCGTGGCCCATGCTCACGACGAGAAGAACGCCACCCATGTGGGCGACCTCGTTGAGATCATGGAGACTCGCCCTCTCTCCAAGCTCAAGCGCTGGCGGATCGTCCGCATCATTCGCCCCGGTGCCCAGCAGGCGCTGGCCGGCGAGGGCGAGACGGCCAAGACCCCGGCCGCTCCCGTCGAGGCCTGAGTCCCCGCTGGCCGCGAAAGCGGCCAGGCCTCTTGCCATGGCGGGTCGCCCTGTGCGATGCTGATTGGCTCGACTTCGCCCGCCGATGTCGGCTTGAGCGATTTCGGGCCTGCTGTCTTTCCCTGCGTCGTCGGACCTTCCCGACGGTTTTTCGCCTTGCCGGTCTGACCGAGAAAAGCTTTCGGGTGCTCCCATGATTCAGATGCAAACGCGGCTCGACGTGGCCGACAACACCGGTGCCAAGGAAGTGATGTGTTTCAAGGTGCTGGGCGGTAGCGCCTCGCACTACAAGAGGCGCGTCGCGGGGATCGGCGATATCATCATTTGCAGCGTCAAGAAGGCCTCGCCCGGCGGCGATGTGAAGGCCGGCGACGTGGTCAAGGCCGTGGTCGTGCGGACCCGCAGCGGCACCCGCCGCTCGGACGGTTCGTATGTGAAGTTCGATCGCAACGCCTGCGTTTTGATCGACACCGAGAAGAACCCCCGCGGCACCCGCATCTTTGGCGCGATCGCCCGCGAGCTTCGCGAGAAACAGTTCATGAAGATCATCAGCCTGGCCTCCGAGGTCGTCTGATCCCCCGAGTCTCGTCTCCTGTTCGCGTTGCTCGGCGGCCTCCTGAACGAGTCGACGTGACGGACACGTCTTACCAAGAGCCTTATCGATGTTTATTCGCAAAGACGATCTGGTGGTGGTGATCACCGGCGACGACAAGGGGCCCGAGCCCCGCAAGGTCCTGCGCGTCCTTCCCGAGAAGGGCAAGGTCCTGGTCGAGGGCGTGAACCGGGTCTACAAGCACCTGAAGCCCAGCCAGAAGAACCAGCAGGGCGGCCGGCTCTCGAAAGAGATGCCGATCGACGCCTCGAACGTGATGCTCTACAGCCCCACCGCCCGCCGAGGCGTCCGCGTAGGGTTCCGTTTCACTGAGTCGGGCCAGAAAGAGCGTTACTGCAAGGCCACCGGAGCCTCGCTGGGCGTGATGGGCCCCGTGAAGACGACCCGTTCGACCTCCGCCCCTGCCAAGAGCTGAGTCGACCGCCTGCTCCCCTTCGCTGTACCCTGAGAGCACAAGATCGAGGCGGTGCCGGGCCGCTGTCACGGCCCGGAATTCCCTCCTCCCGATTGGATTGGACCCGAGATCATGCCCCGCCTCAAAGACCACTACGCCCAGAAGATCGTCCCGGAATTGACGGCCAAGTTCGGCCTCAAGAACGCGATGGCGATCCCCAAGCTCTCCAAGATCGTGATCAACATGGGCGTGGGCCGGGCGACCCAGGATAAGGCTGTCCTGGAGTCCGCCGTCGACGCCCTGGCCCGGATCTCGGGCCAGAAGCCCCTGGTCACCAAGGCCAAGGTCTCGGTCTCCGGCTTTCGCCTCCGCGAGGGGAACGAGATCGGGTGCAAGGTCACGCTCCGCGGCCAGCGGATGTACGAGTTCCTCGACCGCCTGATCACCATCGCCCTGCCCCGGATCCGCGATTTCCGCGGCGTGAACCCCAACTCGTTCGACGGCCACGGCAACTACACGCTGGGCCTGGCCGAGCAGGTCGTGTTCCCCGAAATCGAGGCCGACAAGATTCAGCACACGCAGGGCATGGACATCACCATCGTGACCACCTCGCCAAACGACGACCAGGCCCGCGAACTCCTCCGCGGGTTCGGCATGCCCTTCCGCGCCCCCGGCCAGAAGAACCGCTGAGCCGCTCGTCCAGAGCGCTCCGCCCGATCGTTCCCGCCCGTCCATCCGTACTTTCCGCTGATCTCCGGAATCCTCCATCCCAAGGGTCCGCGAAACCACCCGAGGCGCCGCCGAAGCCATGTCGACCAAAGCCCAGATGATCAAGTCGCAGTCGACGCCGAAGTTCGCGGTGCGGCATCGCAACCGATGCAAGCTCTGCGGACGCCCGCGCGCCGTCTATCGCAAGTTCGGCATCTGCCGCATTTGCTTCCGGCAGTTGGCCCTCAAGGGGCTCATCCCGGGCGTGAAGAAGGCGAGCTGGTAAGCGAGATTGCTGAACCGGCCCCGCCCCCTTGCTGTCCCCTGTGTTCGTTCGTTTCGCTGCCGCCTTGACGATTGCCCGTCGCGCCGACCTTCCCCTCGGGGGTTGCGTTACCCGCCTCGGATGACAGGTGCCTTCCCGCCATGATGACCGACCCGATCGCCGACATGCTCACTCGGATCCGCAACGCGGTCCGGATCGAAAAGCCCGTCCTCGACATGCCGACCTCCAAGATGCGCAAGGGGATCGCCCAGGTCTTGAAGGACGAGGGCTATATCTGGAATTTCGAGGAGATCGAGACCACACCGGCCCGCACCCTGCGCCTGGAGCTGAAGTACGGCCCCAACGGCGAGCGCCTGATCACGAAGATCGACCGCGTGAGCAAGCCGGGCTGCCGCCGTTACCAGGGCTACAAGACGCTCAAGCCGGTGCTGGGCGGCATGGGCATCCAGATCCTCAGCACGCCCAAGGGGGTCCTTAGCGACCGCCGCGCCAAGGCCGAGAAGGTCGGCGGCGAGGTCCTGGCTCTGATCCATTGATCCGATCGCCAACCCCCGGTGTCGCTGCGGTCCTGGAACTCGTACACGCACAGAAGTTGAGGTTTCAATGTCTCGTATCGGACGCAAACCGGTCGCCGTCCCGGCCGGAGTGAAAGTGGCCGTGGCCGACAGCCAGGTCCACGTGGAAGGCCCCAAGGGCAAGCTCTCGTTCGCCTACAAGGGCGGGATCGACGTTCAGTATGATGAGGCCGGCAAGCAGGTCATCGTCAAGAGGGCCGACGACGAGCGCGAGAACCGCGCTTTGCACGGCCTCTACCGCAGCCTGATCGCCAACATGGTCACCGGTGTGACTGCGGGCTACACCAAGAAGCTCGAGATCGTGGGCGTGGGCTACCAGGCCCAGCTGAAGAAGGCCAACACCGTGGCCCTTCAGGTCGGATTCGCCAACCAGATCGTCATGGAGGCCCCCGAGGGCGTGACCGTGACGGTCCCCGACGCTACCCACCTCGTGATCTCCGGCGCCGACAAGCAGAAGGTCGGCCAGTTCGCCGCCGAGGTCCGCAAGGTCCGCCCCCCCGAGCCCTACAAGGGCAAGGGCATCCGCTACGAAGGCGAAGTCGTCCGCCGCAAGTCGGGCAAGGCCTTCGGCTCCAAGTAATCGAATCGCAACCCGGACAGGCCCCGCCGGTCCGAGGCCCTCGGGATCTCCCGATTGCCCTCCCGGCCGTCTGTCCCGCCACCACATCCGTCCGAGTCACGCACAGGCTAGGTCAGCCGGTCGGCAATCGGTTGGCCGCAGGCCCTCACGAGAGGAAAGGTCCGAGCGATGGGTCAGAAGGAAGTCATCGAGGCACGCCGGCTCCGCCGCCAGCGCCGCGTCCGCAACAAGCTCTCGGGCACGAGCGCACGCCCCCGGCTCGCGGTCTTCCGCAGCTCCAAGCACATCTACGCCCAGATCATCGACGACGTCCTGGGCAAGACGCTGGCCGCGGCCAGCAGCCTGGACGCGGACGTGAAGAGCGTGCAGGCCTACGGCGGCAACAAGGACGCCGCCTCGCTCGTGGGCAAGACCGTCGCCGAGCGTGCCAAGGGCGCGGGGATTGACAAGGTTTGCTTCGATCGCCGAAGCTACAAGTATCACGGTCGGGTCCAGGCCCTGGCCGACGCCGCGCGTGAGGCGGGGCTGCAGTTCTAATTTTTCACCCTGTCCGCGGGCCGTCCTAGGCTCGCGGTCGTCGGGGCGTGAGCGAGGCCGATGACGGCCCCCACGATCCTTGAGGACCGCGACAGGACTGGACCCCGCATCTCTGACCGAATCACAGACCACTTCCCGAGGCGTAAAGACGTGTCAACGGACAATCGTAACCGAGACCGAGATCGTGGCGACCGCGGCGAGTGGTCGGAAAGCGTCGTGGCCATCCGCCGGTGCGCGGCCGTGGTCAAGGGCGGACGCCGGTTCAGCTTCAACGCCCTGGTCGTCGTGGGCAACGGCCACGGCCAGGTCGCCTGGGGTTATGGCAAGGCGAACGAGGTTCCCCCCTCGGTCGAGAAAGGCGTCAAGGACGCCCACAAGCAGATGAACACCATCCACCTGCGCGGGACCACCATCCCCCACCGCGTGATCGGCAAGTTCGGCGCGGCCCGCGTGGTCATGCTGCCGGCCAGCCCGGGTACCGGGGTTATCGCCGGCGGTGCGGTGCGAGCCGTGGTCCAGGCCGCGGGTATCTCCGACATTCTCACCAAGAGCTACGGTTCGACGAACAAGCTCAATATCGTCAAGGCGGCCATTCACGCCTTGAAGCAACTGCGCACGAAGGACGAGGTCGCTCGTCTCCGGGGAGTGACACTCTGATGCAACTGCACGACGTCCACATCGGTATCAACAAGCACAAGAAGTCCAAGCGTATCGGTCGCGGGACCGGCTCGGGCAACGGCAAGACCGCGGGCAAGGGCCACAAGGGCCACTCCTCCCGCCAGGGCTACAAGCAGAACCCGCTCATGGAAGGCGGCCAGATGCCGCTGATCCGTCGCGTCCCGAAGCGCGGGTTCAGCAATGGCGGGTTCCGCAAGGATTACGCCATCCTGAACATCGACGTGCTGGAGCGCTTCGAGTCGGGCGCCACGGTCGATGAGGTCGCCCTTCGAGCCCTCGGGATCGTCAAGGGACGCCACGACGACGGGGTGAAAGTCCTGGGTGACGGCGCTCTGACCAAGAAGCTGACCGTCCACGCCCACAAGTTCAGCGAAGGCGCGGTCAAGAAGATCACCGAGGCCGGCGGTCAGGCGATCGTGATCAAGACCCGCTGATCCTTCCCGTCGCAGAGTTCCGGCTCCCGGTCGCGATCGGTCCTTAGCGACCGAGCCGGCCGGGGCGTCCGTCGCTCGCCGTGAGAGCGACCCGCCCCTTCCGCGTTCCCCATCCGTTTGGATCCGCCCTCGTTTCCCGGGACCCGGCTTGCGAGAGATTCGCGCCGCTGGCTGTCCCATTCAGCCGAACACCGCCGACTGACGATTCGGGAGCATGCCGTGCAAAAGCTGTACACGATCCTCTTCAAGGTTCCCGAGCTCCAGCGCAAGATCCTCATGACGGCCATGTTCCTGGCCATCTACCGGATCGGGTTCTACATCCCCCTGCCGATCGTGGATCAGACGAAGCTCCAGGCCTGGCAGGAAGGGCTCAGCGACACGGCGGGCGGGAAGCTCTTCGGAACCGTCGCCATGTTCGGCGGCACCCAGATCGGCATGAGCACGATCTTCGGCCTGGGCATCATGCCCTACATCTCGGCCTCGATCATCTTCCAGCTCCTGGGCTCGGTCGTCCCCGCCCTGGAAGCCATGATGAAAGAGGGTGAGAGCGGCCGCAAGAAGATCAACGAATATACACGCTATGCCACGGTCCTCCTCTGTGCGGGGCAAAGCGCGGCGTGGGTCAACTACATGATGACCCAGCTCGACGTGGTCTTGCCCCAATATCGCGGGCTCTGGTATGGGACGATCTCCGTGCTCATCATGACCACGGGCACGATCTTCCTCATGTGGATCGGCGAGCAGATTGACGAGTACGGGATCGGCAACGGGATCAGTCTGCTGATCATGGCGGGCATCCTCGCCAAGATGCCGCAGGCCATCTGGAGTCTGCTCGGCAACTCGACCCTGAGGCTCACGGACGAGGGGGGCAAGCATGGCGTGATCACGCTGGCCCTGCTCGTGGCCCTGTTCGTGGCGGTCGTGGTCGGGGTGATCGCGATCACCGAGAGCCAGCGACGCATCCCCACCCAGTCGGCCAAGCACGTCCGAGGGCGCAGGGTGTACGGCGGGACCCGTCAGTACCTGCCGTTGAAGGTGAACCAGGCCGGCGTGATGCCGATCATCTTCGCCTCCAGCCTGCTCATGTTCCCGTTTATCCTGTTCAAGGGGCTCGCGAGCTTCACGGCCGGATCGAGGCAGTCGGGCAACGGGTTCGCGCGGTTCTTCGCCAACCTGTTCCAGCAGTCCGAGCAGGCGTTCCAGTCCCACGGTTATGTGTACACGCTGTTCTACATCATCCTGATCTACTTCTTCTGCTACTTCTGGACGGCCATCACCTTCAACCCGAAGGACATGTCCGAGAACCTGAAGGACTACGGGAGCTTCATCCCGGGTTATCGCCCGGGGCGTCGCACGGCCGACTACCTGGAGAAGGTCATGCTGCGGATCACCTTCGTCGGTGCGGCGTTCCTGAGCCTCGTGGCCGTGATCCCGTCGGTCGTTCAGAACTACTTCGGCGTGGACTTCACCGTGGCGTCGTTCATCGGCGGAACCGGGCTGCTCATCGTGGTCAGTGTGTGCCTGGACCTGGTTCAGAAGATCGACTCGCACCTGATCATGCGGAACTACAGCGGTCTCATGGGCAAGCGTTGAGTTGAGTGGACCGGATTTGCGGGGAGATGACGGTCGGGGCGGACGTCCCCGGCCGGGTCCCTGGGAACTCGGTTCGGTTCGGAGCCGCGAGGGGGACCATGCTTCGCCGTCAGGAGCCACCGCGAGTGATCAAGCTGAAGAGCCCTCGCGAAATGGATCTCATGCGTGAGGCGGGCCGCGTGGTGGCCAGGGCCCACGACCGGGTCCGTTCCCTGGCCATCCCCGGCGTGACGACCGGCGAACTGGACGCCGCGGTGGAGGCGGTCTTCCGCGAGCACGGGGCCACCCCCCTGTTCCGCGGGGTGCCCAGCACGGTCCGGGGCAAACCGGCCTTCCCGGCGGTCATCTGCGCCAGCGTGAACGACGAGGTGGTCCACGGGATCCCAGGCCGCCGCGTGCTCAAAGAGGGGGACGTGATCTCGATCGACACCGGCTGCAAGCTCAACGGATGGTGCGGCGACTCGGCCTACACCCTGCCCATCGGCAAGGTCTCGGACGAGGCGGCGAAGCTCCTGGAAGTGACATCGAAGACGCTCGAGATGGCGATCCAGGCCATGCACACCGCACGCTACTGGTCGGAGGTCGCCGCGATCATGGAGAAGTTCGTCAAGGCGAACAAGATGTACGTGGTCGAGCAGTTCGTGGGGCACGGGATCGGCCAGGACATGCACGAGGAGCCGCAGGTCCCCAACTTCGTCTCCAAGTCGCTGAAGAAGAACGATATCCGCCTGGAGCCGGGCGTGGTCCTGGCGATCGAGCCCATGGTCTCCCTGGGCACCAAGGACGTGAAGACTCTGGACGATGGATGGACCGTCGTCACGAAAGACCGTCGGGCCTCGGCGCATTTCGAGCACACGGTGGGCATGACCCCAGAAGGCCCCCGCGTGTTGACCTACCTGGAGGATTGAGGCCGAGCGAGGTCCGGTTGGGCCGCGGAATCGGCGGAATTGGTCGAAAACTTTGGCAAATTCGGTGGACGCGGGGTTGCATCGGGCGTACCGCGTCGCTAGGATGGTCGGAATTCGCCCCTTGACAGGCTCACCGGGCTGAGCATCGTCGTCGGGCCCTTCCGGCGTTTCGGCTGGACGAAGACCCGGAAGCGTTTGAGAGAGGTAGAGATGAAAGTTCGAGCGAGCGTGAAGCGGATCTGCGAGCACTGCAAGATTGTCAAGCGGCGGCGTAAGCTGTTTGTGATCTGCTCGGCCAACCCCAAGCACAAGCAGCGGCAGGGTTGAGGCCGGTTGGCCGCGTCAAACCGAGACGCGGAGCCGGGCTCTCCCTCCCCTGATGGAGATCGGGACGGATGCCTCGTATTCTGGGTGTGGACATCCCCAACGACAAGCGCACGGACATCTCCCTGCGCTACATCTATGGGATCGGGCCGTTCCTGGCCAATCAGATTTGTGAGAAGGCGGGGATCGACCCGAGCAAGCGGGCCCGCGACCTGAACGAAGACGAGCTTGCCAAGATCACCGGCATGCTCGACAACGAATACACGGTCGAGGGGCAGCTTCGCCGCCAGATCCAGCAAAACATCGGCCGGCTCCGCGAGATCGGATGCTATCGGGGGATGAGGCACCGCAAGGGCCTCCCCGTACACGGCCAGAGGACCCGCACCAATGCGCGAACCCGCAAGGGCCCCCGCAAGACGGTCGCGGGCAAGAAGGGCGTCAAGGAGATGCGCTAATCCCTCGGCCGAGTGTCCTGGCCCGAGCCGACCGGTTCGGGCCTCGCGGACCCTCGGCCAGGATCGCCCTCCTCGGCTTGCCGACCCCAATTTTCTCCCTGTAACCTTCGGATAGACAGAGACCTCAAAGTCGGAGCGACGGACCTGTGGCCAAGGCCAAGAAGCGAAAGACGCGACGCAACGTGAGTCGGGCGGTCGTCCATATCAAGGCGACGTTCAACAACACGACCGTGACGATCACCGACCCCAACGGCGACGCGCTGTGCTGGGCCTCGAGCGGGACCGTCGGTTTCAAGGGGAGCCGCAAGAGCACCCCGTTCGCCGCCCAGCGTGCGGCCGAGACGGCGGCCTCGGCGGCGACCAAGTTCGGCGTGAAGGAAGTCGAAGTGAAGGTGAAGGGCCCCGGCTCCGGCCGAGAGAGCGCCATCACCGCCCTGCAGGCCTCGGGCCTGTCGATCAAGGCGATCGAAGACGTGACCCCCCTGCCGCACAACGGCTGCCGCCCTCCCAAGAAGCGGCGAGTCTAAGAGTTTTCTCCCTGTCGTCGCTGGCCTCGTGCCTGGCGGCCCCTTGGCCCCGGCCTTCCGGCCAGGACTGACGACGGATTACCGACCAGGCATCTACTTTTCGAGCGAAACGAGACAAATGGGACGCCATACGGGACCGGTCTGCCGACTCTGCCGTCGCGAAGGCCTGAAGCTGTTCTTGAAGGGGACGCGCTGCGATACCCCCAAGTGCGCCGTCGAGCGCCGCGAAGGCGTGCCGGGCATGCACCAGTTCCGCCGGGGCAAGGCGAGCGAGTACTCGATCCGCCTCCGCGAGAAGCAGAAGGTCAAGCGGTTCTATGGCGTGTTCGAACGCCAGTTCCGCAAGTACTTCGACATCGCGGGCCGACGTCCGGGCAATACCGGCGACGCCCTCATGTCGCTGCTCGAGCGCAGGCTGGACAACGTGGTCACCCGCCTCGGGTTCGCGACCAGCCGGCCCCAGGCCCGCCAGATCGTGACCCACGGCCACGTGACGGTCAACGGCCGCAAGCTGGACATCCCCAGCTACCTGGTCCGCCCCGGCGACGTGGTCGCGATCAAGGATCGCGAGCACTCCAAGAAGCTCGCCGTGGGGGCCCTGGAGCAGGAGGGCATGCCGCCGGTGCCCGATTGGCTCGACCGCGTCAGCACCGACCCCCCCGAGGGCCGCGTCTCCCGCCTCCCCGCGGCGCAGGACATCTCGCTGCCGGTGACCCCACAACTGATCGTCGAATTGTTGAGCCGCTAAACCTCCGAGCCGTCGGCGATCGGC
>JANOBY010000813.1:0-3330 GCA_031411935.1 Planctomycetales bacterium | reverse complement strand
CCCCCCCCCCCCCCCGCCCCCCCCCCCCCGCCACGACGTGTGGCACGCGGCCACGTCACGCGGGGTTGACCGCGTGGCGGGGTCGTCGCGATGGTGAGGTGGGTGCGACCGTGCGCCCTTGGGAGCGCACGGC
Source organism: Planctomycetales bacterium (assembly GCA_031411935.1). Classification (GTDB taxonomy): domain Bacteria; phylum Planctomycetota; class Planctomycetia; order Isosphaerales; family Isosphaeraceae; genus JAQGHR01. The sequence continues at coordinate 3,197 of JANOBY010000813.1, read as the reverse complement.
GATCCGGGGGCGTACGGCTTGCGAGGTCGCGAGGGGAGAGCTTCGGAGGGGGGGCGGATCGAGGCTTACTCGGGGGCCTTTTTCGCGGCGGGCTCGGGGGCCTTCCTGGCGGCGGGCTCGGGGGCTTTTTTCGCGGCGGGCTCGTCGGCCTTTTTGGCGGATGCGGACTCGACCACGCCCTCGCTCTGGTATCCCACCGGGGTGAGCAGGTAGCGGGGCTCCCACTCGATCACGCGGCCCTTCACGGGGTCGTCCAAAAAGCGGGCGATGGCGGCGGGCACCTTCGGGAAGAAGTTCACGAGCCGGCTGCCGTGGAGGTTGGTGTCGATGTAGCTGACCTTGCTCTTGATCTGCCGCTCGATCACCGGCTGCGCGGCCTTCACCACGGCGATCGAGGCCTGGTCGCGGTCCCCGCAGACGACCAGGATGGGCACGCGCGGGGCGATCGGCGGGATCGCGGTGGCCAGCTTGATCCCCCCGGCGTCCTCCACGGGCGAGATCAGGACGAGGGCCGACAGGTCGCTCACGCGGCCCTCGCTCGACACGGCGGCGCCCGGCATGGCGGCCCAGGCGGCCACGAGGTTGGCGGCCTCGCCGTCGGCGATCACGCCGAGCTTGGAGAGGTTCAGCTCGCCGCGGTTGTGCCGGTCCACGAGGAACAGGTAGAAGGCCTGCAGGTCCGCGGGCATGGCCCTCCACTCGGCCGGGGTGGGCTCGCGGCGGGGGGCGTTCCCCCCGTGGTAGCGGAGGTCGGGCACGAGCACCGAGTAGCCCTGCTCCTGCAGGTGCTCGGCCAGGCTCAGGTTCTTGAGGTCCTCGAGCGGCTCCTCCCAGTCCTTGCCCGCGCGGCCGGTCCCCTTGTCGTGCACGAGCATGACCACCGGCGCGTTGAACTTCACCTTGGCCGGATAGTAGTGCGCGGCCAGGGGGGCGCCGTCGCCCCCGGCGACCTTGATCTTGTAGTGGAACGGCCACTTGGGCGGCCCCACGGGCTGGGCCTTGGCCCGAGCCTTCTCGGCGGCCTCGGCCATGGCCTTGGCCGCGGGGTTGGCGTCGGCCGCGACCGCGGCCTTGTTCAGGGGGTCGGCGGCCTGGGGGCGGCCTTTCCTGGGCGGGGCCCCGGCGGCCACGGGCCTGCGTTTGGATTTGCCCTTGCCCTTGGCGTCCTTCTTCTCGTCCTTGTCTTTGGCCTTGTCTTTGCCTTTGCCCTTGTCTTGATCCTTCTCGTCGGCCTGTTTGGGCTCGTCCTGGCGGGCATGGGCGAGCGACAGGGTGGCGGCGACCGTGATCGTCGCGGACAGGGCGATCGTGAGCGCCAGCAGCGCGGGTCGATGACGGAAGCGTCGCATGGATTCGCCTCGGATCGGATGCAAGAGACGACGGGGCGTGACCCGCGCAGGCAAGGCCCGCTGGTTCCATGCTATAGGTGTAGCACGCGCGCGGCAAGCGGGACGAGACCTTGCTACAATCGGGCCTCCACGTCCTTGCGACGAACCGTCTTCCCAGGAGCCCCGGCCCATGAGCGCCCCGGTCCACCCCCGCCGCGAATTTTTGCGACAAGCCGCCGCCCTCTCGATCGCCCCCCTGGCCGCGTCGTCGGGCGGGTCGGCGCTCGCTCTGACCGCCCCCTCGGCGCAGGAGGAGGCCACCGCGTTCCTGGCCCGATACACCAACGCCATGCTGCCCAGGGATAGGGCCGCGGCCGAGGCCTCGTGGACCGCCAGCACCGACGTGAGCGAGGCCCACACCGAGGCCCAGGTCAAGGCCAACCAGGCGCTCAACGAGTTCGTCGGCGCGCCCGGCGTGATCAAGCGCCTCAAGGAACTTCTGGACAAACGCGGGGAGCTGGACGACACGACGATCCGCCAGCTGGAAAAAGCCCGCCTGCGCGCGGCCGAGGCCCCGGGCTCGATCCCCGACGTGGTGAAGGCCCGCACCCAGGCCGAGGCCGACCAGTCGGCCACGCAGGACGGGTTCGTCTACCGCATGACGAAGGACGGCGACACGAAGACCGTGTCGGCCAACCAGATCGACAACGTGCTCGTGACCTCGCGCGACCTCGCCGAACGCAAGGCCATGTGGGAGCTCTCCAAGACCATCGGCACGCCCTTGCGGCCGGGCCTGCTCAAGCTGCGAGACCTCCGCAACAAGGTGGCCCGCGAGCTCGGCTTCGACGACTTCTTCGCCCTGCAGGTCGCCGACTACGGGATGACCGTCCCCGACATGATCGCCCTGTGCGACGGGTTCGTCTCGGAGATCAAGCCGCTGTACGAGCAGCTCCACACCTGGGCCAAGCACGCCCTGGCCAGACGCTACAACGCCCCGGTCCCCGAGGGGCCGATCCCCGCCCACTGGCTCCCCAACCGCTGGGGCCAGAACTGGCCGGGCCTGGTCGAGGGGGTCGACGCCGATGGGCCTTTCAAGGGCAAATCCCCCGAGTTCATCACCGAGCAGGCCGAGAAGTTCTACGTCTCGATCGGCTTCCCGAAGCTCCCCAGGTCGTTCTACGAAAGGTCCGACCTCTACCCCGCCGACCCCGCGACCGGCCGGAAGAAGAATTCGCACGCCTCGGCCTGGCACGTCGACCTCCGCGACGACGTCCGGAGCCTGATGAGCATCGAGCCCGACATGCAGTGGTTCACCACGGCCCACCACGAGCTGGGGCACATCTACTACTACATCAGCTACTCGACCCCCGAGGTCCCGGTCCTCCTCCGCGAGGGGGCCAACCGCGCCTACCACGAGGCGATCGGCGAGCTGATGAGCCTGGCCGCCGGCCAGCGGCCCTACCTCAAGTCGGTCGGACTGCTCTCCGAGGCCGCCGCCAGGGCCGACCCGGTCACCTGGCTGCTCGACTCGGCCCTGGACGGGGCCTCGATCGTCTTCCTGCCGTTCTCCGCCGGCGTCATGACCCACTTCGAACGCGACTTCTACGCCGGGACCGTGCCCGACGACGGCCTGAACGCCGCCTGGTGGGGCCACGCCCTCCGCTTCCAGGGGATGAGCCCGCCCGAGGCCCGACCCGAGACCCTCTGCGACGCCGCCACCAAGACCCACGTCAACGACGACCCCGCGCAGTATTACGACTACGCGATCGCCACCGTCCTCAAATTCCAGCTCCACGACCACATCGCCCGCGTGATCCTCAAGCAGGACCCCCGCGACTGCAACTATTACGGGAACCCCGAGGTCGGCAA
>JANOBY010000812.1:0-3385 GCA_031411935.1 Planctomycetales bacterium | reverse complement strand
CTCAGACCTTTATGTGCGTGAATGGGGATGAGTCGGAACCGGCGACTTTCAACAATCGATTGCTAATCGAGCGGGACCCCCACCAGTTCCTGGAAGGTATACTCATTGGTTGTTTCGCCACAAAAGCGACTACGGCCTACGTCTACCTGCGGTTCGAGTACATTAAAGCCTTCCACATCATGGAGCGGGCGATCGCGGAGGCCCGCGCTTCGGGACATCTGGGCAAGAATATCTATGGATCGGGATTCGACCTGGAAGTTTACTGCCATCGAGGTGCAGGGGCCTACATCTGCGGCGAGGAAACGGGGCTGATCGAGAGCTTGGAGGGTAAGAGGGGGTGGCCGCGGATCAAGCCGCCGTTTCCTGCGATCGAGGGAGCGTTCCGAAAACCGACGGTCGTGAATAACGTTGAGACCTTGGCGTGCGTCCCGCACATCATCGAACGGGGTGCCGACTGGTTCAAGTCGATCGGCACACCGAAGAGTTATGGCCCCAAGCTCTACTGCATCTCGGGACATGTAAATAAGCAGGTCTGCGTTGAACTTCCCCTAGGTGTGACGACTAACGAACTCATTCATGAGCACGCGGGCGGCGTCTGGAAGGGTCGCAAGGGCAAGATGGCCGTCCCCGGAGGGATCAGCATGGGGCTGCTGTCTGCCGCCGAGTTCGACGTTCCACTGGACTTTGAGGAGATCCGCAAGCCCGGCTGTTTGGGCCTGGGGACCGCCGCTGTCACGGTCATGGACGAGACCACGGGCATCATGGATTACCTCCATAACTGTGCCCGATTCTTTGCCCATGAGAGCTGCGGCCAATGCACCCCATGCCGCGAGGGCACCGGCTGGCTCTACAAGATGATGAAACGGATCAAAGGCGGCGGGGGTCGTCTCGAAGACCTGAGTGTTATGGAGCACCTTTCCAAGAACATGGGTATCATGCCGGGTACGACGATTTGCGGCCTTGCCGACGGAGCGGGCTGGCCGATTCGAAACGCTCTTTCCAAATTCCGCGGCGAGATGGAAGAGTACATCAGGACGCACCAGTCCTCGGAGCGTTCAGTGACACCTCTACAGCAGGCCCTCGCGCATGGCGAGGCTCCAACCGTTATTGGAATCACCGGAATGAACCCGGTCCGGGCCCTGGCGAATCCAATCGGTTCCTGATTCAAGCTGTTTTTTCACAATTGCCCCATAGTTGGTAATGTCCACGTCGAAGTTATCGAGTTGTCACCTTGATGTTTCGTGACGACACGTGCTGTTCACCTGTCCCGAGGTTTTGATGGCCAGCATTCTCATCAACGGTTTCCAGCATGACCTTCCCGAGGGCGAGTCCCTGAACGCCATTCAGGCAGCGCAGCTGTTCGGCCACGAGATCCCCTATTATTGCTGGCATCCCGCCCTCTCGGTCGTCGCCAACTGCCGCATGTGCGAGATCGAGGTCGGCTCGAAGGATCCAAAGACCGGTGAGATTCGCATGGTTCCGAAGATGGTCCCGGGATGTCAGACCCCGGCCAAGGACGGAACAGTTCTGGTGACCAATAGCGATAAGGTCAGGGCCCACCAGCGAATGGTGATGGAACTACTGCTGATCAACCATCCTCTGGACTGCCCCGTTTGTGATCAAGCCGGTCAGTGTGGACTTCAGGACTACAGTTACGAGTACGGTCAGTCGGAACATCGCTTCGTTGAGGAACGGATTGTCAATCCCCGCAAGGATCTATCCGACCGGATTCAGCTCAATCAAGACCGGTGCATCATGTGCACTCGGTGCGTGCGGTTCACACGCGAGATTACCCAGACTGGGGAACTCCAGGTCATGAATCGCGGCAACCATGCTGAGATCAACATCTTCCCCGGACGCCCCGTCGATAATCCTTTGGCCGGTAACGTGGTCGACCTTTGCCCCGTGGGGGCTCTGCTTGACAAGGATTTTTTGCACAAGCAGCGGTTTTGGTTTCTCAGCAAACACGAGTCCATCTGCACTCGGTGCTCGACCGGCTGTAATATCGCCAGCGAAGAGAACCGTGGTCACCTTTGGCGGTACCGCGCTCGCTACAATCCGAAGGTGAATGATCATTGGATATGTGACGAGGGTCGCTACAGCTACAAGTCCGCGAATGACCCGAACTTGCTCGCGGGCATGTATGTGCGTAAATCCGCACAGGGGCCTCTCGAGTCCGTCACTCTCGAACAGGCAGCGACTCAGGCCCGCGAGAGCTTTCAAAGAATTAAAAACGAGGGAGGTGCCATCGCCGGCGTCCTATCTCCTTTTCTCACTGTCGAGGAGGCATTCTCGACGGCCTCCTATCTTAAGTCTCTGAGTCCGAGCGCGGTCCTGGCACTCGGGCCTGTCCCGCAACTAGGCCAGGATGAGAGTTTCAGCCCGAATCTTAAGGATGGACGTTCAGGCGACACTTCATTCGTAATTCCTCGTGAGTTCAAGATTCACGCTGAGAAGTGCCCGAATCGCCTTGGTGTAGAAGCCATCCTTCGTCATTTTCAGGGCGAGGTGATCTCGTATGATTCTCTGTCGAGTCGCGTTGCGGATGGTACATTTCGGGCCATTCTCGTGACCTCCGACGCCCACGAGCCGTCCTTTGACAAGAGCGATGCTAGAAATCTGCGTCAGGCCGAGGTCTTGGTGGTCATCGACACTCATGTCACTCCGCTCGCCCAGGCGGCCGATGTGGTTTTGGCAGGATCGACATTCGCCGAAAAGGCCGGTACATATGTGAACTACCAGGGAAGGCTTCAATATTCCGGAGCGGCCTTGCCGCCTCGCGACGGGAGTCTGCCGGACCTGGACCTTCTTGCGATCTTGTCCGGCAAGGGAGAAGGGCCGGTTAGCTCGCATCGGGTCCTGGCTGAGGTCGCATCGACGATTCCCGTATTCTCGGCGTTTGCGGATGGCGTGGTGGCCGAGTTTGGGAGCCTAATCGGAGGGGCGGGAGAGGCTTTCGTCAAGGGCTGCTTCTCCTACCAAGATCCCTGGCACAAGACTCGCCAGGACCGCGAGGTCAACCCGGTCACGATTACGCCGCTCGCCCCAGTTCGGTGAAAGAAGGCTATGCGGTCTGAGCGAATGCGGTTGGCCTGGCCCGTCTACACCACTTGTCAAGGTACGATGGAATTATGAGTTTTCTAGAAGTGGTCGGCATCCTACTCAAGATCGGCCTGGTCGTGGGGATCACTCAGGGCGCAGTGGCCTACTTGATTCTTGTCGAGCGGAAGATCGCGGCTTGGTCGCAGGACCGCATCGGACCCAATCGTTGCGGACCCTTCGGCCTCTTCCAGCCCCTCGCAGACGGTGCGAAGATGATGCTGAAAGAGGACGTGATTCCCAGCTATGTGAGCAAGCCGCTCTACTTGTTGGCGCCAATCATTGC
>JANOBY010000811.1:0-20758 GCA_031411935.1 Planctomycetales bacterium | reverse complement strand
CGAGGCCTACGACCCCCGCGCCCGTCGCCAGCTCGGCAACTTCCCGCAGGCCTTCTCGCACATCGGCCTGGTGAACACCGCCTACAACCTCATGTCCGGCGTCACCGGTTCCGCCGAGGACCGCCCCCGGGGCTAGGGGCTCTCCGCCCTCATGGACCGGGTGCATGTCGCTGTACTCATAGCCTCGAGCGATCCTCGGGTAAGGAGTCTCCATCTGGCACGCACCGGGATGAGCAAACCGGTAGTACGGCGGGCGTTGCTCGTCATCCTGGGGGATCTAAAGAGCCATTTCCCCCACTGAGAACGTGGCCTTGGGCAAGCGCGCTTTGACATGGAGCGTCTTCCGAAGCCGGGCGATGGGCCGCTCGACCAGCAGAAACATCGCATAGGCATAGATCAGGCTGAAGCCCAGTGCCAGGGTGCAACGACCGATCTCGGGCAGGGTGGGCAGCACATGCCCGAACATCTTTAGCGCACAAAAGTGGATCAGGTAGAGTGAGTACGAGAGACGCCCGATGAAGCGCACCCATCCCCATTCGAGCCAGTGGAACCAGGGGCTCCGGCTCTGATCGATGGCCACATAGAAGAGGGGCAGCAGGGCCAGACCCTGGATCGTGTAACGGAAGGTCTCGCGAAACCTCGGATCCCGATAAAGGACGGAAAACGCGATCATGCCGGCACTCAGGACACATAGGCCCACCGCCATCCACGGCCGCAGACGAACGGGCGGGTCGAGCGCCGGGTTCAGGCCCAGAGCAAGGATGCAACCGAAGAGCATCGAGTCAATGCGGGTGTCGCTACCCAGCGCCACCCTCTCCGTGACTAACCCGTAATGGAACACCAGCAAACATCGCCACCCGAGAAACCCCAGGCAGGCCAGGCCCAGGATCAGGACCTGCATCTTGGGCCTGGCTCGGCGCAAAATGATCATCGCCACGAATGGGAAGAGGAGGTAGAAATGCTCCTCGACAGCCAGCGACCAGAAGACCTGGGTTCCGGGAATCAGGGCCTGGGGTGTTCGGTCGAAGTGAGGATAATAATTACCAAGGAATAACGATTGCGCAACAACGGGTTCGACATAAAACGGACCGGGAATCCAGCCGTAATAAGCTGCGGCGACCACGACTCCAAGCGTGATATAGAACGGCGGCAAGATCCTGAGGCTCCTCCGCAAGTAGAACTGGGGGAGATGGATCGTGTTCGTCTGGGCGTATTCCCTCCGGAGGTGTGTGGTGATCAGGTACCCGCTCAGGAAGAAGAAGATGGTCACACCGAAGGGACCGGAGAGGTAAGGGATAAGCGAAGTATGGGAGAAAAAGACCATTAAAAAGGCGACAGCCCGGATCCCATCCAGGGACGGAATATAGAACGAGACGGTTCTAGGTGATGACATAAGAATCCGGTCCATTAGGAAAGGACGTACATGGAACTCCTTTCGTTATACGGTGGGTTTTGGATCTGAAAAAATCGCGTGGCCGAGAATGAGCATCTATCCATTAAATGCGTAAAGATAGGGTCTGTCTGGAGGCATGCAACGACGTCATGTTTATGTTGCATCTTGGCGTCTGCGAGTACGTTAATACGTCAAGTGAAGATCTGTTGCGCAGTAGTCCGGCCTGGGAATAAATCGGGGGGTGGAGGCCAGAGCGTTCAGGCGAATTGGCACCCGTCCGGGACTTCGCCGTAGAGATGGAGCCTGGAGGCCCTCTTCCGCGAACGAGTCCCGAGATCGATCTCGGACGGCTTCCCTGGAGGGGCCTCGTCGCGATAGACTCAGGCGCTTCCGCCCCCGCGTCTATGGGTTAAGGGATCGTCCCGATGCTCCCTGTTCCACGCCCCCGAACTCTCCTTCTGGTCGGGATCTCTCTGGCGATTTGCGGGGTTTTCGCGGGCGCCTCCCCCTCCGAGGACCCGCCCGCGAGGCCCGACCCCCAGGCCCTGCTCGGCACCTGGAAGGTGGACCTTCGGCCCAAACCCGGCGAGCCCGACTATTTCAAGGAGTTTGTCGTCAAGGAGGTCACCGGCAAGACCTTCAAGGGCACGTTCTACGACACCGAGTTCGAGAACGGCCACATCAACGCCGACTGGGACACCGTCTATTTCGCCTTCACGACCGGGGACAAATCCGGCCTCTACGCCCACTCGGGGGCGATCCGCAACGGCCGCCTCGAAGGGCTCTCGCACGCCGTGGGGCGAGAGTTCCTCTCGGTCTGGAAGGCCGAACGCAAGCCCTGATTGGCCCGGGGCCGACCCTTGCCGATCGCTTGCACATCATATAAACAGGTTTGAACTTGCTCGAAGTGAACATAGAGGGTGATCGGCATGCCGCGCTTCATCTTGCTGGGCCTCCTCGTCGTGTTCGTCGGCCCCGGACCGGCCGTCGCCGTGCAGGAGGGCGGGGGCCCGCGCATCCCCTCGAAGGCCCTGCTCGCCGACGTGGACCTCCTCCGGCGCCTCGAGGAGACCGCCCACCCGGGCCTCTACCGCTACAACACGAGGGCCCAGATCGAGGAGCATTTCGCCGCGCTCCGGTCCGAGTTTTCTCGGGACCGGACCCTGCCCGAGGCCTACATCGCGATCTCGCAATTCCTCGCCAGGCTCCAGTGCGGCCACTCGTACGCGAACTTCTTCAACCAGCCGAAGGCCGTGGCCCAGACGCTGTTCTCGGGCAAGAATCGCGTTCCGTTCCTGTTCCGGTGGATCGACGGCCGGATGATCGTGACCCGCGACCTCACGCCCGACGGCACATTGAAGCCCGGCACCGAGATCCTCGCCCTCAACGGTCATCCCGTGGGGGAAATCCTCGCCCGTCTCCTGACCATCGCCCGCGCCGACGGGGCAAACCAGGGCAAGCGTTTGGCCTACCTGGAGGTCCGGGGTAAGGACCGCTACGAGGCGTTCGACATCTTCCTGCCCCTGTTCTACCTCGACACCGCCGAGCAGATCCGTCTGACGCTCCGAGCCCCCGGCGCGAAGGCCGAGGCCGAGGTCGTGGTCGGGGCCCACGACCCTCTCCAGCGAGAGGCCCTGGCGAGTGAAGCCCAGACGCCTCGGGGCGAGGACCAGCCCCTCTGGCGGTTCGAGACCCTGGACGACGGCGCCGCCTATCTCCGCATGCCGGGCTGGGCCCTTTACAACAGCAAGTGGGACTGGAAGGGGTTTTTGGACGCGGGGATCGACGACCTGATCGACCGCAAGGCCCCCGCCCTGATCGTGGACCTGAGGGACAACGAGGGCGGCCTGGACGTGGGCAACCTCCTCCTCGAGCGGGTCGCGACCAAACCCGTCCGCGCGGGCGGGATGGCCCGCTATACCCGGTATCGCTCCCTGCCCGAGGACCTGTTCCCCCACCTCTCGACGTGGGACCCGTCGTTCAAGGACTGGGGCGACAAGGCCGTCCCCGACCGCTCCGGGTTCTTCCGCCTGACGAAGTACGACGATGATGCCCAGGGGGACGTGATCTCGCCCCGGGGCCGCCGCTTCGAGGGGCGACTGATCGTCCTGGTCAACGCCGCCAACAGCTCGGCCACGTTCCACTTCGCCAAGCTCGTGAAGGAGAACGGGCTCGGGACGCTCGTGGGGCAGGCCACCGGCGGCAACCGGCGGGGCATCAACGGCGGGGCCTTCTTCTTCGCGACCCTGCCCAACTCGCAGGTCGAGTTCGACCTGCCCCTGATCGCCACGTTCCCGGCCGACGCCCCGTTGCCCGACGGAAAGGACCTGCCGTTCCTCAACACTCCCGACGCCGGGGTCGAGCCCCACGTGAAGGTCACGCCCCGCGTGGACGACCTCATCCGGGGCGAGGACCCGGAGCTGAAGGCCGCCAGGGACCTGCTCAAGGCAGGCACCAACCCCGGGCGATCGACGAGGTAAGAACGTCCCTGAAAAGGGGTGATCGCATCCTCACCCCAGGAGGGGTCTTGCCCAGATGCTCCCGAAATTGGCCAGGCTCGGCGAGGAGCCGCGCCCAGGCATTTGGGGCCCGGCGAGGCCTCGAAATTGGGTTCGTTTGTCCTGAAATTGGGTTCGTTTGGGCTCCAAATTGGGTTCGTTTTGGGGGTCAAAGGCCAAAAGCAAGCCGAAATTGGGTTCGTTATGCAAATTCACGTTTTCGCGAAAAGCGTCTTCCGGACGTGGACGGATGTTGCCGTCATGAAGGTGCAGATTGTCAAGGAGCCAGGAGTGGAGGCGCGAGGCTCCACGACTCCATAGTATCGCGACCCCCGCCGAAACCGATCACCGGCCGATCCCGGAAACACATCCACCTGCCCTGAAGCCCTCTCCTTGTCCGGAGGAAAGTTCCAGGCGTGACCGAAGGCTCGCTGCCCTGTGCGATTGGCGGGGCCGAACGGTCGGGGTGCAAAGCCTTGGTGGTCCCCAAGGGGGCAGCCAGGACCGAAGTCAAAGGGTTTGGCGGGCCAACCTCCTGTCCGTGGGGTTCTACAATCCCCGTGGTGCTGGCAGTGCGGCCTGCCCCACGGGGATCTCCTAACGAGCGTCAATCTATCGCTCTAACCCTGCATGATTCCCATCAGGACAAGATCCCACACGCGGAGGGTAAGCCATCCCGCCCCCAGGATCCGGCCGAGCCGTTCCGGCCAGTCCCGGGCCGGGCGCCATCGGCGGTTCGCGATCAGCACGCCCCAGGCCGCGAGGATCGCCCAGGTCGTGTCCCGGGCCATGCCCAATCAGTAGGAGGTCAGGAGGTCGCCGAACACTTGGGTCGTGCCCGGAGGGAGCGGGATCCAGGGCGTGATCCAGCGGTCCAGCGCGGTCATCAAGGCCCAGCTCAGGGCCACGATCGCGGTGATCGCCGCGGCCATGTGCCCGGGGCCGGATCGTGCGCCTCGCCTCCTCGTGCTCGGCCGATAGGAGGCCAGCGCCAGGCCCACCCCGAAGACGCAGAGCACCGCCGCGAGATCATTCCAGGGACGGCGGGAAGACTGCCGGGCATGACCCAGCGGGGCAGCGTGAACCCGATCGCGGTCGCGGCCACGAGGACCAGGCCGTCGGCGATGGTGAATCGGCGATCCCTCATGTGTCGCTCCTCTGAAGAGGCCGACCGGGCGATTCTCGCTCGGCTCAGAGAATCAACCCGAGCTTGCGCCGGTTCCGGGCACGACGACCCTCACGGCGCCCTTGACGACCTGGACCTCGACCGGGGTGTCGGCGATGACCTCGCCGTCCCCCTGGACGGGCAGGGGCTTGCGGGTGTGGATCGTCACGGCCTTCGAGGCTTTGCGGTAGTGGAGCTTGGGGTCGTCGCGGTGGGTGCCCCTCAGGACGTTCCACGACACGCGGGCGAAGTCCCACAGCGACCCGGCGCGGATCACGCACACGTCCACCTGTCCGTCGTCCACCTTGATGTTCGGCCCCCACGTGAGCGGCTTCTGACCGAGCGTGGCGCAGTTGGCCACGAGCACCTGCGAGGCCCGGGCCTTGACGGCCTTGCCGTCGATCGTGAGCGTGAATCGACGGGGCTGGAAGCCGATCAGCCTCACGGCGCCGGTCCACATGTAGGCGAGCCGGCCGAACCGCTTCTTGTCCTCGGTCTTCGTGTCGCGGATCATGAGGGCGTCGATCCCCACGCCCACCTGCGTGAAGTAATGGGCGTCCTTCACCTTCATGGCGTCCACGGGGGCGGTGGCGAACTCGCCCGCGATCAGGGCGCACGCCTCGTTCAGGTCGGTGGGCACGCCCAGCTCCCGGGCGAGGATGTTCGCCGTGCCCAGGGGCAGGATGCCCAGGGGGGTGTTCGTGCCCACGAGTCCGTTGGCCACGGCCGAGACCGTGCCGTCCCCTCCGGCCGCGACCACGACCTCGACGTTACGCCCGGCCGCCTCACGGGCCAGCGCCCCGAGGTCCTCGCGGTCGCGGACCTCGTGGACCTGGCACGACCCGTCGTCGCACGAAAAATGCTCGCCGATGGCCTTCTTCACCACCTCGGCGGTGGACGTGCCCGAGGCCGGGTTCAGGATCACGAAGAGCTTGCGGCGGGTGATCGTCGCGGAGTCGGGCATGGAATCGTCTCGGACGGGGATGCGGCGTCGGTCGCTTCCTCTTCCACCGCAATTCGCGGGCCGATCAGCGACCGGGCCGGATGGGCGACTCGTGCAGGAGCCCCTTCACGTCCTGCACCACGGATCCGGGCGTGAGGAAGTCGAGGTTGTAGATCTCGCGCTGACGCCCCTGCGGATCGACGAGGAACACACGCGACGGGTGGTCGAGCGTGCCCTGCGCATCGCGCCTGGCCCACATGCCCCAGGACTGGACCACGCGGTTCACGTCCCCGGGTTCGCCGGTGAGGAAGTGCCAGGTGGCGGGGTCGGCGTGGTAGATCCCGGAGTAGAGGGCCAGGACCTCGGGCGAGTCATGAGCGGGGTCGAGCGTGATCGAGACGAACTCCACGCCCGATCCCCACAGGTCGGCCGCCTTCAGGGCGTCGCGGCACTCGGCCATCCTCGCCGAGGTGAGCGGGCAGGTGCCGTTGCAGGTCGTGAACACGAAGCTCACGAGCACGCACTTGCCGCGGAGCTTTGCCAGGTCAAACGCCCGGTCCCGCTGATCCCGGAGCCTGACCTCGGGCGCAGGGCCGATATCGGCGAGATCGGAAGACCTCACCACAGATGACGCAGATGAACACAGATTGAGAAACAGAGTCAGAGAAAGGAGCCGGCTCATTTCATCCTCCATCTGGGATCATCTGCGTCATCTGCGGTGAGATTCTTCAATTAACCAGCATGTCGTGGCCACGCGCTGGGCCCGTAGGGAAGTGATTGAGGTCGATGTCGAAGTCCTCGCGGATCTCCAGGCCACCGGGGGTGATGGCGATCAGGCGGATCCAGAACTTGTCGTCGCGGTCGAGCGTGGAGAGCAGCGAGTTGGTCACGTACATCCGCTTGCCGTCGCCCGTGACGTGCATCATGTTGGGCTGGGTGCCGATGTTGGCGGCGCTGAAGACCCTGGGCTTGTCGGGGTCGGTCACGTCGAACTGCTGGATCGTGTCGCCGCCGAAGTTGCTCACGAAGAGGAATTTGTCGTCGGGGCTCTGGCGCAAGTCGGCGGGCAGGGGGCCCGTGTCGGCGACCTTCTTGAACTCGTACGAGCCGTCGTCCTTGCCCCGGAACAACCAGAGCGAGTTGTCGAGCGCGCAGTTCGTGAATCCATAATTCGCGCCTTTTTTCAACGACCATCGCACTTCGAGAGGGGCCGCGCCGGCATGGGCGACTTGCAAGGGCTTGCGCGCCTTGAAGTCCCAGACGACCATCTGGTCGCCGAAGTCCTTGGTGTCCATCTCCTTGAACGGCTTCTTGTAGTTGCGCATGGGGGTGAAGCTGGAGGTGACCATGCGGTTGAGCTCGGGCTTCACGGCCAGGTCGTAGCCATAGGGGGCGTCCTTCGGCTGGTCGAGGCGACGGATGAACTTGCCATCATTCGTGAACTCGGCCATGCCCGCGGGCAGCCCCCCGTCCTTCCCGCCCAGGAACGAGAGGAGCATCCGGCCGGGCAGGGCGTAATACGTGTGAGGGCCCGTGAGTCCGGTCTCGGCGGTCACGTTGTCCAGGGTCGTCTCGATCCGGGGTTTTGCCGGGTCGGTCGCCACGTCGATAATCCAAATCTTGCTCGACAGGAGCCCGCCGGCCCAGATCTTCGTGCGGTCGTCGGTGTAGCCCCAGTGATGCGTCTCGTTGCCCTTCGAGCCGAGGTCCAGCGTGTGGATGATCTTCTTGTACGAGGCGCTCGCGGGGTCCACGTCCACCACGATCATGAAGTCATTGTCCTTCTCGTCCGCATCCACGCAGAACACATAGAGGTACTTCTCGGGCCGATCCAGTCGCTTCACATACGGCGACATGCACACCTCGGCCAGGCCCAGCGACGGGGTGAGCAGCATGAACAACGCAGCAAGACGCAGGCGTAACATGGGAGAGGTTCCTCAAGTGGTGTGTGGCCTTAATGCAAGGCGTGAAGAGAAAGACCTCACCGCAGATGACGCAGATGGGCACAGATTGAATTTGTGTTCAGAAATTAAGATCCGTGTTCCTCTGCGTCATCTGCGGTGAGGCGTTCCGCATCGGCCCCTACTGCCGCGTGGCAGATGTGGATGATGGGCTCCTGGCCGCTGAGTTTGGCGTAGCCGCCCTTCACGAAGTCGGCGAAGGCGGAGGCCCGGTCGCTCTCGACGAGGTTCACCGTGCAGCCCGCCCAGCCCGCGCCCGAGAGCTTCCCGCCGAGGAACCCGGGGGCCGCCTGGGCGACCTCGATGAGGAAGTCCAGCTCGCGCGAGCTGTTCTGGAAGTCGTCGCGGCTGGAGGCGTGCGAGAGCGTCATGAGCCGCCCGAAGGCCGCGAGGTCGCCACCCTTCAGCGCCTGGGCGCCGTGGCTCACGCGGTCGTTCTCGGTCAGGACGTGGCGGGCGCGGAGCCGGCCCACCGGGTCGAGGCGGGGCCACTCCTCCGTGAGGTCGTCGTGCGTGAGGTCGCGCAGCTGCGTGATCTCGCGATTGGGGTGAAGGGCCTGGAAATAGGCCACGACCCGCTCGCACTCGGCGCGACGCTCGTTGTACTTGCCGTCGGCAAGCCTCCGTGAGGTCCGGGAGTCGCACACCACGATCGCGGGGGCGGGATCCCCCATCGGCACGCGCTCGTAGGCCAGCGACCGGCAGTCGAGCACCAGCGCGTGGTCCTCCTTACCGAAGAGGACCGAGAATTGATCCAGGAGCCCCGAGCCCACGCCCACGAACTCGTTCTCCGACCGCCTGAGCACGTGCGCCAGGTCCATCCGGGCCGCGTCGTCCAGGTCGGATGGGGCCGAGGGGCCGAACACTCCTGACTTCAGCAAGAACAGGGCCACGGCGCTCTGCACGCTCGCGGAGCTGGAGAGCCCCGCGCCGATCGGCACGTCGCCGGCCATGGCCAGGTCGAAGCCCGAGTCCATGAGGCCGAACCGCTCCTGCATGGCCCAGGCCACGCCCCTCACGTAGCGGACCCACGACCCGGCCTCGCCCCGGGGGATGTCCGTCAGCGGGAACGCGTCGCGCTGGTCGAGGTCGGCGGTGAAGCTGTTCGCTTCGCGCTTGTCCGTCATGCGACCGGCCACCGCCGTGAACCGGTCGATCGCGGCGGCCATCACGAGCCCGCCGTTATAGTCGGTGTGGTTGCCCAGGAGCTCCACGCGTCCGGGGGCCAGGCCCAGGACCTCGGGGCGGGCCGAGTAGGACCGGGTGAAGGCGTCCAGTGCCGAATCGCGAACCGTGAGCGACATAGAGGGCCGCCATGCACACAGGGGAGAGGGGCCGGAACGGACTCACGACAGCTTACCCGACACGCCCCCGCGAGCGAAACGTCTCGAAGGTCGAGGGCCCTCGCTCGCGTCATCCACGAGCCCGGCAAGGGGACCGACTGGATCTTTGCCGCCCCGGTCATGACCCTCTCCAACAACGTCCTGCCCATCAATCGCAACCCCTGCACCAACGGCGGTTCCCAGCTCCTGGGCGCCTGGACCGCGGGGAGCCGCCACGCCGATGGCGCCCACACGCTTTTCCTCGACGGCCATGTCGCGTTCCCGTCCGATACCCTCTCTCGCGAGGTCTGGCGGGTCCTCGGGAGCCGGAACGGGGGCGAGATCGTTCCGGAGTGAGCGGGTCCGGGGCCGCTCGTCCGAGACGCGTCCCGCTTCTGGCCCTTCCACGGAGAATTTTGGAACCGAATGTGCACTCTCGGATCCGGCTTTACGGATATTCCTGAGGGCACCGAGTCCAATCACCACCGGAACCAGAAGGGGTCAACCATGACTTCACGACATAATTCCGCCTCGCGAAGGAACCGCACCGCCGCCCTGCTGAGCGTGGACGGGCTGGAGGTGCGGCTTTGCCTCTCGACCTCGGCCACGCAGCTTGCCGACGGCACCCTGGTGATCCAGGGCGACAACCGCGTCAACCGGTTCGACATCGTGGACGACGGGCTCGGCACCGTGGGCGTGATCGGCCGCATCAACCGGTTCGGCGACGGCGCCTACGAGGACGTGAACGGCGATTTCGACGTCCTGTTCAGCGGCGTCACGCGCATCGAGGTCGAGACCCGCGGGGGGTCGGACTGGGTGCGCTATCGTCTGTCGGATTCGCTGGACTCGTCGCGGACGGTGAACCTGGATCTGGGCTCGGGCAACGACACGGCCATCGTGGACGTGGGGACGGTCCGCTCGGCCGACCTCGTCGTGAACACGTTCCTGGGCTCGGGCAACGACCGTTATGACGCCGCCCTGCTGGGCGACCTGCTCGACGCGTTCGTGCAGATGGACGTGGACGGTGGGTCGGGCAACGACGACATCGCGGTGGCTTCGAACCTGATCGCGCTGGACGGCGACTCCAAGCTCGACATGATCCTCGACGGCGCGTCCGGGCGCGACCAGGTGAACGTGGAGATAGACCTGGACGACGTGGCTTTCGGACTCCTGAACATCGACGCGCGGGGCGGGTCGGGCAACGACTTCATCGGGCTGAACGCCTACGGGGTGCAGAACGTGAGGGTCGACAGCGTGCTCATCGCCGACGGGGGCACGGGCCGGGACCGCTACTCGGTCACGCCCGAGGTGGACCTGTACAATTTCTAAACGGCATCCACCCCGGAAGGATCCGCCGGGCCGGGGCACACGCCCCACCCGGCCAGATTGCGGGGGGCGCTACAGGAAAGCACCGGGGAATTTCCAGTAGGACGTCCCTGCCCGCTTACTCAGGGTTTTTGGCGGGCAGAGCAACGCCCCGGACTCGCGGGCGTTGCTCCCCCAATGCGAAGGTCTCGCGGGCAAGAGGGTGTCCTCTCGCCCGCGAGACCTTGCGTTTTTTCTGTTGGCGTTCTTCGCGAGCCAGGATCAGGCCGTCACGGCCAGGGCTTCGGCGGCCTTCTTGAGGGCGTCGGCCTTGTCGGTCTTTTCCCAGGTGAAGTCCGGGTCGTTGCGTCCGAAGTGCCCACCCGAGGCGGTCTTGCGGTAGATCGGCCGGCGCAGGTTGAGGTGGCTGATAATGCCGCCGGGGGTGAGCGGGAAGGTCTTGCGGACGAGCTCGGAGATCTCGGCGTCGGAGATCTTGCCGGTGCCCTCGGTGTCCACGAATACGCTCACCGGCTCGCTCACGCCGATGGCGTAGGCCAGCTGGATCTCGCAGCGGTCGGCCAGGCCCGTGGCGACCACGTTCTTGGCCACGTAGCGGGCCATGTAGGCGGCGGAGCGGTCGACCTTGGTGGGGTCCTTGCCGGAGAAGGCGCCCCCGCCGTGGCGGGCCCGCCCCCCGTAGGTGTCCACGATGATCTTGCGGCCGGTCACCCCGGCGTCGCCGTGGGGGCCGCCCACCACGAACTTGCCGGTGGGGTTGATGTGGTAGACGATCCCCTCGGTCGAGAGGTCCTTGGGCAGGCAGGGCTCGATGACCTGCGTGCGGATGACCTCGCAGAGGGTCTTGTGGTCGACGTCGGGCGAGTGCTGGGTGGAGACGACCACGGTGTGCACGCGGACGGGCACGCCGTCCTTGTACTCGATCGTGACCTGGCTCTTGGAGTCGGGCCGCAGCCACTTGATCGTGCCGTTCTGGCGAAGCTCGGTGATCCGGTTGATGATCCGGTGCGACAGGGCGATGGGCAGGGGCATGAGCTCGGGCGTCTCGTTCGAGGCGTAGCCGAACATGAGGCCCTGGTCGCCGGCGCCGATGTCCTTGCCGGTGCTGCTGTCCTCGTCAACGCCCTGGGCGATGTCGGGCGACTGCTTGCCCAGCGCGACCATCACGGCGCAGGTGGTGGCGTCGAACCCCATGTCGCTGGAGGTGTAGCCGATCTCGCGGACGATCTGGCGGACCACGCTCGGGTAATCGACCATGGCGGTCGTGGTGATCTCGCCGGCCAGGCAGACGAGTCCGGTCGTCAAGAGGCTCTCGCACGCCACGCGGGCGTTGGGGTCCTGGGCGAGGATCGCGTCGAGGATGCCGTCCGAGATCTGATCCGCCATCTTATCGGGATGGCCCATCGACACGGATTCACTGGTAAAGAGATAGCGGCTAGCTTGCGACACAGCGAGGTGTCTCCTGCCTCCGGGGTGGGAACCATCCCCATCGCCGCCCTTTAGAGGAGGGGGCGGCGTGGTTTAGAAGATTCACGAGTGTAGCTCCCGGCCCTGGCGGTGTAAAGCACCGTTCCGGCCCATGTAGCGACGGACCATCAAACCGATCGCCCGCGGAGGCGCAGGGCCGGGACCTCGCCGCGGAGCCCCGCACGGCTCGATTTGCGGACCTAGGTTTCTTCCAGGGGAGCGACCCTGTCCCGCCGCGTCGGCCCATCCTGCGGGGGTGGCCCGGGGCGTGCCCTCGCGCCTCCGCCCCGGTCGAGGAAGCCCATCATGAGGTCCGGCATCGCCCTGTCCCCCCATCGTCGCCGATCGGCCCGCCTCGTCCGGGTCGTCCTGCGGGTCGAGTCGCTCGAGGATCGCTCCTTGCTGAGCGCGGGGCTGGACGGCATGTGGCCGCTGGCCAACCCCTCGGCGGGCAACAGCGTGCTCGTTCAGTTCGCCGACGGGGCCGATGCCCAGAAGGTCCAGGGGCTGCTCAACACCCTGTCGGCCTACGTGGACGGGGAGTATTCCAGCGGCACGAACCTGGTGATCCTGGGCCAGGGGATCACGGCCGACGCGGGCGCGGCGAGCCTCCAGTCCAGCCCCCTGGTGGTCTACGCCGAGGCCAACCGCGACCTGGAAAGTACGGCGATCCGCAAGAACGCCGTGTCCAACGACACGTATTATTCCAACGGCTCGATGTGGAACATGTACGGCGACCAGACCGCCAAGGTCAACGTCTTCGGGAGCCAGGCCGGCGAGGCCTGGGCCGCGGGCAAGACGGGCTCGTCCTCGGTCTACGTGGGGATCATCGACGAGGGCTTCCAGTTCGACCATCCCGACCTCGCCGGGCAGGTCTGGACCAACCCCTTCGACCCGGTCGACGGCAAGGACAACGACGGCAACGGATTCGTGGACGACGTCCACGGGTGGGACTTCGCCAACAGCGACAACACGATCTACGACGGGGGGGCCACCGGCTCCCAGGACAACCACGGGACGCACGTGGCCGGGACCATCGGCGCCAGGGGGGGCAACGGCTCCGGAGTGGCCGGGATCAACTGGAACGTGACCATGATCTCGGGCAAGTTCCTCGGCTCCAACGGCGGGACCCTGGCCAACGCCGTGAGGGCGATCGACTACTTCACCGACCTCAAGATCCGCCACGGCCTGAACATCGTGGCCACGAACAACTCGTGGGGCGGGGGCGGGTTCTCGCAGGCCATGCTCAACGCCATCACCCGCGCGGCCCAGCAGAACATCCTGTTCATCGCCGCGGCCGGCAACGGCGGGGCCGACGGGCGGGGGGACAACAACGACCTCGTGCCGAGCTACCCGTCCAATTACAACACCACGGCCGGGGCGGGCTACGACGCGGTGATCGCCGTGGCCGCGATCACCAGCTCGGGGGCCAAGGCGTCGTTCTCGAACTTCGGGGCGAAGACGGTGGACATCGCCGCGCCCGGGCAGGGGATCTGGTCCACGGTCGCCAACGGCTACTCCAGCTACAGCGGCACGTCGATGGCCACGCCCCACGTGACCGGCGCCGCCGCCCTCTACGCCTCGCTGCACCCGAACTCGACCGCCAGGCAGATCCGCGACGCGATCCTCAGGAACGCCATCCCCACGGCCTCCATGGCCCGAAAGTCCGTGACCGGGGGACGCCTCGACGTGAGCCGATTCTAGGCCCAACCGCCCCGGGACGGGGACCTCACCTCCCCGTTCAGAATGCATCCGGGTGGCACTGGTGGCTTGCCCACCAGTGCTGCGGGGCGCGGCCAAACGCACTGGTGGGCAAGCCAACAGTGCCACCCGGCCGCCCTGGGATCCCGGCCCGGCGGGGGGCCCTGGCGCTCAGGACGTGGTGTGCCGGTCGGCGTCGCGGTCCTTGCGGTACCAGCTCCAGAGGAGCCTGAGCGTGGCGTAGTCGATCAGGGCCTGCGACGACGCGAACGCCCAGTCCTCGGCGGGGCCGCCTTCCAGCAGGCTCTCGGTCGTGGGCGTGATGTAGGCCCCGGTCGCGCGGTCGCGGAGGTCTTTCAAGAGCAGGGGGAAATTCTCGGAGGCGCTGGGCCGGAGCCCCTCGCCCAGGTAGGCGTAGTTCATCTGGTTCTCGATCACGCGGAAGCAGATCATCGGGTCGCGGCGCACCAGGAGCACCTCGCCCCTCGGCTCGTGCATGATCCTCGTGGCGCGCCGGCGACGGGCCTGGCTCTGCGGCTTCCTGAGGATGGCGCGGAGCCCGGACGTGGCGGCCGAGACCCACGAGGGGGGATGCACGTCGCGGAACTCGTCGGGCACCTCCACGCGGCCCGCGGCGATCACCTCCACGCGGTCCCACGGGACCCAGTGCGTGGGCTCCCCGCGCAGGCCCCCTACGCGGAAGCCCTCGTCCAGGCAGGCCGCGATGTGGATCGTGCGTGGGGGGGTGAGCTTCGGGAACAGGTCGGCGCGACGGGCCTCGGCCGGGACGCCCAGGTCGAAAAGCCCATCCAGAAGCCGCTTCGCCTCATCCTGAGACAGAGGCCGGGGCCACACGCCGGGGGCCCGGGCCACCCACTGCATGGCGTCGGTCGGGTGGATGCCCGTCACGCCCGCCATCAAATCGCGGACGGCCGAAGGGTCTTCGGGCGAGGCGAACAGGACAAGCCGATAGCCTTCAGTCCCGTGGGGCATCGTTCGACCCGGATTGGAGAAGGGGGGTGATCGCGGATCGGCAAAAGATCGATGTTATCACGAGGGAGGATCGTCCTCAATCCGCGAGAAGGGGCCGTGAACGCGTGAGGAATCCCTATAGCCGCTCACCAGTGGCGGCGGGGGCGTTGCCGCCCGGTCACCGGCGAAGAGATCCACTCCGCGCGGCTGAAAAAGAGGAGCTCCTCGTGCGAGAAGGCCATGGTCCACGAGAGGTCGTCGGGCCAGACGGTGATGTCCTCGTAAAGCTCTCGGAAGTCGGGCAACGTCCCGCCCGCGACCCGGTATGCCGGCAGTGCCTCGGGCTTCGGGCAGATGAGGAACGTCTCGGCCTTCTGGAGTTCGTACTCCTCGACGGCATGGCGTCCGTCGAGGGCCCGGGCGTAACCGGCGCTGAACACATTCCAATCGTAACCGCGATACGTCCACCGGCCCGTGGCCGCATGGAGCGGGGCGGCATAGACCTCGCGCCATCGCTGCATGGCGCCCCAGCGATCGTGCCCTTGAAGCGGTTCGAGCACGCCTCCGCAGCGATCCAGGATCAAATCGTATCGGCCTCGCCGGGTCTCCCCCTCGGTCATGAAGGCAAGTCCTCCGCAATCGGGTCGTCGAACAGGTCGGACAGCGGAAGCTCGAAGCCGGGCAGCACGTCGCCACCGTCGAGTGTCTGAGTGCGGTCGAGGAGGATCGAGGTCTCGGGCGACGTGTAAACACGCACCGTCTTCTTTGCGGCATCGACGTACCACACGAGGAGGACACCGCTCTGGAAGTACTCGATTAACTTCGCGTCCATCTCCTTGCGGGTGTTGTTCTTGCTCAGGACCTCCACCGCGAGCGAGGGGATGAACGGGCAGACCCGGACTTCCGGGACTCGGCGGTTGGGCAGGCGGTCCAGGGGGATAAACGAGACGTCGGGCAGGCGGACGAACTTCGTGCTCATCCGGTACATGCCGTCGGCCCCGGCAACCACGCCCAGACCTCTCTCCTTGACGAAATTCCCGATGAGGCGTCCGAGTTCCATGGCCAGGCAGGCTTCAAACCAACCCATCGTCTTCTCCACGAGGAACCCGTCGACCAGCTCAAGCAGGCGTTTCTCGCGGTCGAGGATCGCGAGCAGGTCGTCCTCGG
This sequence comes from Planctomycetales bacterium, assembly GCA_031411935.1. Classification (GTDB taxonomy): domain Bacteria; phylum Planctomycetota; class Planctomycetia; order Isosphaerales; family Isosphaeraceae; genus JAQGHR01. The sequence continues at coordinate 4,843 of JANOBY010000811.1, read as the reverse complement.
TGGCGTTTCCGGGAGTGGAGTTGAAGCGGAGGCGGTCCAGGGGCATCGGCCCGAACCGTTCGAGGAGTTCCTCGACGGTCCAATCGACGAAGGTGGGGGAGAGCCTCGCCGTGGCCTCGCGCAGGCCCATCGGCTTCTCGACCAGCATCCCGTCGTACAGTTCGAGGCGGCATTTCTCCTCGCGGTTGATGATGGCCAGGTGATCGTCCTCGGTCGCGGTGCCGAGCGTCGGGTCGAACCGGATGCGGATGAGCTGCATCGGCCCGAGCCGGTCCAGAAGGTCCTTGACGGTCCAAACAACCCGCGTTTCGGTCGCGCTTGCCATGGCTTCGGCCCCTCCGCGATGGGTCTGCCCACCGCATGAGTATGGCACAGGGGGCTTGACCCGGCAATCGAACCCTGGCAGGGCCCGGTCCCCGTCCGTTAAGCTAGAAGGATCATGATTCGGGCGGAGCTGCCCTCTCGCTCTCTTTCCGCCCCCGCCTTCAAAGACCCACCACCACGGAAGCGAGGTCGGCACCATGCGCTGGACCCTGACGTGTTTCTTCTTGCTGGTCGCGCCCACGTTCGCCCTCGCGGCCGATGCCGAGGCGCTGGGCAAGGCCCGGCTCCTCCACCGCACGGGCAAGTATGCCGAGGCGGTCGAGGCCTACGAGGCCCTGGCGAAGGATGAGAAGGACGAATCCGCGAAGATCAAGATCGCCCTGGGGCTGGCCGAGACCCTGGTCGAGACCGGCGAATATGACAAGGCCGACGCGACCCTGCGGCCCCTGACCACCGGCGACAAGCCGAGCGCCGAGGCCACCGCCGCGCTCGCCGACCTGGAGTTCTCTCGCGGACGCTGGGACAAGGCCGAGAGCCTGGCCAACGCCGCGACGAAGATCGACAAGGACCAGCTCGTCGCCAAATGGACCCTCGCCCGATTGCTGGAAGCCCAGGGCAAGAAGGCCGAGGCCGACGCCGCCTTCAAGACGTTCATCGACTACCACAACGACCACGCCGCCGAGCTCGCGAAGGACGCCGACGCCCTGCTCATCATCGGCCAGGCCGCCGAGCGCTACTATCGCAACAACGCCCGCGGCGAGGAGCTGAAGGAGACCCTGCAGGAGGTCATGAACGGCCTGTACGAGGCCGCGCTCAAGGCCGACCCCAAGTGCTGGCGGTCCCCCTTGCTCCAGGGCAAGGTCCTGCTCTCGGGCTACAACGAACGCGCGGCCATGAAGGAGCTCACCCGCGCCCAGCGCATCAACTCCAGCGCCCCCGAGCTGCTCGTGACCCTGGGCCAGGCCGATCTGCAGGGCTACAAGCTCGCCGCCGGCCGCAAACGCGCCGAGACCGCCCTGGAGGTCAACCCCCACTACGGCCCCGCGCACGTGCTCCTGGCCGACCTGAACATCTCGGACGAGAAGTTCACCGAGGCCCTGGACGCCGCCAAGAAAGCCGTGACCGAGAACCCCCGCGACGAGGACGCCCTGGGCCGCCTGGCCGCCGCCTACCGGCTGCTCGTCGACCCCGTGGGGGCGAGCGCCGCCGAGGCCGTGGCCCTGTCGTACAACCCGAAGCCCTCGCAGTTCTTCGCCTCGCTGGGCGAGCGCCTGGCCGACCGCCGCAAGTACCATTCGGCCGAGCGCGCGTTCCTCAAGTCGATCGCCGCCGACCCCGGCCGCGCCGACACCCGCATCGGGCTGGGCATGCTCTACATGCAGATCGGCCGCGAGGACGAGGCCAACGACCTGTTCACCGCCGCCTTCGCCGCCGACCCGTTCAACGTCCGCGCCGACAACATGCTCAAGGTCCTGCGGCACCTCGCCTCGTACGAGACCATCGACACCGAGCACTACGCCGTGATGGTCCTGCCGGGGCAGGACAAGCTCCTCGGCAAGTACATGTCCCGCTACCTGGAGCAGATCCACGACGACGCCGCGAAGCGCCTGGGCTTCGACCTCCCCTCGAAGACCAAGATCCAGATCATGAAGGACCACCAGTGGTTCAGCGGGCGCACCACGGGCCTGCCCTTCATCCCCACCGTGGGGGCATGCACCGGCAAGATCATCGCCATGGCCAGCCCCCAGACCATGAAGAGCCCGTATAACTGGGCCCGCGTGATCACGCACGAGATGACCCACGTGATCAACCTCCAGCAGACCGACTTCAACATCCCCCACTGGTACACCGAGTGCCTCGCCGTCGAGAGCGAGAAGAGCCCGCGGCCCCAGGAGTGGAACAAGCTTCTGCTCGATCGCGTCCCCTCGCGCAAGAAGCTCCACAACCTCGACACCATCAACCTCGGGTTCATCCGCCCGAATGAGGCCGCCGACCGCTCCATGGCCTACTGCCAGGCTCAGCTTTATGGCCAGTACATGGTCAAGCGATTCGGAGAGGACGCGAACATCAAGATGCTCGCCGCCTACCGTCGTGGCCTCACCACCGAGCAGGCCATCAAGGCCAGCTTCAACGTGGACAAGAAGGACTTCGAGGCGGAGTACCTTGAGCACCTGGACGCCGTGGTGAAGACCATCCGCGCCCGCGTGGACGACGAGGAAAAAATCCCCTTCTCCAAGCTCCAGCAGATGCTCAAGCAGAAGCCCGACGACGCCGACCTCAACGCCAAGATGGCCTACGAACACTTCGCCCGCCGCGAGCTTCGCGAGGCCCGGCCCTTCGCCGACAAGGCCCTCGAAGCCAAGCCGCATCACCCGCTGGCCTCGTACGTGAAGGCCCGGCTCATGCAGTCGATCGGCGACAACTCCGCCGCGCTCGAGATCCTCGAGCCCGCACTCGACATGGACAACCCCAACGAGCGCGTGATCGACCTGCTTGCCGAGCTCCAGATGAAGGCCGGCAAGCTCGACGAGGCCGAAAAGCTCTACGAGATGGCCCGCAAGGACGACCCCGCGCAGACCAAGTGGATCGCCGGCCTCGCCCGCGTCCACCTCCGCCAGAAGAACCAGGCCAAGCTCCTGGAAGACCTCGCCATGATCGCGGCCAACGACGCCGACGACCTCTCGGTGCGAAAGACCCTGGCCGACTACCACCTCAAGGCGGGCAACTTCGACGAGGCCGAGAAGTGGGGCCGGGAATGCCTCTACGTCCAGGTCTACGACCCCGCCAACCACATCGTCCTGGCCGACGCGATGATGGAAACGAAGAAGCACGACCAGGCCATCGAGGAATACCAGACCGCCATCGACCTCAAGGCCAAGAAGCCCAACGACGTGAAGGTCAAGCTCGCCAGGGCCCAGAAGGCCGCCGGAAAAGCCGACGACGCCAGGGCCACGCTCGAAGCCGTCCTCAAGGCCGACCCCGAGCACCCCGAGGCCAAGGCCTTGAAGGACGAGATGGGCGAAGCGAAGTGAAACGGGAGGCTTTCACCCGAACCCGAGGATCGAGGGACTTCGCATGGCCTCCGCATCGGCATCATCAAGACTGAAACTGGGCCCTCGTTCCGCGGGCATGCTGCTCACGCCCGAGGAGTTCGACGCCGCGCGATTCGAGTCCGGGTGGCGTTACGAACTTATCAACGAGGTGCTCGTCGTGTCGCCAAGCCCGAAAAAGCAGGAGCGTGACCCCAACGGCGAGTTTGAGTACCTCTTGCGCAGATACAAGGACGATCACCCCGAGGGGGATTCGCTCGACGCCACTCTCTCCGAAGAAACGATCCACTCCACCCCCAACCGTCGCCGCGCCGACCGCGTGATCTGGGCCGGTCTGGGCCGCTTGCCCGTGAAGGCGGACCCGCCCACGATCATCGTCGAATTCGTCTCCAAGGGCCGATCCAGCCGCAAGCGTGACTACGAGACCAAACGCGACGAATACGCGAAGATCGGCGCCCGCGAATACCTGATCGTGGATCGGTTCCAGAAGACCATGACGGTCGTCGACTACGCCACGCCGGAAGCCGAGCCCAAAACCCTCGGCGAGCAAGACTCGTACACGACCCCACTCCTCCCCGGCTTCGCCCTCCCCCTGGCCCGCCTCTTCGCTGTGGCCGACCGCTGGCCGGAAGGGGAGGAATGACCCGTCCACCACGGTCTTTTGGACGAAGAACAGGTCGGGAATCTTGGAGTTGGATCGTGAGCCTGGGACGATCCAAGGTTCCGGATCCACTCACAGGTCCCGGGCAATGACAGATCCTGCTCTCGGGAGGACCGGACCATGCGGATCCCGCGATTCCGAATGACCCTGCGGTGGATGATGGTTGCCGTGGTGTTGGCGGCCCTGGGCCTGGCTGCGTCCACAACGGTGACACGACGCGAGGCGGACTTCCGACGGCTGGCTGCTTACCACCTCCAGAGCCATGACCTCTTGATCCATGAAGCCGGTGGGATTTACGAATGCAACAGCTTCCAGCGGGACGACGAGACCCTGGAACAGGCCGAGGACCGTATGTACAAGGGACGAGGTCCTCGCGAGTACGCCGCCTATCGTGCCTCGGTCTATCACTATGATCTTTACCGTAGATATGTCGAAGCGGCGGCATTTCCCTACTGGCCCGTCCCGGCCGATCCGACACCGCCGCCTGGGGCGAATCCCCGGGTTTCGCCGGACCCCGACATCGATCGCGTGATCCGGGAGATGATCGCATTCGAGCGAAACCCGCCCGATTCGATCTGACTCCAATCCCGCTCGTCCTTGGTGGGGATGGAGACGCATCCCCACCAAGTCAGGTTCAGCATGAATCATAATAGGGGTCAGGTCCAAATATCTGGGATGCGGGCTCGAAAGATGAATAAAGTACCTGACCCGAATGGCATTAAGCTAAGCACTAACTCCTTGATTCATCAAGTGGTTGCGCAATTCTGATCGCGGTTTCTTCATCAACGGGTACTGCTTCGGCCGCCGC
>JANOBY010000810.1:0-5609 GCA_031411935.1 Planctomycetales bacterium | reverse complement strand
CATTCCCACGCGGAGCGAGGGAACGAGGGAAACCCTGGACCGCGGAATCTGCGTCTGGAATCTGGACTGCTGGAATCTGGACTGCTGGAACTCGGAATCTCTTCTCGGCGCCCTCCGCGTGAAACTCTTCACTTCCTGGAGGGCTGGGTGGTCCGCTTGAGGATCACCTGGACGGCGTTCTTGGCGGCGGACCGGACCTCCTCGCTGGCGTCGGGCGGGAGGTTCCTCATGGCCTTGATGGTCTTGGCGCCTCCGATCTCCGTGAGGATCTCGCAGGCGCGCACGCGAACCAGGGCGTTGGGGTCGGAGAGCTTCTTGATCAAGGCGGGCTCGGCCTCGGGGCCGAGGGTGGCGACCGCCTTGAGCGCGGCGTTCACGGTGAACAGGTCGTCGCTGTCGAGCAGGGGGCCCAGGGCGGCGAGGACGTCGTCCTTGCGATCCTCGGGGACGCCGCTTTCCAGCGCCCGGATCGCCTTGCGGACCTCGGCCGCGTCGGCCTGGCGGAGCCCGGCCAGGGCATTGTCCACCGAGCCGACGTAAGGATCGGGCGCGGGCTTCGGCTTCTCCTGGAACGGGTTGTCCGAGGGCTTCTCCTGGAACGGGTTCTCGGATTCCGCCTTCGGCTTCGCGGCGGCCACGGCCTGGGCATCGAGCACGGCCTTCACCTCGGCCTCGCGGGCCTTCTCGTCGGCCTTGACCTGCCGGGCGTCGGCGAGGTCGGCCTCGGACAGGTCCGCCGTGAGCGTGAGGGTTCGTCCCGACAGCTTCATGTCCTTGGCAAAGGTGATCCGGTTCATGAACGCCCTGGGGTCGCGGACGGGGAAGACGGTGGTGGTGCTCCCGCCGTTGGCCCAGCCCCCCCCGAACATCCCCCGGCCGCCCGGGTTCGGCTCCAGCACGTCGTCGAGCTTCTTGCGGAACAACTCGGCGGAGACCTCGTCGGGCAGGCCCGTGGCGATGACCTCGAGGGGATAATCCTGCGCGTGGCCTCCGGGGATCACGAAGCCGGGCGGCAGGGCTGCGGCTGCGGCCTCGCGCGCGTCGGCCTCGGCCCCGCCTCTACGCGCGTCGGCCCGCCCCACCTGGGCGAACGCGGGCAGCATGAGCGCGGTCACGATCATTCCGACGACCCCGCCCCCGTACCAGAGCAGGTAACGCTTCGTGTCGTGAAAATTGAGGATCACATAGCCGACGATGAAGAACGGGATGAAGAAGCAGCCCAGGGCGGCGAGGAATCCCGAATACGTGTTGGCGTGCAGGAGGACCTTGAACACGGCCACGATCATCAGCCCGAACGACGCGACGAAGAGGATCATCACCACGCCCAAAAGGCTCGCGTTGGGGTTGCCCTTCTGGGACTCGTTGGCGACCATCGACCCGCCGGCCAGCAAGAACAGCAGCCCGAACAGGCAGAGGCCGAAGGTCACGATCGGCGGGAAGGGCAGGTCGTCGGCCTCCCGGCGGACGGCCTTCGGCTTCTTCACCTTGGGGGCCGCCGGGGCCGAATAGGCGGGCTTCTTCGGGCGGGGCATGAGCGCCGCGCTGGCGGGCAGCTCGTCGAAGTCGTCCAGAGGCTGGTCCAGGTCGTCGTCCTCGTCCAGGACCGGCGGCTCCTCGCGGAACGCCGCCACGGGACGGGCCGGAGGTCGCGCGGACGGAGGCCTCGGGGCGGCAGGACGCGCGGCCGGAGGAGGCGGGGCGGGTGCCGGCGCGGCCTCGGCGGCGGGCACGTTGCGTTCCTGGCCGCATTTCTTGCAGGTCACCCGGCGACCGGCCATGGATTCGGGCACCGAATAGCGCTGATCGCAGCGCGGGCACGAGAAGACAATCGCCATCGTTGTCTCGCTGAGGGAGAGTCAGGGATTCAGCAACATCGTCCGGCATCACACGCCATCGCGTGACCCGACCGGGGCCTTCCTTTGGCCCGTGTCGGTGAATCGGGGCGGGAGGACTTCACCGCAGATGACGCAGATAAGCACAGATATCAAGAATTTTCAACACTGTCTTGCCTTCATCCGTGATCATCTGCGTCATCTGCGGTGAGATTCTTTCTTCAACTCCCCGAGCCTGGCCCTGAATCCTTACTTCTTGGCGGAGTCTCCCTCGGCCGAGGCGGTCTTCTCGGCCTTGATCTTCGAGGGGACGTCGGGCGCCTGGGCCATCTTGTAGCCGAGGCGATACGCGGCGCGGGCCACGCGGGCGGACTTCTCGAAGTCGGCCTTGTCGGTGTCGTCGGTCGACTGGTGGTAGTCGGCGTGGATCCCGCAGAAGAAGAAGATCACGGGGATGCCCTTCTTCGCGAAGTTGAAGCTGTCCGTGCGGCCGTAGAACTGGTCGGCGTCGAACACGGCCTCAAGCTCCTCGGCCTTGCAGGCTTCCTGCGCGGCGGGGATCAGCGTGGAGTAGTCCGGGTGCTTGGGCGAGGGGGTCACGCCGATCTTCTTGCCGTCGTTGCGGCTGACCATGTCGAGGTTGATGTCGGCCACGATCTTGTAGTCGGAGGGCAGGGTGGTGTGGTCGGCGAACCACTCGGAGCCGAGCAGGCCCTTCTCCTCGCCCGAGACCCACAGGAAGACGACCGTGCGTGCGGGGCGGGGCCCCTCGCCGATGGCCTCGGCGATCTCGAGCAAGGCGCTTGTGCCCGAGGCGTTGTCGTCCGACCCGTTGAAGATCACGCCCTTGTCGTCCACGCCAACGTGGTCGTAGTGGGCGCTGTAGATGATGACTTCCTTCTTCTTCTCGGGGTCGGTGCCGGGGAACATGCCCAGGACGTTGCGGTCCGACTTGATCTCCTTGTCGGCGGCGTAGGTGAAGTGGGCCCGCACGCCTTCCAGGACCTCGGGCTTCTCGGGGCCGCTGGTCGAACCCAGGGCGCGGAAGATGCGGTCGCGGATGCCCTCGTTCACGTTGATCGTGGGGATCGAGAACGGGGCGGCGCCCAGGGTCATCGAGGGCCGACCGAACGCCGATCCGAACATCCGGGCGTTCCTCGGACCGGGGGCCCTGCTGCTCGGCGGCTGGATCATGAGGATGCCGAGAGCACCACGGGTGCGGGCGTCTTCCATCTTGTTGCCCTTGGAGGGCTCGCCGGGCTTGTTGCCGGGGTAGAACAGGACGAAGCGGTTCTTCACCTCGAGCTTGGAGAACGCCTCGGTCTCGGCCTCGCCCGCCTGCATGTACCCGCCGAAGACGACCTGGGCCTCGATGTCGCCGGGCACCACGCCGCGCGGGAACATGGTGAAATCCTTGTCCAGCGTGCAGGGGATCGCGAGCTTGGCCCCGTCGCGCTCGATGCTCAGCGACAGGCTGGTGCCCTCGGCCTTCGGGGTGACGACCTCCAGCGGGAAGCTCTGGAAGTAGGTCTTGCCGCCCCGACCGGGCTCGCCCGCGGGCTCGGCCCCGGCGGCGAAGAGGCGCGAGGCGAGGTATTCGCCCGCGAGCAGGATCTCGGGCGAGGCCGTGTCGCGGCCCTTCATGAGGTCCGACGCCAGGAACTTCATGTGGCCGCCAAGCTCCCTGGCGGTGATGGTCGACACGGCCGGGGCCGTCGAGTCCGAAGCGGGCGCGGAGGCCGGGGCCGGGTCCTGCGCCACGGCGGGCGAGGCGAGGATGGAGAGCGAGAGGAGCGACAGCTTTCCGAACATGCGTGGATCTCTTGACATGAGGTCGATCGAGGCGAATGTGAAGAGGAACCGCATCATAAACCGTCGCGATCGCGCTGGGTAGCGGCCAGATCCGAGAAGGTTCGGGGTCCAGGAAGCTCCTCCCCGGATGTCCCGATCCTCCCCGAAAGATCCTCCATGCAGTCGTCAGGGGGGCCTGCCCCACGGGATCGGGGAGCGGGGGCCGAGGGGGATGCGGGTGCGTCACCACGCGATGCGGTCGAACACCTCGCGTAGCTTCCTGCCGCGTTCCGGGTTCAGCAGGCTCGCGTGGGCGATCCGGCCCAGCAGGTGGGACCGGAAATCGGGGTGCCCCGAGCGGTTTTGATCGGCAGGGCCGGTCCGGGCGCAGTTGTGGAGGATCGCCTTCAGGAGGTCGAAATCCGCCCGCGTGACGTTCGTCCGCTGGTTCACCACCACGCCCGCCACGCGCTGGCGGACGCCTTGCCTCATCATGCGGGTCTTGCGCGTGTGGACCGGGAAGCCCTCCTCGATCGCGATCGCGCAGGCGTGCACATGAAAGCGATCGACCCCACGCTCGAAGTCGCGGCCGCCCGAGAACGCCAGGTCGTCGGCGTAGCGCGTGTAGGTCGCCCCCGCCGAGTCGGCCAGCCCGCTCAACCTCAGGTCGAGCCGGTAGGCGGCGAGGTTCGCGATCGCCGGCGAGGACGGCGCCCCCTGCGGCAGGTGCGCCTGCTGGAGGAGCCTGCGGCCCCTCGCAATCTGCGGGGTGTTTGGCGGGGCGTCCACGGCGTCCCACACTCGCGACGGTACGCTGTTCGTGCAAAGGGCCGCGAGCCATCGCGCCACGGGTTCGGGATACCCCGCGGTCAGGAAGATCGCCGTGACCCTCGCCCGCGAGATCGTCGGGAAGAAGTCCATCAGGTCGAGCTTCAGGACGACCCTCCGACCCACGTGAGGTTCGGCATAGGTGAGGATCGACCGCCCTTCCCGGAACGCGTGCGCGGCGTGGTGAGGCTCCATGCGGTCGAGGATCCCCCGCAGGATCTCCCTCTGCGCGGACCTCAGCCGGGGGCTCGGCGCCTCGATCAGCCGCGCCGAACCCGACCGCCGGGCCGCCCACCGGTAGGCGTAGAGGCCGGAGGGGCGGGGCGACCTCCGCTCTCGCGAGTGCGGGTCGGCGAGCCATTCGAGGTGAGGCAGGCTCAGGCGCAGGAACGCGGCAAGCTCGGCCCTCGTGGTGATCGCCGGGACGCCCCACGCCGACGGGGCGCCCCGGCCCGGCCACATGACCGCGGGCCTCGTCGCGATCCCCAGGGTCTGCGACGGGATCGCGATCGCCCCCCGGCCGAACGCCCGCACGAACCCGGGGTCGTTCAGGATGAGCACGCCCAGCCTCGCCGACGTGGGCCGCAAGTCCGTCCCCACGTGGGCGAGCATCCGGTCCACGAGCGGCCCGAGCCATCGCCGCTTCCGGCCCAGGGCCATCGCCCCGCGCTCGACCAGATCCTCGCGGCCCCACGGCCCCGCGACCAGGGCCTCGGCCAGCCGCCTGGCCACCCTCTTGGGGGACTGGGAAGACGACAACGGCGAGCCTCCAACCCGTCTCGTCAAGCGTGAGCGGACCTACGCAGGGCGTAGCCGCGCTCACGCCTCGTATTTGGCGCACTCACGAAGTTCCCCCGGGGTAGCCCCGGAGAGGTGCAAGCCACCCCGCCCGAAGGTCGGACCGGCCCGTCACCCGCTTGGAGGCCGCCGCTGTCGAGCCCAGGGTAGGCCAAAGGTGAATCTTTGTCAAGCAACCCCTTCGCGGCGGATCTGCGAGATTGACGAAGGAAGGCCCGATTCCGGCCTATCCCGGTGGCGTGTTTGCGAATCTCCCCAGGTTTCGTCGAGCCCCGGCATCAATTGGGGCTTTTCGCGGTCCGTCGGCGGTTCGCGTCCCTGGTCCGTTGCATCCGACCTAGGCTTCTACGAGAGCGACGG
>JANOBY010000809.1:0-3940 GCA_031411935.1 Planctomycetales bacterium | reverse complement strand
GAGCCCAGCGCGTCCCGGTTCTCTTCGAGCCTGGCTTGCACCTCGGCCCATGCCATGCCCACATGCCGGCGCATGTTCTTCTCGAAGCGAGATTTCAGGGTCTTGAGCAGGTCTTCACGTTCGTTTGGCTTCATGGGATTCGCGGTACGGGAACTCTCGGGGTTGGATCAGGGGTGAGGACGGCGCCGCCTGGCGATCGCGTTCGGCGGCCCCATGCCACTTCACGATGGCGCACCCAACGCCGGGCCATTGTCCCCCGGAGGGTGTCCGGGTGGAAGGGGGCGTGGCATGCCTGCCGCCGCGTTCCTGCCCCGTCGCTCGGGCCGTTGATGGAACAATCGAGATGAGACATCGCGACAATCTTCGTGCGACCGGCGAGCCTGTCGGCCTTGCAAAGGGAATCCCTCGGCTCGCGGCGTCTCTGGTCCGGGGCGATACCTTCGGCAAGGCGGACGACGAGAACGGCCTACAATGGTGCAACCGCCCTGAGGGATGAGTGGCCCATGACCCCGAACCCCCTGCTCGTCACGCTTGGCCTGGATCCGTCCACTTTCGGCCGCCTGGAGGCCCTGCGCGATCGCTACTTCCCTCCCGAGCGGAACATCGTCCCCGCGCACATCTCGCTGTTCCACCACCTGCCGGGCGAGGACGAGGATCGCGTGGGCGAAATCCTGGCCGCGGTCACGTCCGCGCAATCCGACTTCCCCGTCCGCTTCACCGCGTTGAAGAAGACGGGCCGAGGCATGGCGATCTCGGTGGAATCCTCGCGGCTCGCCGCGATCCATGCCCGGCTCGCCCGAGAGTTCGCCCCGTGGCTCACCCCGCAGGATCGCCAGCCGTATCGGCCCCATGTGACGATCATGAACAAGGCCGATCCCCGCGAGGCGGCCCTGGCGTTTCGGGAGTTGGGCCTGTCGTGGTCGCCCATCGAGGGCGAGGCCGAAAGCCTCCTCCTGTGGGAATATGAGGGCGGCCCGTGGAGGCGATTGGCGAGATATCCGTTCACGCTCTCGTAGGGTAAGATAGACGAGGATGAGTCGCCGCACGCCGACTCGCTTGAGGAGCCCAGGGACCATGGCCTCGCCTTCGCCCACCCGATCCGGCCTCACGCTCGACGAGTTCCTCCGCATGCCGGAGATCGACGAGGCTCCGTATGTGGAATTTATCGACGGAAGGGCGGAGGCCAAGGCGATGCCAACTCGCAGGCACAACCTGATCGAGATGGGCCTCACCCAACGATTGAACTTGTTCGCCCAACCCAGAGGTTTGGGACTGGCCGCGTTTGAAATCCGCCACACATTCGCCGGTCGATCCATCTTGCCCGATGTCTCGTTCCAGCTCGCGGAGAACCTCGTGCTCAACGACGAGGGCATCCCCGCGGATCTCGTGCTCGTCCCGCCCGACATCCACGTCGAGATCCTCTCGCCCGACCAGTCGGCCCCCAGGCTCCACGCCAAGCTTCTCCATTCCACGGCCAACGGCTGCACCCTCGGCCTCCTGATCCATCCCGAGAAGAAGACGATCGACGTGTACCGGCCCGCCCGCCCTCCGGAACGCCTGGCCGACGATGGCGCAATCGACTTCGCCCCCATCCTGCCGGGCCTGGTCGTGCCGGTGGATGAGGTCTTCTCGTGGATGGTCGTCCGCTTCCCTCGCCCGAAGGCCGACGGCGAATGACCCCGGACGAGATCAAGCTGCGGCTCCTGTTCGACGGCGGCACGATCCTTGTGGAGGGCCTGCCCGAGAACGACATGCGCGGCGTTCCCGGCCTGAAGCGCGACCCGAGGACCGGCCTGTATCGCGCCGAGGCGATCTGGTATCGGGAGATCGTCACCTACCTGCGCGAGAAGGCGATCCCCTACACCGACTCCGCGAGGGCGTACGAGCCCATGAAGTGGGCGATCCGCATCGACAAGCCCGCGTTCCCGCACCAGACCGAGGGGCTCGCCGCCTGGTGGGCCGCCGGGGGTCGCGGCGTGGTCGTCCTGCCCACCGGCACCGGCAAGACGCACCTGGCGAACCTCTGCATCCAGAAGGCGGGCCGCCCTGCGCTGGTGGTCACGCCCACGATCGACCTCCTGAACCAGTGGTACGACGAGCTGAGCGTGACGTTCGCCAGCGAGGTGGGGCTGCTCGGCGGAGGCTCGTACGACGTGCGTCCGCTGACCGTCACCACGTACGATTCCGCTTATATCAACATGGAGAGGATCGGCAACAAGTTCGGCCTGATCGTGTTCGACGAATGCCACCACCTGCCCGGCCCCACGTACGGGCAGGCCGCGATCTGCTCGATCTCGCCGTTCCGGCTGGGGCTCACCGCCACGCCCGAACGCGCCGACAATGCCCACGTGCACACCGATCGCCTCGTGGGGCCGATCGTGTACCGTCGCGAGATCACGCAGTTGCGCGGCCAGTTCCTCGCCGAATACAAGGTTGAGGTCCTTTATGTGAACCTCAGCGACGAGGAACGCCTGAGGTACGAGTCCTGCCGGGAGACCTACCGGGGGTTCCTCCAGGACAACGGCATCGACCTGCGTCGTCCGGGCGCCTGGGGCCAGTTCCTGTTCACCGCGCACCGTTCGCCCGAGGGCCGCGCGGCCTATCTCGCCTATCGCGAGCAGCGCGATCTCTCGCTCGCCGCGCCCGCCAAGCTGGAGCTCCTCGCTCGCCTGCTCGACCGCCACAACGGCGACCGCGTGCTGATCTTCACGCACGACAACGCCACGGTGTACAACATCGCCCGCAAGTTCCTCGTGCCGGTGATCACGCACCAGACGAAGACCAAGGAACGCCGCGACATCCTCATGAAGTTCAACGCGGGCGAGTACCCCATCGTCGCCACCTCGCGAGTCCTGAACGAGGGAGTGAACGTGCCAGAGGCCAACGTGGCCGTGATCCTCTCGGGCTCCGGAAGCGTCCGCGAGCACGTGCAAAGGCTGGGGCGAATCCTCCGCAAGTCGGGAGACAAGGAGGCCACCCTCTACGAGGTCGTGACCAAGGGCACGGCCGAGGAGTTCACCTCCAACCGCCGGAGGCAGCACGGGGCCTACGGGGGGGATTGACGGAAAACGAACATCCAGATTTAGACCTCTACAATATCGACCTCCAAATCTGATGTCATTTACTTGCGTCCGTCTTTTTGAACGTGCTATCGTGGTACCTGTCTTGAAGCCTGGGGTGTGGGGTCGAACTTGACCGGGGCCATCATGCGTCACATTCAGCGTGCTTCCGTGGCGGCGATCATTAACGGGTTTGACGATGTGGCGTTCGATGCTCACGCAATCGAGGCGCGAGTCTGGCGGCTCCATGCAGCCGGGTTCGCTCGCGACATCCTTCGCTATGAAGCTTCCGGCGACGTCGCACAGACCTTCAGCCGCGAGTTCGCGAAATGGGTAGACCGCACCTTCGTCGGCCAGATCCGGCAAACGCGCAATGTTGTCTCGAACAATTGAGGAGGTTTACCCACCCCCAACCAGGAGTGGATTAAGGTAGTCACAGTGGTGGCCTGACGAGGGTGTCGGATTTCCACCTCGACCCAAGAACTCTGCGGAGATCACCATGCCAACTCGCGAGGATTTTCTCGCCGATCACCAGGGCCGGCGATTCGTCGACGTGCTCAACGACGACCGCGTGAACTTCGGGGCGGTCCTGGCCCTCTTGGATGACCAGGCTTGCCGCCGCCGGATGGAGGATTCCGAGCTGATCCACCGCCGTCCGGCGCTGGCGGGCGTGATCGCCGAGATTGAAGCCTTGCCCGATGTGGACAGGTTCTTTCGGACGCAGGATGCGCACACCACGTTCCGGTTCCGGCAGGCGGTTGGCGTGGCCACGCGGATGGCGATGGAAGGGCTTGGCTGGCGAAGGACGGGCGTGAAAGGGTCCCTCGGGCGTCGTGCCAAAGTCGCGGCCGGGACCACGACACCGGGAGCCTACCACAATG
>JANOBY010000808.1:0-5302 GCA_031411935.1 Planctomycetales bacterium | reverse complement strand
CGAATGTAGCGGTACAAACGTAGGGTGGGCGTCCCTGACCGCCTGAAACGAGTTCCGGCGTTCAGGGACGCCTACCCTACGGTTTGAGACCGCGAAAAGAACCGGGAATCTCCCGGGCGGAAACCGCTCCCGGTCAGACCCTTCGCGCCAGGATCGCCTGGCGATGGTCCCTCGCGCGGATGGGGAAGATCGTACCCGGCCTTGTCCCCCGCGGGTTGAGCTGCTTCCGGAGGGTTTCGGGCTGCACGTCCACGCCGCGGGGCTTGATCTCGATCACGCCGAAATCGTGCCTGGCGACCGCCTTTTTCAGGGCTTTCAGGTCCAGGGGAAGGACCTCCAGCACCTCGAATGCGGCGAGCCACGGGGTTTCCACCCGCTCCGAGGACGTGAGCAGGTCGATCCCGGGCTCAAACCTCGCGAGGCCCCAATTCGCCGCGAAGCCGTCGAGCAGAGCGGCCCTCGTGAGCGAGGGGTCCGGGTCATAAATCCATCGCGAGAGGGCGTCCATGGCGCACGCCCCTTCGCCGGGTCGTCCGGTCCAGGTCTCGCCCGAGGGGAGCGTGGTGGCGCGTCGCTCGCAAGTCACGAGGTCGCCGAACCAAAGGGTCGCCTCCTTGCACTCGCCGCCCAGGCTGATGAGTTCCGCCTCGTACGAGCCTTGCGGGAGCACTTCGTCAAAGTTGCTGGCAGGGCTGAGCTTGAGGGCGCCTCCCCGACACAGGCCGGGCAAGGATCGGAGCACGTCCAGGCCCGGCACGTAGGTCGAGACCGAGAGCGACCGCGACGCGGAACGCGCCCGACGATCCGGATCCACATGGACGAGCGCCCCGGTCGGGATGGGGAAGCCCTCGGCTCGCGATTGAACGGCGAGGAGTCGAGGCAGGACTCCGTGAACCTCGGCGTTCCAGCGGGCGCGTCGGAGCATCCCCGGGTCGCGATCCACGGCGATCACCGCTCGGGCGACCTCGGCGATTGCGGAAGCGTCTCCTCCGATCCCGCAGCAGAGATCGACGGCGTTCGCCCCGGCGAAACGCCGGGCCTTGTGGCGGGCCACGGCCTCGGCGGTGCTCTGTTCGAGCCCCAGCTTGTCGAACCACATGAGATCGGCGCGCGAGAACTTGGCGAGGCCCCGGCGACGCGTGTCTGCCAGGGCGATCGCGGCGTGCACCATCGCGGCCGGGGCGGTCTTCCTCCAGCGTTCGAGGTCGCGGGGCGTTGGCGTTCGGACCTCGCCCACCTCGCGCAGGAGGGCCTGGCCCTCGGGAGTGGTGAGCACGCGATGCTCGATCTCGGCCTGGTCGCCGGTCGTCGGCCTCATTCCGTGGGTCTCGTGCCGGAGGGGTTCGAGCGTTTAGAATACGGGACCTGGATGCTCCCTGGATATGACCTCGGGTGGACTCGCGATGACTCATCAGCGGATACCGGTTCTTGCCCTGGGCTTGCTGGCGATGGCCGCCGGCCCCCTGTACGCCGACGAGCCCAAAGGCAGCGGTACCGTCGTGCTCCGCGCCCAGAGGCTGATCGACGGGACCGGGGCCGCGCCGATCGAGGGTGCCGCCGTGGTGGTCGTCGATGACAAGATCTCGGCGATCCTCAAGGATCCGGCCGACATCCCCAGAGGCGCGAAGGTGATCGAGCTGGGCGACGTGACCCTCCTGCCCGGCTTCATCGACTGCCACACCCACATCGTGGGCAGGCAGCTCGGCGATCCGGAGGGGGAGACGGCGGAGGTCAAGGATTATGACTCCTACGGCGCGATCCTGGGTGTGGTGAACGCCCGGAAGACCCTCATGGCCGGGTTCACCACGATCCGCAACGTGGGGGCGAGCAACTTCGACGACATGGCCCTGCGCAAGGCGGTGAACGCCGGGGCGATCCCCGGCCCCCGCATGAGGAATTCGGGCCACGGGATCGGCATCACGGGCGGCCATGCCGACAGCAACGCCTTCAAGCCGGGACTCGTGGACGGCTCTCCGAAGACCGGGATCGCCGACGGCCCCGAGGAATGCCGCGCGGCGGTCCGCTATCAGGTGAAGTATGGGGCCGACTCGATCAAGGTCGTGGCCACCGGCGGGGTCCTCTCCGAGGGCGACGCCGTGGGGGCCACGCAGTACACGCTCGAAGAGATGAAGGCGCTGGTGGACGAGAGCAAGAAGCTCGAACGCAAGGTCGCCGCGCACGCCCACGGGACCGAGGGGATCAAGATCGCCACCGAGGCCGGCGTGAACTCGATCGAGCACGGGTCGTTCCTCGACGAGGAAGGGGCGAAGCTCATGGCAAGCAAGGGCACGTATCTCGTCCCCACGCTCATGGCGGGCGAGCGCGTGGCGCAGGCCGCCGACCAGGGCGTGCTCAAGGGCGATCGGGCCCAGAAGGCTCGCGACGCGGCGGCCGGGATGCGCAAGGCGATCCGCCTGGCGGTCGAGCA
The DNA here is from genome assembly GCA_031411935.1 of Planctomycetales bacterium. Classification (GTDB taxonomy): domain Bacteria; phylum Planctomycetota; class Planctomycetia; order Isosphaerales; family Isosphaeraceae; genus JAQGHR01. The sequence continues at coordinate 2,874 of JANOBY010000808.1, read as the reverse complement.
GAAGGTGCCGATCGCGCTCGGGACCGACGCGGGCGTGATCGCCCACGGGTCGAACGGACGCGAGTTCTTCCTCATGACCGACTGGGGCGGCATGACGCCCATGGACGCGATCCTCGCCGGCACGAAGAACGCCGCCGACCTTCTGGGCTGGGGCGACAAGATCGGGACGGTCGAGAAGGGCAAGCTCGCCGACATCGTGGCGGTGGAGGGGAACCCGCTTGAGGACATTCACGCGATGGAGAAGCCGATGTTCGTCATGAAGAACGGGATCGTCTACAAGGGTGCGGGGGCCGTCTCTCCGTGATCGCCTCCAACTCCGTTTTGCCGCCGCCGCCCGCGATCGCCCGCGAGCCCCTGTCCATCGGAGGGGTCTCCATCCCCTCGCGCTTCTTCCTGGCCCCCCTGGCCGGGTATACGAGCCTTGCGTATCGGCAGACGGTGCGCGAGTGCGGCGGGCTGGGGTTGGTCACGACCGACCTGGTGAACTCCCGCGCGATCCTCGAGCGTCGCCCGCGCGCCATGGAGCTCTGGCAGACCTGCCCCGAGGATCGTCCCGTGGCGATCCAACTCTACGGCCACGTGCCGGACGAGATGTGCGAGGCCGCGAGGCGCATGGTCGATGAGGGGGCCACGCTCATCGACATCAACATGGGATGCCCGGTCCGGAAGGTCGTGAAGACCGGCGGCGGCTCGGCGCTCATGTGCGACCGCGACGGCTCCACGAGGCTGGTCGAGGCGATTGTGGGGGCGGTCTCCGTACCCGTGACGGTCAAGATGCGCCTGGGATGGGACTCCACGAGCCTCACCTCGCCCATGCTCGCCCGGTCGTTCGAGCAGGTGGGGGCCTCGGCGGTGATCCTTCATGGACGCACGCGCGAGCAGGGGTTCGGCGGGACGATCAGCCGCGACGGGATCCGCGCGACGGTCGAGGCCGTGGACCGGATGCCCATCATCGGCAACGGCGACCTGCGCACGATCCACGACGTTGAGGTCATGTTCCGCGAGACCGGGTGCGCCGCGGTCTCCATCGGCCGAGGGTCGCTCGCCAACCCGTTCCTGTTCCGGCAGCTCCAGCACTGGGCCCTGCACGGGGAGCCCGGCCCCGAACCCACGTTCGAGGAGCGCCTGGACGTGATGGACCGGCATTTCCGGCGATTGCTCGAGCATCGCGGCGAGCGCACGGCGTGCAACGAGTTCCGCAAGCTCGTGAAGTGGTACAACCACTCGATCCGGCCGGGCAAGCCGCTGTACCTGAAGCTGATCAACCTGCCCTCGGCCGAGCGGTTCTTCGAGACCGTGGCGATGATCCGCGAGTCCGGGCCGGTCGCGCCGATCCCCTCGCACTTCGAGCCCAAGGTGCCCGTGCCCAGCGGCCCCATGGACAAGTGGTGAGCCGGTCCGTGGGAGCCACGTCGGAAGGCCCCCGCGGATCACCTCATGGAACCCTTCGGTCTCGAACGAAGGCGGGCGAGACGCAGCGACTGGCCCCGCCCATCGGGAGCCGCTCTCGAAGCGGCCGCGGGTCGCGGAAGCCCACATCCTGTGCGGGATTCTTGAAGCTCCTTGAAGATGCGGCTTCGTAAGAATGACAAAGCGATGCGGCATGCCCGTTGCTTCGTTGACTCGATGGCCCCGGATCCTAGACTTGGTTGAGCCAAGGACGGCGCTTCGTGCCGCGTCTTTGCCTCCCCGGAAGATGCGGCGGATGTGAGGGAAGGATGTTCGAATTCAAGACGATCGGCCTCTGGGGAAGGCGAACGTCTTGAGGTGACTTCACCCATGCGTTGCGCGAAGCAGGTCTCGGCTCTCGTGCTGGCTGTCGGCCTTGCCGCCCCCGGCTGTGCGACCTCGGGCCAGGCACGATACGTCTATCAGGATGGCCAGTACGGCGTGGTGGGGATCCCCGAGAACACGGACCACTGGCCCACGCATTACCAGGAAAAAGCCCGCGAGCTCATGGCGCGGCACTTCCCCGACGGATTCGAGATCGTCCGCGCCGAGGAGGTGGTGGAGGGCTCGCGCACGCTCACGCTCAATGGCGTGAACTCAGCACAGGTCGAGGCCGAGTCGGTCCTCCCCCTGCTCAAGGTAGGCAAGCTCGGGCGGACGGCCACGCGGACGCAGGCCGACAACGTGAAGATCAAGGAATGCCGCATCCTCTACAAACGCTCGGGATGCGAGGGGGAGCAGCCGGCCGAGACGGGTTTCGCCGAGCGATCCACGCTCTCGCCCGAGCCCTACATCGACCCCAATGCCGAGGCCCGGATGCACGTGGTGGCCAAGCCGAAGCCCGATCCGGCCGTCGCCAAGGACGAGAAGCCCGCCCCAACGGCCGAGGCCACGCCCAAATGAGGCCCCGGCCCCCGTCGCGCCCCGCTTGAGCCGACCTCGGCCCGGCCCTAAGATGAGGTGCAGACGCCCCGACCAGGAACACGCTTCCCGGGCGGATCTCTCCCCTCGGCCGGAAAAGGACCCCGAATCATGGCCACCGTCGCGGAACCTCGACGACGACTCGCGCAGTCGATCCAGACCAAGATGCTCATCGGCGGCCAGTGGCGCGATGCCCTGAGCGGCAAGACTTTTGACACGGTCAACCCCGCCACCGAGGAGGTCATCGCCTCGGTCGCCGAGGGGGACAAGGCCGACATCGACCTGGCCGTGGCCGCCGCCCGCAAGGCGTTCGACACCGGCCCCTGGCGCAAGACCGACGCCCGCGACCGGGGCCGCATGCTCTACAAGCTGGCCGACCTCATGGAGAAGAACGTCGATCAGCTCGCCGAGCTTGAGACGCTGGACAACGGCAAGCCGATCTCCGAGAGCCGCCACGCCGACCTGCCCCTGGTGATCGACTGTCTGCGTTACTACGCGGGCTGG
>JANOBY010000807.1:0-7587 GCA_031411935.1 Planctomycetales bacterium | reverse complement strand
CCAGCTCGGCGGTCGAGGCGAACTCGCTGGCGACCCCCTTCGAGGAGTCGGCGGGCTTGCCCTCGATCTTCGCCAGCGACGACCCCAGCGGGGCCTCGCCCTCGGCCGAGAACAGGACCGGCACCACGCCCGTCCCGGGCTCCATCGCGTCGGCCTCGAACGTCACGCCGGGGGGCAAATTCCGGGCGTCGAGCGTCACGCCCCCTCCGAAATCGGTGCGGGTCGCGTTGATCAGGATCGCCTGGCGATTGCCCCGGGGGATGGCCAGGGCCATCACGCCGGTGCCCCGCCTGGGGGCCTCGTTGGGCGGCCCGACCACGAGCTTCGGCTCGACCGGACTCAGCTCCACGCGGTAGGTGTAGTCAAGCCCTCCGTTCCTGAGGTGGTCGGTCACCTTCACGATGTACGTGTCATCGGCGGGGGCCGCGAACCGCAGGGAGCTGTCGGGGCCGTTGGTGTCGTCGTTGGAGGCGATCGTCTTGCCGGCCTTCGTCGAGACCGAGAGGATCGAGTCCAGGGGCGAGCGGATCTGGCGGGCGAAGACCTTGATGTCGTAGGTCTGCCCCTTCTTCGCCTCGAACGCGTAATGGTCGGCGTCCCCCTCGGCACCGATGGCGCCGTTGAGTGCCTGGGGGGCCGAGAACGGGGTGGCCGAGGCGGTCGCGTCGTTGGGCTCGGCCTCGATCGTGTTGCCGAACGGGCTCAGCCGGAACGCGTTGGGATAGGGGGCGGTCCCGCGGTCGTCCTGCGCCACGAGGCCGAAGTCGCGCTGGGGGGCGTCGGGCAGAAGGACCTCGGTGGTCCGCTCTCCCAGAACGTCACCGATCCAACGCACGCTCACGCGCTTGCCGATCTCCCCGCCCGAGGGGATCGTGGCGGTGGGGCGGGGGAAGTTGCCCACGTGCAGGCGATAGAGGCATCCGGCGTTCCCGCGATAGGATGACTCGCGTGCCACGATGATGTAGGTGCCGTCCTCGGGGGCGACCATCGACACGAGCGCGTCCTGCCAGATCAAGGCCGAGTCGTCGCTGGAGGCCAGCTCGAACCGCCTCGCGTCGAGGATCGCCACGTAGGGGTCGAACAGGGTGAGGCCCAGGCGGATCCCCTCGATCTCGGCGGTGATCCGCTCCCCCTTCTTGAGGGTCACGGCGTAGTGGTCGGCGTCCTCGTTGTCGGCCACCCCGTTGACGGTCACGTTCATGTCGATCGGTTGCGGCTTCGCGAAGTCGTTGTTGGGCTCGACCTCGTCCACGTCCTTCAGCACCCCCACGCTGAAGGTGCGAAGCGGGGTCACGCCGCTGGCCGTGACCAGGCGGAAATCGTGCTGGCCAAGCTTCGCGTCGGGGGCGATATGCAGGGTCGCCTTGACCTGCCCTCGGCGGTCGATTTCCAGGTCCGAGGCCGTGATCCCGGGCTCGTAAAAGAGGATCTCTCGGGCGTCGGAGAGCCTCTGCCCGGTGAAGGTCACGCGGACGTCGGTGCCCCGCTGCCCCCCCACGGGCTTGATCGCGCGGAGCGCCGGGTTCGAGGCCCGCGCCTGGCCCACCGTCACGACCAGGGCCACCATCATCGCAGCGATCGGCTTCATGAACGTCTCACCCGGGACCAGCCCGCAAAGAAGGAGGAAGCTCCGCCCGACCTCCCTCCATTGGACCCGCCCCACGCCCATCCGTCCAGAAGAATTCAACGTCCGTGCAACACCCCTTCGGGGAAGGCGTTTCAAGAAGGATAAAGCCGCTCCTCGCGGACGGTCAGGCTCCCGGCCTCGATCATCGCTTCGAGCAGGGCGTCCAGGCTTTCCTTGAGCTTCGCGGGGGTGGTCTTGAAGCCCAGGGCCTTCGCCACGAGGCTCGCGACCTCGTCCCGGCGCACGCCGACCACGTTCTCGACGAGCCTCCCAATCGCCTCGCGCATCTCGCTCGGGGCGATCATCTCGGCCTTCTTGAGGCTCGGGGAATCCAGCCCCTCGCGGCTCCTCACGGGCACCGTCGTCTGCTCGACGTGGGCGAGGAATTCCCCCTCGGCCCGGACGCGCCCGGTGGCCACGGCCTCGTCGATCGCGCCCTGGATCGCCTCCGAGATCCTCGCCCCGGATCGCGGCTGGCCCCACAGAGAGAGCACCCGGCGAGCGACCTCGTCGCGGTGGATCGGCCCCTCGATCTTCACCACATCGGCCACGCAGCCGGTCAGCACGTTCAGCCCCACCTCGGGGATCGGCCGGTCCTTCGGCACGGCGAAATCGGCCACCACGTAGGGCGTGACCCACCCCTCGCCCACGGCCTCGGGCTCGGTCGGTTCCTCCTGCGGATCGTGACGCTCGGGCACGGGGATCGGGGCCGACGCGGCCTGCGTAGGGGGCTCGGACTGGATTGGGGAGGGGCTCGCGACCGCGCGGAGCCGGGCCGCCTCGATCGCCGCGACGAGCTTCTGCAACTGCTCCTCGGGCCGGTGGAACCAGTCGACGCTCCACACGCGATGGAGGTTCCACCCGCGGTCCCTGAGCACCGACTCGCGCAGGCGGTCGCGGTCGCGGGCCGATCTCGCCGAGTGATAGGTCGCCCCGTCGCACTCGATCCCCAGGAGGTACCGACCGGGCTGCGACGGGTCGACCACGGCCAGGTCGATCACGAACCCCTCGGTTCCCACGTGTGCGCGGACCTCGTGGCCCAGGCGTTCGAGGCTCTCGGCCACCTGCGCCTCGAAGTCCGAATCGCGCTCGGCCTGCGAGGTTGCCCCGCCCTCCAGCACGCCGGTCTGGGCGTATCGGAGGAAGGTCCGGAAGGCCGAGGCCCCTCGCGATCGGGCGCGGTCGAGGTCGATGTCGTCGGCGGTGATCGAGCTGAAGACCTCGCAGCGTTCGCGGGCCCGCGAGATCAGCACGTTCAGCCGACGCTCCCCGCCCGACGAGGACAACGGGCCGAAATTCATGGTCAGGGCGCCCGACGGGTCGCGGGCATAGCCCACCGAGATGAAGATCACATCACGTTCGTCCCCCTGGATGTTCTCCAGGTTCTTGATGAAGAACGCCTCGGGCCGCCCGCCGGCGAAGAACGCCGAGAGCTCCGCACGCTCGCGCAGGAGGGGCTCGAGCTCGGCGCGGATCGCGTCGCGCTGGGCGACCGAGAACGCCCCCACTCCCAGCGACTTTTGCGGCGTGCTGGCCGCGTGATCGATCACCGCCTGCGCGATCGCGCGGGCCTCCACGCGGTTGGTGGCCGAGTTCCCGCGGTCGAAACGCCCCTCGGGGATGTGGCGGAATCGCAGGCCCGCGGCCTCGCTGGTGGGGTAGGGGCTGGGGACCACGAACAGGCGGCCGTCGTAGAACTCGCGATTGGACACGGCGATCAACGAATGATGGCGGCTGCGGTAGTGCCACCTGAGCATCCGTTGCGACATCCCCTGCGCCACGCACAGGCCGAGGATGCTCTCCAGGTCTCCGGCGTTCAGGTCCCCTTCGTCGTCCGCGGAGGGCTCTCCGTCGTCGATCATCTTGCTGAAGAACTTCGTGGGCGGGAGCTGCTTGTCGTCGCCCACCACGACCACCTGCTTCGCGCGGGCCATGGCGCCCAGGGCGTCCACCGGGGTGATCTGGCTGGCCTCGTCGATCAGCAGGAGGTCGAAAGTCAGGCCGCCCGGCTCCAGGTACTGGGCCACCGAGATCGGGCTCATCATGAACACCGGCTTCACGCCCTGGATCGCGTTGCCCGCCTCCTTCATGAGCTTGCGGATGGGGATGTGCCTGCGTTTCTTCTCGATCTCGCGACGCACGACCTTCATCTCTCCGCCGATCCCCCCGCGAGGGATCGCCTCGTAATGCGCCGTGGCCACCTCCTCGCGCGACACGCCCAGGCGGGCGAGGTCCAGCGCGCGGAAGGTCTCGATCTCCCGGGCGTGCGCCGGTCCCTCGAACTCGGCGAGGTCCCGGTCGCGGCGGAACACCTCGCGGATCAGGCTCTGATGGTAGGCGACCTCGAACACGTCCACGGCCCGATCGAACGCCACGCCCCCCTGGTGCACGGCAAGGGCCAGCGCCCCAAGCTGGGCCTCCTCCAGCTTCCGCCTGCGACGCTGATAGCCCATCCATACCGAGAGGTCCTCGGCCTTCCGGTCCCAGCTCTGGAGCCGATCGACCCAGTCGCGGATCGCCACCGAGTCCAGCGAATCGGCCCCGAAAGCGTCCCCCGGGTCGATCGAGAGCACGCGGTCGATCTCGCCCAAACGTTGCGGGGCCTCGGTCGCAGGTGCGATCGTCTCGGCGATCCTCGCGCGGCAGGGGTCGAGCGATCCCAGGCGGGCGAGGACCTCGCGGTGGCCCCACGGGAGCTTCGCCGATCGGCACCGGGCGTCCCACCGCACGACCTCGTCGATTGCGGCCCAGTTCGATTCCGAGCCTCTCCACAGAGAGCCGAACGCCTCGCGGCCGAGCTCCCGATTGTCGGCCCGTTCGTCCAGCGACCGCGCCAACCCCTGCGCCGCGATGACCGAGTCGAGCACGTCCAGGCGATCGGCGACCTTTCCGGGCAAGGGCCCCTTGTGCAGCCCCTTCAGGGTGCGGACCGCCTCCCGATACGAACCCCGGAACCAGCGGAACCACGACCGCCCGTGCGCCGCGATCTGCGTGCGGACGGGCCCCAGGTCGGTCGTCCAGGCGAGGTCCGAGACCTGCCCGTCGAGCCGGTCGCGGAGCTTCCGGAGCCTTTCCCCGCGCGCGGCCAGGTCGCCGATGTCCTCGGGCATGAGGTTCCAGGCCGGGTTGAGGATCGCCGAGGTGTCGATCGGAGGGGCGTCGACGACCCACCCGGCGAACCTCACGAGGCCGTCGGCGTCCGTGCGCGAGGCCCCTTCGGCCAGGGTCACGCCCAGGGCGTCGGCCAGGTTCCGGCTCGCATCGAGCATCCGGCCGAGCGCCGCGGAGGCCCCGGCGATCTGCTTGCGGAGGTCCTGGAAATCGGCGGGCAACAGCGGATCGACCCGCCGCACGCCCCTCCACGGGTGCGAGGACGGCGGTCCCATGGTCTTGAGGTGCTCTTGCAGGTCGGAGACCTCGCGCAGGCGCTGGGCGAACGTCTCGGGGGTCCACGTGTCGGGCCCGGTCAGGGGGAGGGCGGTCGCCTCCACGCCTCGACCGTACAGGCGGGCCAGACGCCCGAGGATCGCGAACGGGGTGAGCCCCGAGGGCTCGACCGGCGTGTTCATGACCTCGGCGTGGCGGTTCAGGCTCGCGATCTCCTGCTGGAGGTGCGCGAGGCCCTGCGACGCGGACGGGGCGTCCTTGGGGCGGCCCAGGCCGATGGTGCGGGCCAGGTCCTCCAGGATCGCCTTCTTGTTCGCCTTGTTGCTGTGCAGGGGGAGGCACATGGCGCCCAGCCCCATGCGGTCGAGGCGGCTGGACACGACCTCGAGCGCGGCGAGCTTCTCGGCCACGAAGAGGACCGTCTTGCCCTGCTTCACCGCCGAGGCGATCAGGTTCGTGATCGTCTGCGACTTGCCCGTGCCGGGCGGCCCCTGCACCACCAGGTCGCGTCCCCGGCGCACCTCCTCGATCACGATCGCCTGCGAGCTGTCCGCGTCGGTCACATGAACCGTCGTGGATACGGGGATCAGCGGGTCGATCTTCTCCAGGTCGCCGCAGATCGGCGGTTCGGCCTCGAACCCCTCGCCCAGGAGCCTCGCTAGCGTGGGATTCCCGGCCAGGGGGGCATGCTCGGGCCAGGTCGAGGGGTCCAGGTCGCGGTACATCAGATACTTGGCGAACGAGAAGAACCACAGGGTCACGTCGTCGGGCAAAACCTCCCACCGGGGCCGGTCCCGTGCGGCCTTCTTCACCTCGTCGAAGTAGGCCGAGGGCGAGAGGTCGTCGAGGTCGGGCACGTCGGGCAGGGAGATCCCGAACTCGGCCCTGAGCTTCTCCTGCAACGACAGGTTCGTGGCCACGTCCTCGTCGCGAAACCGCAGGGTGAACCGGCTGGCCACCGACGAGCGATCCAGGTCCACCGGGATCAGCAGCAGGGGGGCGAATCGGGGCCTGTCCGCGGCCGCGGTCTCGTACCACTTGAGGAACCCGATCGCCAGGTACAGGATGCTCACGCCCTGATCCTGCTCATACGTACGCGCGTCGTACGCCATGTCCAGCAGGCGCTGCTGGAGCCTCTCGGAGGTCAGGCGGGTCTGGAGCTTCGTGTCGGAGTGGCGCGGGTCGGGCCCGTCGGCGGGCTTCTCGGCAGGGTCGTCCGCCGGCTGGGGCAGGCCAAGGGGGTCGCCCTCGCGGGGCTCGCCGGGGTCCTCGGCCGCCTCGGGCTCGCCGGGCGCGGGCAGGAACGACATAGCCCGTCGCTCGCGTACCAGCAAGCGGAAGAGATCCTCGGCGCGTTCGTCCACGACCTCGATGCGTCGGCCCTGCGAGGAGCCCCTCGGGGTGCTGATCAGCCGGTTCCTCGCCGAGAGGTCGAGCAGATCCCGGCGCGTGTTCTGGATCCTCTGGAGGATCGGGGGCAGGGGGGCAGGATTCTCGTCCACGGACAGCTCCCCGGCAGATCCTCGGATGGTCCCGCGAAGGGGCGGAACGTCGACCCGGATCGCGGGGCGATTATCGGGCAACCGGCACCCCGCGGCAAGCTGGCGCACCTGCATGCGGTTCCGGTCATGAGGATCGCGGCGAGTCGCGATCATGACCTCCCGGAGGGGTATTCCCCGATCCGGGATATTTGGTGATGAAATCCGAGGTGCGTGGATGAAAACCCTGGGCGTGTGGTTCAAATCCCGGAACGGCGTGGTAGAATCCCCCTGCCGGCGTGGTTGAGACCCCGCGTTCGCGTGGATGGAACCCCGATCCCCGCACGCAAGTTTTTGCTAATGCGTGGTTTACAGCGGATCTGGCGTGCTCTGTTTCTCTTTGAGTTCCTTCCGAGATCTCTCTCCCAGGGGTGCGTGGAATGGGCGACACGGGTGAGGCCAGGGTGGTCCGGCTGGAGGCCACGTTGTTGCGGCTGCCCGTCTTCGCCCTCGCGGTGCGCGGGTCGGCGTCGCTGGACGGGTTCGAGACCCGGCGCAAGGTTCTCCGCGGGGACCGCGAGATCGAGGCCGTGATCCGCACCGAGAGGGACGAGAAGACGCCCTATCCCGGTCCCCTCTCGCGACGGGTGCACCTGGCGCTCATGAGCCTCGTGACCGAGGGCGGGTTCCCGTTCGAGAATCCGATCTCGTGGACCTGGAGGGACCTCTGCCGGAGGATGGACCTCCCGGCGTCGGGGCGTCGCGACGGCGAGCTGAAGGCCGCCATCCGCGCCACCTGGGGCCTGAAGCTCTTCGGCCTGTCGTCCTCGATGCGCGACGGGCGCGACCGCGAGCGCGAGACCTGGCGCAGGCTCTACGCCGAGGTCGAGTTCCTGAACGAGGTGCGCGAGGACGGGACGATCTCGGGCGCGAACCGGCTCTGGCTGGCCCCCTGGTATGTGGAAAGCCTGAACGCATTCCACACCGCACCGATCGATTACGACCTTTGGAAGCGCCTGGAGGATGTGGGGCCCCTGGCCAGCCGGCTCTATGAGTACCTGGTGCCCGCCTTCTACAAGCGCGAGGCGCTGGAGC
>JANOBY010000806.1:0-2279 GCA_031411935.1 Planctomycetales bacterium | reverse complement strand
CCGTCCCCCGACCCGACCGGTGGCCCGACCGCCACCGCCAGATCCGCCTGCGCGGGGGGCACCGGCAGGGTGTTCGAGAACTCCGACGTGTTGCCCAGAGGGTCGGTGATCGTGGCCGACGCATAGGGCTGGCCCGCGGGGAAGGGCAGGGGCAGGGAGAACGTGCCGAGGCCCTGGGCGTTGGTCGTCACGGGGCCGCTGGCGATCAGGGTCTCGCCCTGCGACGGGCCCCCGAGGGTCGCGTCCTGGCTGGCGTAGAAGTCCACGATGTAGGTCTGGTTGGCGGCACCGTTGAACTGGCCGGTCACGGTCTTGCTGTTGCCCGTGGCGTCAACCAGCGTGAGCAGCGTGGGGGCCGCGATCCCGTCGTTGGCGTCGTTGGCCTCGTTCAGGACGATCCCGCTGCCGGTGTCGTAGATCGAGTTGGCGCGGATGGTGATCAGGCGGCCGTTCTCGACGTTCACGGCGAAGGTCTGGATGTTGGCGATCACGTTGCCCGCGGCCGGGGCGTTGCCGCCGATCAGGAGCCCGGAGGCGTCGTCGAGGATCGCGATCCCCGAGGCCAGGGGAAGCGGGTTCACGCCCCCGGCGTCCACCCCGAAGAGGTTGCCCGTGACCACGCTCCCCTGAAGATCGGCCGGAGGGCCCGACGTGACGATCAGGCCCGAGGCGCTGATCGATCGCCCGGCCGACAGGCCGCCACCCAGGCCGCCGATCACGTTGCTCGCGCCGGCGACGGTCCCGCCGATGGTGTTCGCGGGCGAGGAGAGCAAGAGGCCCAGGCCGGTGGCGTTGGTGGGCAGGAGGGCCGTCGTGCCGGCGGCGTTCACGCCGATGAAGTTGCCCACGACCAGGTTGTTCGTCACGCTCCCGCCGCTCAGGCCCACGCCCACGTTCTGCGCGGCGATCACGTTGCGGGCCGCGGCCGTGGTCCCGCCGATGGTGTTAGCCGTGGCCCCCTCGGTCAGGAGCACGTCCACCTGGTTGGTGGCCACGCCCGGGGTCGTGACGGTGCGGGTCACGGGCGCCGTGCCGGTGGGGTTCGTGCCCAGGAAGTTCCCCTCCACGCGGTTGCCCGAGGCGTTCTGCCGCAGCCACACGCCGAAGGGCGTGTTGCCCGAGATGACGTTGGCCGCCGCCCCGCCGATCAGGTTGTTCGGGGCGCCCGAAACGATCACCCCCGACCCGTTGCCCAGGGGGGCGGTCCCCGCGGCGTTCGTGCCGAGGTAATTGCCCAGGATCACGTTACCAGAGGAGGAGGCGCTATCGAGGACGATGCCCGCTCCGAAGCCCAGGGGCACCCCGGCCCCGTCCACGAAGTTGCCCGAGATCAGGTTCCGGTCCGCGGCGATCGTCCCGCCGATGGTGTTCGCCGGCGAGTTCAATACATGGATGCCCGCCGAGTTCCCGCGAGAGACCGTGCCCTCCGCGTCCGACCCGATCACGTTGCCGGCGATCACGTTGCCGCCCAGGCCCGCAAGCTCGATGGCGAACCCGCCCTCGCCGAAACTCGAGAAGCTGCCGTTGGACGCCGCGCGGAAGCGGTTGATCAGGAGCCCGCGGACCGAGCTGCTCCCGCCCGTGATCCGCAGCCCCACCTTGCCCACGCCCATGCCCGAGCCCGAGAGCTGAACGAGCGGCGTGCCCGCGAATCCCGGCTGGGTCGTCGCGTCGACGGCGACCCCCTCGGTGATGGCGGGCAGCTCGGTCGTGGGCGCGATCGTGAGGGCGTTGGCGGGCAGGTTGAACTCGATCCGGTCGGCACCCCCGGCCGCGTTCGCGTCCAGGATCGCCTGCCGGAGGCTGCCCGCGCCCGAGTCGTTGGCGTTGATCACGGAGAAGGTCGCCATCAGGCGACGATCCTCCAGCCGCTCCAGGACCATCCTCGCCCGCTTCCGGAGCCGTCGGGGACCCGTGGCGGGCGTCGCCAGAAACGCTCGAAATCGGAGGGCGGAGAGGCGCATGGGAGGGATCTCGTAGGGGAAGCCCGAAATATCCGGCTGTGAGACTTTACAGGCCACCTATCTTACTCACGTTACCAGAGACATGAACAGGGGCCGATATCCGAAAAGTGAGGTTATCCAGCCTGGTTGCGTCGTGACGGGCGTGGCGTGGCCGATCCGTGAGGAGGGGCCCTCCGGGTTCGGACCGTCTCGCCCCGCGCGGATTGTGCGGGCCCCGTGGCTCGGATAGACTGGTCTACTATGCACAAGGGGATCGCGGTCAGTCCTGGCGTGGTTGTGGGCGTGGCGCACCGGGTCGAGTCGGTGTTCGGCTCG
>JANOBY010000805.1:0-5630 GCA_031411935.1 Planctomycetales bacterium | reverse complement strand
GCGGCGCGGGCGGGCGACGCAGGCCGGGTGCCGCCGGACCGCGAGCGGCCATTCCGCCGGGGCCTCCGGGCCCTTGCGGCTGGCCCGTCATCGGGCGACCCGGCCCCTGTCCGGGACGACCGGGCCCCATGGGGCCGCCCGTTCCGGGACGGGTGTGGGAGACCGGACCGCTGGCGGGCATCTGGCCCGCCTGGCGCATCTGGAGCCACTGCTCGGGCGTGAACTTCATCTCGGGCCGGGGGCCGCGATTCTCGGGAGGGGCCGAGGGGCGAGGGGCGTCGGGGCGTCGCGGCGGGGGCATGCTGCCCGTGCTGGAGTTGACCGGGGGCAAAGGCCGGTTTCCGCCGCCGGGGCGGGGGGCATTGTAGTCGCGACGGCCGCCGTCCTGACCGCCTTCGGCCGAGCGTCGCACGGGCGGAGGGCCGCCCTGGGGCATCGGCGGACGACTGTTCAGGGGGGTACGGGCGCCGGTGGGCGAGATGTAATCGCTCCGCTTCAGCGGGGCGGGCGCGGTCGGGTTGGGGCGAGGCTCATTGCCACCGCCCTGGGCCGGGCCCGAGCCCGGTCGCGGGCCCGACGGCCCCGCGGTCCCGCTCGGAGCCTGCGAAGGGCCGGGACCCTGCGCGGGCCTCTGCAAGGGAGGGGCGCCGGACGGTCCTCGGGCCGACGTGTGGCCGGAGAGAGGCCCACTCCGCGGAGGGGCGTTCAGTCCCGACACGGGCCGGGATTCGCCCGGGGCCGAGGGGCGACCGGCGGGAGGGGCCGAGAGCGTGGGGGACGCGGCGGGGGGTGCCGAGGTCTCGCGGGGCGCGGGAGGCACCGGGGCCGCGTTGACAGCCGGGGTCACGGCCTGCGGAGGGCTCGCGACGGCGGGCTCGGGGCTGGAGGGGGACGCCTTCGGGCGTGCCTCGGTAGCCGAGGGGGGGGAAGAACCGATGGGAGGAGTCTCCGGAGCCTTGGACGCGACCGGCCTGGTGGATTTCGTCGGGGGAGGTTCCACCGGCGCAGGCGAGGAAGGGCCTTGCGCCAGACTTTTGATCTGATCGACCATCGCCGGGTCGAGGCTGGCCAGGGCGCTGGGCTTGACGTCCAACCCCCATTTCTGGATCCGTTCGAGAAGTTCCGGGCTCTTCAGGCCCAATTCCTTCGCTAATTCATGCACACGCGTGGACAACGGCGACTCCTCCTGAGACGGTCACGCCTTCGCCACGACGGCTCGGGACGCAACTGTACTAGGTATTGTGAACTCCGCCGGCCGATCGTGCCAAGCCCAGATTCCCAACCCGGGCCCTGGCACGAGGATCTCGCGCGGAGGTCAGGAGGAAATCGCGGCTCGGCGACCGGCCAGGCGTTTGCCCGGGTCGGGCCTCATGGTTGGGTCATGTCCGGATTCTCACTCATTGCGGTCGTCACGAGTTTCCCCATCCGAACCGGTCGAAGGGGAGTCCGCAGGCTTCGGGGAGATCGGGAGGTCATGCCCCCCGGCCTCATGGGCTTCCAGTTCCTGGCCTGTGGATCCTGCCTCCACGGCCTCTTGCACGATCCGCTCGACTTCGTCCTGGTCCGAGTCATCGGGGGCCGAGGTGACCTCGTGCCCGGAGACATGGGAGGTCTCTTCGGCCAGGGCGACATCTCGCAGGTCGTCGCCTTCGGGGGTTTCGTCGAGCTCGGATTCCGAGTCGTCGGAAACCGTGTCGGCGATCGGGACGGTCTCCTCGGCCACAAACAGGTCGCTCAGGGTGGATTTCTTGTCCTCGGCCGCGGGGGAGCGTGCGCCCTTGCGCCGCGGACCTTCGTCCACCTGCTCCTCGGCCAGCTTCTCGGCCCGATCCCGGATGGCCATCGCCATTTCTTCGTCGAGACCTTCGATTGTGTTCACCAGCCCGTCGATTTCCATGATCGACAGGTCATCGTAACTGAGGATGCCCTGTTCGACCAGACGTTCTGCGAGCTCGGTGTCCACGCCCTCGATCTTCGTGAAGATCCCGACGGCCTTCTCGATGAGCTCGTCGAGCTCCTCGCTGGTCATGATCTCGATGTCCCAGCCCACGAGCTTGGAGGCCAGCCGCACGTTCTGGCCGCGACGTCCGATGGCCAGGCTGAGCTGATCCTCGCGCACCAGCACGATCGCCCGGCCCAGGAGCTGGCAGAGCATGACCTCGTCGATCACGGCGGGCTGGAGCGAGTTGGGGATGAGGACCTGGAGGCTCTCGTTCCAGCGCACGATGTCGATGCGCTCGCCGCCCAGCTCGTCCACGATGTTCTTGATGCGTGTGCCGCGCACGCCCACGCAGGCCCCCACGGCGTCGATCTTCGCGTCGATCGAGGTCACGGCGACCTTGGATCGATATCCGGCCTCGCGTGCCAGGGCCCGGATGGCGATGATCTGGTCGGCGATCTCGGGGATTTCCAGCTCGAATAGGCGGCGGACGAAGTCGGGGTGCGTGCGGCTGAGGATGATCTTGATCCGCTGGCCGACCTTCCGCACGTCCACGATCACCGCCCGGACGCGTTCGCCGGGGTGGTGGCTCTCGCCGGGGATCTGTTCGGAGCGGGGCAGGAGGCCGTCGGTCTTGCCCAGGTTCACGGTCACGGCCCCGCCCTCGAAGCGTTGCACGGTGCCGGTGACCAGGTCCCCCTTCTGCTCCTCGAACTCCTCGTAAAGGCTGTCGCGCTCGGCCTCGCGGATCTTCTGGATGATCACCTGCTTGGCCGTCTGCGCGGCGATTCGCCCGAACTCGGGCGGTTCCACCGGGTTGCCGTCGGCCGTGGTGCGGATCTTCCCGGTGTCCGGGTCGATCTTGACCTGGATCTCCTCGGCGTCGGGATAGTGCTTCTTCGCGGCCGTGGCGAGCGCCGACTCGATCCCGTCGAACAAGATCTCCTTGGGGATATTCTTGTCGCGGTGGATGCTATCGACGATGCGGACGAGATCGACGCTCATGAGATGATCGCTCCGAGGCGTGCCGAGCCGAGGCGAAACTCATCGGACACGAAGGGGACGCCGGAAGTTGGGGAACACTCTCGCCCGAGAAGGCGAGTTTCGAACCCATTCCCGCGACCCGACCCTGTGGCCCGGCGCGACGCCTCCTCGGGACGATCCCGCGATGATGATGAGTCTCAACCGGCGACCACGAGACCGCTCGTGCTCTCCGTGGAAAAGCTCAGCAGCAGGCGAGAACCAGGACGCCTCGAAAACCCGCAACATCGATCGCAACCAGGCGAGGCCCTCGCGGGCTTCGCGGTCCGGTGGCGCGACGCAAGCTTCCTAAACGACCCGCATATCAAGACTAACAGGCGGTTGACATCGCTGTCAAGGAGATCAACAATAGATGACATCCACGGTCCCGAGGCCATGGATCACCCCGACGCTCGGACGGAGAGACCGGAACGATGGCCGTTGCCTTGCCCCATGTTGATGCCCTCCGCGACGCCCTGGAACGGGCCGGTTGGCGCTGCACGCGGCAGAGGATCGCGGTGTACGACCATCTGGTTCGCGCCACCACCGAGGGGCTCGGCCATCCCTCGGCCGAGGACGTGTATACCGCCGTCCGCCAGGCGATCCCCAGCATCAGCCTGGCCACCGTCTACAAGGCCCTGGAAGCGTTGGTCGCCTCCGATCTCGTGGTCAAGCTCTCGGGCGACGAGGGGTCGGCGCGCTACGACGCCCGCGGCGAGAACCACTATCACCTGAGATGCCTCAAGACCGGATCGGTCCGGGACCTGGAGACGCGCTTCGACCCGGAACTGATCGCCAAGCTCGACCCCGCCCTCACGGCCTCGCTCCAGGATCAGGGGTTCCACGTCACGGGATATCGGCTCGAGATCGTCGGTTATTTTGAAGGCGAGAAGGACGGAGCCCCGGCCCCTTCCGAGCGAGCATGACCGACGAGCCCGGGCCCCTGGACCTGATCGACACCCACGCCCATCTGGCCTCCTCCAAGTTCGCGGATGACCTGGACGGAGTGATCGAGTCGGCGCGTCAGGCCGGCGTGACGCAGATGGTCGCCATCGCGACCGATCGGGCCGACTCGCCGGCCGTCCTCGCGGTTGCCGATCGCTATCCGGGAGTCTTCGCGGCGGTGGGCATCCACCCCAACGAGACCGCCGACGCGGCGAACGACGACTGGGCCGAGGTCGAGCGGCTTGCCCTCCATGCCCGGGTGGTGGCCCTGGGGGAGACCGGCCTCGATCGCTACTGGACGCGGGCCCCGTTCGCCCTCCAGCAGGATTACTTCGGGCGACACCTGCGGCTGGGTCGGGCCCTGGGCAAGCCGGTCGTGATCCATAGCCGCGACTGCCAGGCCGACGTGATCGAGCAACTTCAGAGATTCGGAGGACCCATCGCCGGGGTCCAGCATTCGTTTACAGGGACCTGGGACGAGGCCGTGGCCCTGCTCGATCTCGGCCTCTGCATCTCGTTCGCGGGGATGATCACCTTCGAGAACAAGAACCTGGACGGGCTCCGCGAGGTCGCCTCCAGGATCCCGATCGACCGTTTGCTCGTCGAGACCGATAGCCCCTATCTCACGCCCCATCCCTTTCGCGGGAAGCGGAACGAGCCCGCGCGAGTCGCCCTCACCGCCGAGACCCTCGCCCACTTGAAGGGTGTGAGCCTGCAAGAGCTCGCAATCGCCACTTCGGCAAACGCTCGCCGCCTGTTTCGCCTCCCGCGACCGGCCGAGCATGTTGCGAAATAGCAACATGTCGCCGTCAGGGTCGACGCAGGCCGCGAGGTCTCGCGATTTCCGAGGAAAGATTGAAGAAGTTTGCCGATGAGGCCGGGTCCCTCCACTTCGTGTTGTATAAATTGGAAGGAACCCGAGCTGGAGCTGGGCGGGGTATCCGATTTGCGTAGAAGGATTCTGGGTTTTCGAGTCGGCTCTCTTCACGAGGTGGACCGTGACCAGTTTGTGGGATGTCCTGCGTGTCGCGGCAATCCTTGGGCCGATCGGGCTCATGCTGGTCGTCGGGTTGTTCCTCACGCTCCGCAGCGGGGTCGCCCGGCTCGCGACCCCGGAAGGGCTCCGGCGAGGGCTGGTGAACGCGTCTCAGACCGTGATCCTGCTTGCCGGATGTCTTGTCGGACTGGCCGTGATCCAGCACTTCGTGGGCCTGCCCGTTGCCATCAGCTGGTAAGTTGGCGGTACGATTTTCGATCATGAAGCTCTTCGTGGATGCAGATGCCTGCCCGGTCAAGGACGAAGTGTACCGCGTGGCCAGGCGGTACGAGCTGAAGGTCCTGCTGGTGTCGAACGCGTCGCTGTTCATCCCCATCTCCGAGATGATCGAGATGGTGGTCGTGAAAGGCACGTTCGACGCCGCCGACAACTGGATCGTCGAGAACATCAGCTCCGAAGATATCGCCGTGACGAGCGACATTCCTCTCGCCGAACGATGCCTGGCGAAGGGCGCGAAGGTCCTGGGCCCCAAGGGATACGCCTGGACCGAGGAAAACATCGGCGAGGCCATGGGCAGCCGAGCCTTGATGGACATGCTCAGGCAGTCGGGCATGATCACGGGAGGCCCCTCGCCGTTTGGCAAGCCGGACCGGTCCCGCTTCCTCTCGAAGCTGGATGAGATGATCCAGGCCAATCGTCGCGGCCAGAACCGTCCGCGTAGCTCCTGAC
>JANOBY010000804.1:0-1914 GCA_031411935.1 Planctomycetales bacterium | reverse complement strand
CGGGGCGGGCTTCATCGGCCTGGAGCTGGTCGAGAACCTCGTGCGACGGGGCGTGTCCGCCACGCTCGTGGAGCTCCAGGATCAGGTCCTCCCGCCGTTCGACCGGGAGATGACCGCGCCCCTGACCGAGCACCTGAGGGGCCACGGCGTGACGCTCCTGCTGGGCGACTCGGCCCAGGCGTTCGAGCCGTCGCCCGGGGGCCTGGACGTGGTGCTGAAGTCGGGCCGGAGGCTCTCGGCGCAGCTCGTTCTGCTGGGCGTGGGCGTGCGTCCGGAGAACGGCCTGGCCGTGGCCGCGGGCCTTGAGGTCGGGCCTCGGGGCGGGATCCGGGTCAACGACCATCTCCAGACCAGCGACCCGGACATCTACGCCGTGGGGGACGCGATCGAGGTCACGGACGTGGTCACGGGCGAGCCCGCGCAGGTCCCCCTGGCCGGGCCGGCGAACCGCCAGGGGCGGATCGCCGCGGACCACATCTTCGGGCGCACCGCGGCCCGCTACCGGGGGACCCAGGGCACGGCCATCGTGGGGGTCTTCGACCGCACGGCGGCCATGACCGGGGCCTCGGAGAAGTCCCTGCGACGATCCGGCCGGGCCTTCCGCAAGGTCTATGTCCATCCGGCGCACCACGCCGGCTACTACCCCGGCGCCGAGTCCATGACGCTCAAGCTCCTGTTCGATCCGGAGACCGGGCGGGTGCTCGGGGCCCAGGCGGTGGGCGGGGCCGGGGTGGACAAGCGGATCGACGTGCTGGCGGTCGCCATCCAGGCCGGGATGACGGTCTTCGACCTCGAGGAGATGGAGCTGGCCTACTCGCCGCAGTACGGGTCGGCCAAGGACCCGATCAACATGGCGGGATTCGTGGCCGGAGGGCTCCTGCGAGGGGAGCACCCGCAGGTCGATGTCGAGGCGATCATGGACCTCCCGGACCACGCGCGTCCGCTGTTGCTGGACGTGCGAACGGCCGAGGAATATGCCGCGGGGCACCTCCCCTCGGCGGTGAACATCCCGGTGGACGACCTGCGCTCGCGCCTGGGCGAGTTGCCCCGCGATCGCGAGATCGTGGCCTACTGTCAGGTCGGCCAGCGAGGCTACCTGGCGACCCGGATCCTCCTCCAGGCGGGGCTCCCGGCGGCGAACCTCGGCGGCGGTTACAAGACCTACCGCCTGTTCTACCCCGAGGACGAGGCCACGTCCCCGACCGGGTGACCGGCTCGCAGAACGCCGGAGACCGACGCACACCACGCGCCGAACGGCGACGCTTTGCAGCCAGACGATGCGGCCCGCGCCACTGCGGGGACGGTTACAAAAGCGGACCCCGCCTTGCCGCGGTTCTCGCTTCTTCGGGGAGAGGGACGCGATCGGGGAGGCGTCCCGGCAGCGCCGGGGCGGCCTGGGTCTTGAGGAACTTGATCAGGGCCTGGCGGAGCCGGGCGGGCAGGGCCTCGTAGCGCTTGCGGGTCTTCTCGGCCTCGCCCCCGTGCATGAGGATCGCGTCGTGCAGGGTCGGGGCGCGTCCGTCGTGGAGGTACGGGGCCGAATCCCCCACGCCCCAGAGCGGGGTCGTGCGCCACTCGGTCGGCCCGGCCTCGCCCGAGGCTTTCTCGGCCTCGCCTCCCGCCGTGGGGTTGTCGGCGATTTGCGACGATCCTCCGCCGTATCCGCCCCCGAATCCGCCCATGCGGTCGCCCAGGTCGTGCAGGAGCAGGTCGCTGTAGAGCCCCCGCACCTTGCCGAGGTCGGGCGAGTGGCACGAGGCGCACCCGATGGTCTCGAACACCACCTTGCCCTGGCTCCAGGCGTTCCCGCGAGTCACCACCGGCGGGGGCAGCGTGGAGACGAACCGGGTCAAACTGGCGCACTGGTCCTCGGTCAGGTCGGGCGTGTGCTTCGCCAGGTCGAACTCCCTGTCC
>JANOBY010000803.1:0-7639 GCA_031411935.1 Planctomycetales bacterium | reverse complement strand
TCGGGCCCGGCCCGGTTCTCTCGCCTCGACCCGAAACGCTTTGCCCAGTGGCTCGACGGCACATCGGCCGCGAAGGTGGAAGCCGGAATTCCGAATCCCGATCAGTAGGGATAGTTGCGGTAGCGGGTCTGGTAGACCGGCTCGGGCAGATAAACGCGGTCCCGGGCCACGGGCGGGCCCTGGATCACCCTCTCCTGGATCACGGGGGGCGGCTGGATCACGCGACGCTCGATCACCGGCGCGGGCTGCACGTAGGTCCTCTGCACGACCGGGGCGGGCTGGATCACGCGGGTCTCGGCAACCACCGGGGCCGGGGCCACATACACCCGCCTCGGGCGGCGGATCACGACCTTGCGCGGCTTCACGATCACGGGCCTCTGCGTGACATAGGCCCGCTCCACCACCACCGGGCCATCATACGGCCCGTAGCCCTGGGCCTCGGCCCGGCCGGCCGAGAGCCCGAGGAAGCCGAGCCCTGCGGCGAGGGCAATCCCCGCGATTCTCAACGTCTTGTGTCGCATCCTGGCACCCTCAATCGATCTCGAGATCACCGCCGGGGCCACCCAAAAGCCTCTCACCGGCATCCTTTCAACTCTGCACTTCTCCGGTTGCAAGGCCCATGCCAACACGAACCTGGAGGTTTGAATACGTGAGGAGCCCCGACCCTTCGGCCACCGGACCACAGCCCTTAGCGAGGATCTTCGAAAGGATTACGTCTTTCCGAACCGAGGGCCCAGGCCGCCCTCGTCCGTGAAGAACGAGACCTCAGCATACTCACAGCCGAGAGAATTTCACCAAACCCCGAACATCAGGTCCTCGCCAAACGGTTCCCTACCTGACAAACCTGGAAAGGCCGGGCTCCCAATTTTAAGCCAAATCGCCCAAACAAATCAATACAACCCACGCGGTCCGCCCAACAATCAACAAAAATGACGATTATCGCCTAACAAGGCTTTTCAACGCCGTGTTGAGATGCTATTTAACAAACATCCTATCCGCGAGTCCCGACAATCGACGCCGCTTTCATGGGGTTCGGATGGGTCGTCCTGGCGGAGACCGCCGGCTGTTCTCCGCCAGGACACCCCATTGCCACGCCCGGCATGCTCAACGCGGATGCACCCCGGGGCGGCCTGGCCCGAGGCCTCGCGAGGGCTCTTGGCGGCGACTCGCGGCGTTGGGCGGACGGTGCCCGAGGCCGCCGGGGTCAGAGCCGGGCGGCGCCCGAGGGCTGTTTCATGTAAGCGAGCAGGGCGTCGAAGTCCACCGGCTTGACCAGGTGGTGGTCGATGCCGGCGGCCCGCGACCTGCGCCGGTCCTCGTCCTGGCCGTATCCCGAGATGGCGATGATCACGGCGTCCTTCAGCTGGTCATCCTCGCGCAGGTGGGCTGCGACCTCGTAGCCGTTCATGCCGGGCAGCCCGATGTCCAGGAGGACGTACTGGGGCTGGAGGGTCCGGGCGGCCACGAGGGCCGCGTTGCCGTCGTGGACGGCGATCACCTCGTTGCCCAGGTGCTTGAGGATGCGGACCACGCCTCGGGCGGTATCCACGCTGTCGTCCACGACCAGCACGCGCACGGGGCCGTTCTCGCGGGCCGTGTGCCCCATGGGTCGGGCCTCGGTCGGGATGGGGTCGGGATCCCTCGGCAGGCGCACGGTGAACTCGCTGCCCTGGCCCAGCCCGTCGCTCCACGACTCGATGCTCCCGCCATGCATCTCGGTGAGCTTCTTGACGATGGTCAGGCCGATGCCCAGCCCGCCCTCGGAGCGGGCGAGGGTGCGGTCCCCCTGGCTGAAGAGCCGGAACATCTCGGGGAGCTTCTCGGGCGGGATGCCCATGCCGTTGTCCTTCACGCGGATGGCCACGCGGTCCCCCTCGCGCCCGCCCGTCAAGAGGATCGTGCCCCCGGTGTCGGTGTACTTGGCGGCGTTGGACAGCAGGTTGAGCACGATCTGCTCGACGCGCGTGGGGTCGGCGTGGATCGGCAGGCCGCCGCACTCCACGACCACGTTCAGGGTCTGGTTGCGGGCGTCGATCAGGGGGCGTGCCGACTCGATCGCGTTGTCCAGGATCCGCGCGGCGTCCACGTGCTCCATGCGCAGGCGGATCTTGCCGCTTGTGATCCGCGACACGTCGAGGAGGTCGTCGATCAGGTGCACGAGCTGCTTGACCTGGCGCTCGACGACCAGCCCGGCCCAGTCGCGGCTCTCGTCGTCGGAGGCCAGCTTCAGGACCTTCACGGCGTTGTTCACGGCGGCCAGGGGGTTGCGCAGCTCGTGGGCGAGCATGGCCAGGAACTCGTCCTTGTGGCGGTCGTTGTCGCGGAGGATCTGGGCCTGGCGCTCGCGTTCGGCCAGGTCCTCGCGGCGAGCATACTGCCGCCTGCGGTCGCGAAGGGCCGCGCGCACGGTGCTCAGGAACGAGCGGATCTCGATCGGCCTGCGGACCAGGGTCAGGGGCCCGAGGGCCTCAAGCTCGTGCGCCGCCTCGGAGCCGAGCGAGGGGGTCATGAGCACGATCAGGGGCAGGTCGGACCAGCCGGGCTGGTCGTTGAGGATGCGGGCGAGGCTGGCGTCCTGGTCCTTCCGGATGGCCTCATCGGGCACGATGGCCGCGGCGGCCCCGCGGAGGATCTCGGCGCAGACCTCGCCCAGCTCGCGACAGATGGTCAGAGCCAGGCCCTCGCTCGCGAATAGCCTGGTCGCGGCCTCGGCGTCCCGGAGCGTCGGGGCCAGCAGCAGGATCCGATCCTCGAGCCCGTGGCCCGGCACGTCACTCATGGCCGGTCCCCGGGGCGGAGTCTCCGACCTCACACAGGGTCGGCGACCCGTGCAGGACTCCCTGGAGATTCGACAGGGCCGGGCCGACCGTGATCCCTCGGTTGCTCAGGATGAGCTCGCGGATCGTGCGTTCGTGCCCCCCGCTGCGCTTCTTGAGCATGGTGATCGCCTGCCGGAGCACGCCCCGGTCCTCGAAATAGCGGAAGAGCATGACCGCGTCCGCCAGGTACGTGGTGTCCACCGGCGTCTGCATGGTCCCCACCAGCCCGTGCTGCGCCACCAGCAGGAACGTGACCACGCCCTTGTGCCCCAGATAGGTGAGCATCTCGTGGAGCTGGACGATCAGGAACCGCTCCTCGGGCATGGCGTAGAGGTAGCCGTTGAGGCTGTCGATCATGATGAGCCTGGCCCCCGGACCGCCGTCGGCCCCCTCCACGGCGGTCCTCACCTTGTGTGCGAGCTCGCCCGGGGCGAGCTCGGCGGGGTCCACCGGATGGATCGCGATGAGCCCGGACTCAAACTCGCGGGTGATGTCCATCCCCAGGCTCGCCATGCGCTGGAGGATCGTCCCCACGCGTTCGTCGAAGGCGAAGATCGCCGTCCGCTCGCCCCTCGCCGCGGCCGCCTTCGCGTATTGCATGGCCAGCGTCGACTTGCCGCAGCCCGCAGGCCCGAGCAAGACGTTGCTGGTCCCGTACTGGAGCCCCCCGCCAGTCAGCGCGTCCAGCTGGTCGTTGCCCGACTTCAGGATCCCGCGCTCCAGCCCCAGGATATGCTCGGCCGCGACCAGCCTCGGGAACACGTCGAGACCGCCGGTGGTGAGCACGAAGTCGTGATATCCGCCCCGGTAGCGCTGGCCCCGAAGCTTGGTGATCCGCAGCCTGCGGCGTTCGGCCCCGTACTCGGGGGAGAGCTGCTCCAGGCTCACGACCCCGTGCGCGATGCTCTGGAGCTGGAGGTCCTCGCGGTCCGAGGTCTTGTCGTCGATCATCAGCACCGTGCAGCCCCGCCCGATGAAGAATTGCTTCATGGCCAGGATCTGCCGGCGATACCTCAGCGGGTTCTGCGCCAGGAGCCGCATCTCCGAGAGGGAGTCGATCACCACGCGCGACGGCTTCGACCGCACGACCTCGGCCAGGACGGCGCGGGTCGTCTCCCCCAGCTCCATCTCCGAGGGGTTGAACATGGAGAACTGGTTGTCGGGCTCGAGCTCGGCCTCGGGCGCGACCAGCTCCAGCAGGTCGATCCCCTCGAGCGTCCAGCCGTGGGAACGGGCCACGCCGTCGATCTCGGTCTTCGTCTCCGAGAGCGCCACGTACAGGCCGGTCTCCCCGAGTCTGCGCCCCTCGATCAGGAATTGCAGGGCCAGGGTCGTCTTGCCCGAGCCGGGGTCGCCCTCGACCAGGTACACGCGGTCCGGCGTGAGCCCTCCGCCCAGGACGTCGTCAAGGCCCGCGATGCCCATCGCAACCAGCCGATCACCGCCCGAATCCTGACCTTGCTTGCTCATATCAGCGCCTTGGATGACCAGGGCCGGACCCGGATCGGGTCTTCTCCGGTCCGAGGAGGAATCCGGACCAACCTTTACCCCGAGATCGCACATCGTGCGGGTCCCCGGCAACTCGACCGCGACCGTGCCATGCCCCAACGAGCCTATCGAGTCGACCTTCAGGCGGAGGCGTCGGATCGGAAGCGAACCGCAGATCCCATGCCGAGATCCGCGCCACGTCGGGAACCCGCTGCACAAGTGCTTACTCAGGAAGCTATCAGAAGGGCGACACGGTGGGAACCGCGTCCGGATCCGATCCTCGCAATCGACGGTCACGGGCGAGGCTCCGCCCGGAAGATCACCGTGCAGGGCCCCGAGAAATGAACCACCGGGGACATTCGCCGGAGATCGATCGGGGGCCGACGTCCCTCCGGCGCAAACTCCGGATCCTCCGTGGTGAGGACCACGCTCCAGGCCAGCCCCACGTCCAGCTCGGACTCGATCTGCCCCGCCAGGTCAATCGGGCCTTCCCCCTTGAGCCGGGAGATCGCGAGCAAGCGGCCCTCGCCCGGCCCTCCCCGTCGCAGGAGGACCGTCCCGGGGTCGAGCGCCTGGGCCTCGAAATCCTCGGGCGATCGCGAGGCCGGGCCGAGCTCCCGGCGCAGAGCGAGCAACCGGCGATAGAGCCTCAGGGTCGAGGCGTGGGGCTCGCGCCCGGCCTGGGCCCAGTCCAGTCGGCTGTCTTCAAAGGTGGACGGGGCCTGGGGGTCGGGGATCGCCTCGCGAGACTCGGGCGCCACGAACGCGAGGAAGTGGCGGAACTCGCGGCGACGCCCCTCGGTCACGACCCTGCCGAGGTCCTCGGCATGGTCGGTGAAGTAAAGGAACGGCGTGTCCGCGGCCCACTCCTGCCCCATGAACAGCAGGGGGGTGTGCGGGCAGATCAGCAGCAGGGCGCTCGCAGATCGGTAGGAGGCCGGATCGATCGCCTGATTCAGACGATCCCCGAAGGCCCGATTGCCGATCTGGTCGTGGTTCTGGAGCGTGATCACGAACTTCAGGGCGGGGAGGCCCACAGGGTCGGTCCCGCGGGGCTCGGCCAGGTGGATCGAGTCCTGCCCGGTGTAGTACCAGCCCTGGTTGATCGTCTCCGCGAGGTCGGGGGTCTCGCCCGAGTAGTCGCGGTAATACCCCTCGTTGTCCCCGGCCACCAGGCGGCGGACCTGATGGTGGAAGTCGTCGGCCCACACCCCGTCGAGATTCCACCCGCCCGCCCATGCGGGGCGGATCATGGTGTCGAGGTTGCGGTGGTCCTCGGCAATCACGAGGGTCGGCCGGCTCGGCGTCGCCTCGTGCACGCGCCGGGCCAGGCGCTCGAGGAAGTGGACCGGCTTGCTGTCGTGCAGGGCATGGGTTGCGTCGAGACGCAGGCCGTCGATGTGGTACTCGTGGACCCAGTGCAGTGCGTTCTCGAGGAAGAACTCGACCACGAACTCGCTGTTTGGCCCGTCCAGGTTCACGCACGCGGCCCAGTCGCACTCGCGGGTCGAGAGATAGTGGGGACTGAACTCAAGCGCATAGTTGCCCACCGGCCCGAAATGGTTGTAAACCACGTCGAGGAACACGCCCAGGCCAAGCCGATGGGCCTCATCGACCAGGCAGCGAAGGTCATCGGGGCGTCCATACCTGTGGCACGGGGCGAACAGGTCCACGCCGTCGTAACCCCAGTTCCGCGTCCCGGCGAAGTCGGCGATCGGCATGATCTCCACGGCGGTCACGCCAAGATCGCGGAGGAATTCGAGCTTGCGAGTGACCCCCGCAAACGTCCCCTCACGCGTGAACGTGCCCACGTGGAGCTCGTAGAGGACAAGCTTGGAGGAATCCACTCCCCTCCAACCGGCGTCAGTCCAGGCGAAGGCCTCCGCGTCGATCACCTCCGACGGCCCATGGACCCCCTCGGGCTGGAACCGCGACGCGGGATCGGGGAACGGCCCTCGCCCGTCCACGCGATAGCGATAGAGGTCGCCCGCACGAACGCCCGGCACCAGAGCCTCGAAGATCCCGTCCGGGCCCTTCGCGAGGGGAGCCTCCCGCCCGCCCCGCTCCACCACCACCTCGAGGGCATGGGCCTCAGGGGCCCACACCGAGAACCGGACCCCCTGCCCTTCGGGCCGGGCCCCCAGCCGGGGGGCCCACGACCCGGAGAGGGCCGCTTCCGCGCGCATGGCCAATGTCACCGAGCCTGCCCCTCCGCTCCCCGAGTCGGGCCCGCAGGCCCGCGCTCCTGATCAGTTCGAACGTTCACATAGCAAAATACGTTCCAAAAATGGTCGCGATGGCGGAAGGCCGGCCGCCTTGCGGATGTCCTGGACCGGAAGGGCGAGATGGAGCGAGTCGGAGGGCGAGGGGAGGAACCCGAATCGCCCATCGAAGGCGCGGGCCGCGTCGTCCAACGAGCAAACCCGAGCCCAGGCCCCGCCCCTGGCATCCCAGGCGAACCGCCGGGCGGACAAGGAACATCACGGGGATCGGGTGCCGGGCCAGCACCTTTGCCAGGCGATCCCGGGCGCCTTCGCAGGCGACCTCGCCCACAGCCAGCGAGTAGTCACCGACCACGGTCTCGTCCGACAGGGCCACAGAGGTCTGGGCGGCCCCGGCCTTCCGGTTCCTGATCGCGAAACGCGTGAGAAACCGATCCCGCTCATTCCGACCGCAATCGAGGTCCGCGACCAGATGTTCGGGGCGGAGCTTCTCGATCCGGAAAGGTTCGCTCACGAGGTCGGCCCGGCCTCGAACACCCTCGGGCGATCGAAAAGACGGTCGAGCCGGGACAGGTCCCGGGTCGGGGCGTCCAGGGCCTCCAGGAACCGCTCCCTCTGGCGGGGATCAAGGCCGAAACGCGACCGGTCAGCCGGCGTCTCCTCGGCCCGGACCAGGGCGCTGCCCAGCACGAACTCGCTGACCGAGCAACCAGCCGCCTGAGCCGATGCCCGGAGCTTCTCCTTCGCCGCGGGCGACAGCCGCAGGTCCGACTTCGCCGTTCTCAGGATGCGTTCGGACATCAGCGGACCTCCTTCCCTTCAGGATAGCGTCCTCGATCGACATTGTCATGACATCCGATCACCACTACGTTTCATGCAGAGGTCGCAGAGGGGACGCAGAGTAGAGGGAGGGTTTTCCAACCACTCTCAATACTCTTTTCGCTGCGTCCCTCTGCGTGAAACGCCCCTTAATGCTACTCCGTTAGCTTTGAAGTGAGTGCGGCGTCGCGTCCCCGGCAGTAGGGGCAGTCGTGACGGCAGATCGGGGCGAGGAGCCGCTGCAGGCCTCGGCGGATCGACGGCACCGTGATCACTGGCTGCGGCTCCCCT
>JANOBY010000802.1:0-2751 GCA_031411935.1 Planctomycetales bacterium | reverse complement strand
GTTCTTCGTGGGCTCCTCATCCAGCCCGTAAAGCCGGTGGGTCTCGGCGGATTCTCCCGAGATCTCCTGGATCTCGGGCGCGGCGGCCTGCATCCGGTAGGCCAGCTCGAACGACTGGATCCGGCCCTCGAGCGCGGGGTCCACGCCCGCCTGCGACAGGTGGTCGCGGTTCATCTCCTGGATCAGGTCCAGCTCGATCCGTTGCAGAGAGCGAGGGGTGGTCGTGTTGGTGATGAACGGGATCTTCGCCTGGTCCGAAGGGATCCCCGTGGCCCCGATCGGCGTGCCCTGGTAGACCGCGGGCAGGAAGGCGGAACTCCAGTTGTTCACGCCTCCATGGCTGAGATTGGGGCATACGGTGATGAACCCCGGGAGGTCCTGGTTCTCCGTGCCCAGTCCGTAGTTGATCCACGAGCCCATGCTCGGCCGGATGAACGTGTCGCTGCCGGTGTGGAGCTCGAGCAGGGCCCCCCCGTGCCGCGAGTTCGACCCGTGCATCGAGTTGATCATGCACAGGTCGTCCACGCACCCGGCCAGGTGCGGGAAGAGCTCGCTCACGGCCATCCCGCTCTGGCCGTGCTTCTTGAAGGTGAACGGCGAGCGAAGCAGGTTGCCGGTCTTGCTCGACACCACGCGGGGCTTGGCGAACGGCAGAGGTTTGCCGTGGTCGCGTTCGAGCAGCGGCTTGTGGTCGAACGTATCGACCTGCGACGGCCCCCCGTGCATGAACAGGAAGATCACGCGTTTGGCGCGCGGGGCGAAGTGGGGCGATCGCGGAGCCAGAGGGTTGCGGGGGTCGACGTCCCCGGCGCGGGACTCCTCGCCCAGGAGACCCGCCAGGGCCAGGGCGGCGAACCCTCCCCCGCTGCGGCGCAGGAGGTCTCGTCGCGACAGCGCGGGCTCGGAGGCGGACCAGTGACCGTTCATGAGGCGTCTCCCCTTCGCTGCGGTCAGTCGAGGTAGATGAACTCGCTGGAGGCCAGGATCGCCTGGCAGAGCGCCTGCCAGGCCCTCGGCGTATGCGCCTCGGCGGGGACGCCCTGGGCCTTCAGCTCGGCCTCGAACCGCCGGAGATAGTCGATCGCGCGGAGGACCTCGGCCTCGCCCGCGGGGCGTCCATAGGCCGTCTCGTACGCCACGCGGATGCGCCCGGGGTCGTCCAGATCGGGCCTCTCCAGGAGGCGGCGGGCCATGGCCTCGGAGCTTCGCAGGACGACCCGGTCGTTCATCATGAACAGGGCCTGGGGCGCCACGGTCGTGGGCACGCGCTTGCCGTTGGAGGCGCTCGGGTCGGCGAAGTCGAACGCCTGGAACACGTCGTAAAGGCCGCTGCGGATCACGGGCAGGTAGACCGACCGGCGGTTCGAGTCGTACCGGGTGGCACCCCTCGCCCCCGTGTCGTTCACATAAGCATGATTCTTTGTGGTGAGGAGCGTCCCGCCCATCGTCGCGTCGAGCTCGCCGCTCACGAACAGGATCGCAACGCGGATCGATTCGGCGTCGAGCCTGCGTCGATCCATGCGCCACAGGAGGCGATTCTCGGGGTCGCTCAGGGCGGCCGCCTGATCGTAACGCGTGCTCATCCGATAGGCCGAAGACAGCATGATCAGCCGATGCATGGCCTTGATCGACCACCCCGACTCGACGAACCTTCGGGCCAGCCAGTCGAGCAGGTCGGGATGGTCGGGCGCCTCGCCCAGACGACCGAAATTGTCGGGCGACCGCACGAGCCCCTCGCCGAAGTGGCCCAGCCAGATCCGGTTGACCATGACCCTCGCCGTGAGCGGATGGTCGCCCCGCGTGAGCCATCGGGCCAGCTCCAATCGTCCGCTGCGCGTGGGGTCGATCCCCGTCGAATCCGAGGACGAGAGCACGCGCGGAAACCGCCGGGGGACGACCTCTCCCAAAGTCAGGTGGCTGCCCCGGATGTGCACCGCCAGGTCGGTCGCCTTCTGATCCTCCACGCCCATGGCCTCGGCAACCGCGGGCGCGCCCTTCTGGAATTCGGCAAGGGCCTCGCGGTCCTTCTTGATTGCGTCGAGCGTTGGCGGGGGGAAGAGGCGCTCGGGGTTCTCGGGCAGGGCGAGCGGCCCGCCTCGCCTCGTGAGCAGGTGCTCCAGCACGAGCACCGACGGGTCGTCCAGCAGCGCGAGCACGTCCAACCCGGACGCGCGGTCGAGCGAACCCTGAAGATCCTCGCCCAGTTGCTAGGGCGAGGGCGAGAGTTTCTGGATGGAGGTCCGCCGATCGTGAAGCCGCTTCAGCCACGACGCCTCGCGATCGCGCTCCTTCCCAACGCGGTCCGCCCATCGCTCGATCAGGCGGGGGTTCAGGCTGCGGGCCTCGGCCAGCGCTTCCAGGGTCTCGACGGTCACGCCCTGCGGCGCGTCGCGGGGCACGATCGCGATCCGGTCGAGGTGCGGGAACGGGCCGTCGCGGTCGAGGCGGATCGTGTGACGGCCCGGCCCGAGCGTGACCAATCCCGCGGCGAACCAGCCCTGCGATTCCGCCGTCCACGACCCCGTGACGGCGCCCGCGGCCTCGGGCGAGACCGTCCTCCCATCGACCTGCAACCGGACCGGGCGGCCCTCGGCCGCGGAGTGGCGAATGTCGATCCGATAGAGCGCCTGGAGGGGGAGCTCCACATCATACTCGACGAAGTTCGGCACCTCGCCCTTGTTCAAGATCACACCGATCCCGACGCCATAATTCGTGGTATCGACGAGCACGTTGCCCCGGTCGAACGACTCG
>JANOBY010000801.1:0-2628 GCA_031411935.1 Planctomycetales bacterium | reverse complement strand
GCGTCCCCGCGAGGCGCGAGGTCCGGAAGATGCGGAAGGCCGTCGCCGGAGGGCCCGTTTCACGCGAGCGGCCCCCACGATGGCCAGCACAAAAAGGGCGGTGGTCCCGATGTCGCGGTCCCAGCTCAACCCCGAATTCGAGGCCGCATCTCTCGCCGAGAACACCGGGCCGAGGATCGCGTCCGACGGCCGAGGGCGGGTCCATTCCCACCGGCTCGCGGCCCTCGCCGCCCCGAACGACAGGGCGGAGATCGTGACCAGGAGGACCAGGGTGCTCAACCGATATCGCGGCCATCGCATGGGGTTGTCCTCGACTTGTGAGGGGGACGGTGTAGCGGTAAGCCCTCGGACGGGCGATCACTCCGGCTCGGGCGGGTCGGGCTCGACGGGGAGCCAGGGGCGGCGGGCGGCCTGCTCGTACTTGGCGAGGAGGCCCATCCTCCAGCGCTCATGCCTGCGGTCCCGTTCCCCGTACAGCA
The DNA here is from genome assembly GCA_031411935.1 of Planctomycetales bacterium. Classification (GTDB taxonomy): domain Bacteria; phylum Planctomycetota; class Planctomycetia; order Isosphaerales; family Isosphaeraceae; genus JAQGHR01. Next base: position 2,149 of record JANOBY010000801.1, on the reverse strand, counting down.
TCGTGGCCATGCCGATCCTTTGATACTTGAGGCCCCCGTATTCCGCAGCCCTTCGCTGATAAAGTTCCAAGAGCCGGAGCATCTTCCCAGCCCACATGCCCAGGCCCAGGCTGATCGCGACGATCGCCACCAGGGCCATGATTTGTCTCAGGGTGAACCGGATCCGGGGTGGCTCCATGGTGAGCGATCCTCCCGAGAGATGCGAGCGACGCGTCACGGACGGGGCCCGGCCTCATTGGGTCCGGGCGCGGCGGCCGAGCATCGGGTCGAGCCGGACCGCTGCCTCGATGTCCGCGTCGGCCCTTTGGCCCTGACCCAACGCCCGCCAGGCCATCCCTCGATCCTCGAAGGCCTCGGCGAAGTCCGGCTTCAGGCGGATCGCCTGGTCGTACTCCGCGATGGCCTCGACCCATCGTCCATTGGCCAGGGTGGCGAACCGGGCATGAATGGATCCCCGTCGATGGTACTCCATGGCCAGCCCCACGTCATACTGTGAAGGTCGTCGGGAGAACACGAGGCCGCCGAGCAGCATGGCTGCGACGGCCACAAGGATCATCATCCTCTTCACGGTGAGCTGGAACCTTGCCATCGTCGAAGCCTCCGGTCCCGCCCGAGCCGAATCGCCCCGTGCCGCTTTACGACGCCCGCACCGACCGATCCAGGAACTGCGTGGCCGCCCCCATGATCGTCTCCTCGGTCGCCCTCGATCGGGACAGGTCGGCGGTGAGCCGGCCTTCGCAGAGGACGAGGATGCGGTCGCATACGGCGAGCAGTTCGGGCAGCTCGCTGGAGGTGACGAGGATCGCCATGCCCTGGTCGGCCAGAGTCTTCATGAGCAGGTAGATTTCGGCCTTCGCCCCCACGTCGATGCCCCTCGTGGGCTCGTCCAGCAGGAGGAGCTTTGGCTCGGTGAGGAGCCATCGGCCGAGGATGCACTTCTGCTGGTTCCCGCCCGAGAGGCTCATCACGGGGGCCCCTCCCCCGGCGGTCTTGATCGCCAGCTTCTTGATCTGCTCGGTCACGGCCAGGCGTTCGGCGCGGGGGCTCACCAGGCCGCCGGAGGTCATCCCGCCCAGGCCGCAGATCGAGATGTTCTCGGCCACCGTCATCTGGTCGAAGAGGCCGAGGTTCTTGCGGTCCTCGGTCACGAGCGCCACGCCCGAGGCGATCGCGTCGATCGGCGAGCGGAACCTCGCGGGCTGGCCCCCCAGCGTGATCGTGCCCGAGGGGGTGCTGCTCGACGCGCCGAACAGGCTCTCCAGAAGCTCGGTCCGCCCCGCGCCGAGCAGCCCCGCCACGCCCAGGATCTCGCCGGCGTGCAGAGCGAACGAGATGCCCGAGAGGTTGGGGCGTCCGCTGTCCGGAGGGCTCACGAGGCCGAGGTTCTCGACCCGCAAGAGGGGCTCGCCCGTGACGACCTTGGCCTCGAAGTGCATCGACGCGATCTCCCGGCCGACCATCCACCGCACAACCTGATCGGGCTGGGTCTCGCTGGCGCGGGCGGCGGCCACGAAGCGTCCGTCTCGCAGGACGGTCACGGCGTCGGAAAGGGTGAAGACCTCGTTCATCTTGTGCGAGATATACAGGATGGACGTCTCCGCCTTGCGGAGGTCGTCGATCACGCGATAGAGCCTCGCGACCTCGGCGTCGGACAGGGCCGACGTGGGCTCGTCCATGATCAAGATCGCGGCGTCGAACATGAGCGCCTTGGCGATCTCGACCATCTGCTGGTCGCCGATCCGCAGGTCCCCCACGCGGGCCCTGGGAGAGATCGGCGCGCCCAGGCGCTCGAACATGGAGCGGCTGGCCTTCTCCATCGCGCGGTCGTCGAGCAAGCCCAGAGCGTTGCGCTTCTCGCGCCCAAGAAAGATATTGGCGGCGACCGAGAGGTAGGGGACGAGGTTCAGCTCCTGGTAGATGATGCGGATGCCGGCGTCCTCGGCGTCGCGAGGCCCCGAGAACTTGACGGGCTTGCCGTCCAGAAGGATCTGGCCGTCATAATCGGTGATCGCCCCGGCGAGGATCTTCATGAGCGTGGACTTGCCCGCGCCGTTCTCTCCGCAGAGCGCATGGACCTCCCCGCGACGGCTCTCCAGGGTCACATTCTGGAGCGCATGCACGCCGCCGAAGTGCTTGGTGATGCCCTGCA
>JANOBY010000800.1:0-2396 GCA_031411935.1 Planctomycetales bacterium | reverse complement strand
TCCGACCGGGGCCGCCCCAAGGCGGAGGCCCCGGCCGCGGAGTTCATGCGGGGGCGAGGCTCAACGCCGGACGCTCCCGAGGCCGTGAAAATTGGCCTTTGCGGGCTCGTCCGGCGCCTCATCCTTGATCATGAGGTGGATGTGTCCGCTCCGCCCGTCGATCAGGCAAAGACGGTACCTCGTCCCTTCCTCGAACTGCGAGCGGGACTCGGGCGGGAGCTCGAAGTGGCCGGTCCACTCCCCGTTGGGACTGTTCGGCTTGGGCTTGCTCTTCAGAAATCCCTCGACATGATCGAGCAAGACATGGTCGCCAACCCACAAACGTCCGCGAAAATGCTCTGTGCGGTCCATGAGCCCTCCCTTCGTCTGACGACGAAAGACATCAACGTCTTCTGGAAAAGGTGGCAGCACGCAATCAATGCGAGTGGCGGGTGAGCTGGGGCCGACAGCCTCGCACATTACCCCAGGCTCACCTTGCAGCATATCGAAAGACTCATGCCTGTCAATCCTTGACCACCGTGCCTGCTTTTGGGTCTCCAAATATCAACATGGAGCATGTTACCTTTTGTATCGCCCGATCGCCCTGCACCGCTCAGGTCCTCGGGATTGCCCGGAAGGTCAACGACCGCCGATCCACTCACGCCGAACCGTCTCGAAGGCCGGAAATCATGGCGAAAAGTCTGCATGGACAGAGACATCCGCTCGCGGTCCTCGACGCCCAGGACGCGATCCTGAATCCGTCGGGGGATCGCGGGAGCTTCGATCAGGCCCTGACCCGCGCCGGGCTCGCCCCCTTGCGTGCCGACCGGATCGACGTCCTCCAGATGAACCTGGGCAAGCTCTGCAACCAGACGTGCAAGCACTGCCACGTGGACGCAGGGCCCGACCGCACCGAGGTCATGACGAGGGACACGATCGACGCCTGCCTGCGGGAGATCGACCGCGCGGCGATCCCGTGCGCCGACCTGACCGGGGGCGCACCCGAGATGAATCCGCACTTCCGGTGGCTCGTCGAGCAGCTTTCCGACCGAGGCGTGAAGGTCATGGATCGCTGCAACCTCACGATCCTCACGGTGGGCGGGTTCCGCGACCTGCCCGCGTTCTTCGCCCGGCACGGGGTGCAGGTCGTGGCGTCCCTGCCCTATTTCCTCGCGAAGAACACCGACGCCCAGCGAGGCCACGGCGTGTTCGGGGCCTCCATCAAGGCGATCCGCGAATTGAACGCGCTGGGATACGGCCAGGAAGGATCGGGGCTGGAGCTGGACCTCGTCTACAACCCGGTCGGGGCCTTCCTCGCCCCGAACCAGGCCTCGTTCGAGCCGGAATACCGCCGCGAGCTGGCGGACCGGTACGGATTGAGCTTCAACAAGCTCTTCGTGATCACGAACATGCCCATCAACCGGTTCCTCGAATTCCTCGTCCGTTCGGGCCAGTACGAGGCCTACATGAACCGCCTGATCGCCAGTTTTAACCCCTCGGCCGCGCTCGGCGTGATGTGCCGCTCGATGGTCTCGGTGGGCTGGGACGGCAAGCTCTACGACTGCGACTTCAACCAGATGCTTGGGATGCCCGTCGTCGCTGGGCACGCCGCATCGATCCATGACACGGACCTGCGCGATTTTCGCGAGCGTCCCATCGCAACGGGATCGCACTGCTTCGGATGCACGGTCGGCTCCGGATCGAGCTGCGGAGGGGCCACGGTGCCTCGATCGTGAAGGGCGCTGCACGTCGAGAATAGGTTCCGCTCCCGAATCCGAGGATTCGGTCAAGCCGGACCTTGGTGTGGGCCTCGATGGCCTCCGTGGTCGGAGCCGCTGGGGTCGAGGATGGGGGCCCCTCGGGATGCAGCAGATTCGCGTCCCACGCGGGCGATTCGATCGCATTCAGGGTGGCCGCATTCGGCATCAGACGGCCGGGGACCCGATCCAGGAGCTTTCGCGGCGAGTCGTGCCCTGTCGAGCGCAGGCCGATCACCGAAATGGTCACGGTTGTCCTGGCGTGGCCCCTCCGGGGAGAGGATGACCCCCGGGACTTCGGGGACGCTCGGGTCTGGCCTTGCCGGCCGGGTCCGGGTACCTTGCTTTCGCTGACCGATGGACTCCCGCCCTCCAACGAATTGCCGCATAGGACGCACGTGGCCCGCGAGCCGGGGCCGTTCGCCCTTACCTGCGGCGATCTCGCCCGCCCCCGAACCCCGGAAGGTCGCCGTGAAAATTGCCAGCGTGGAAGTCTACCCGTTGACCGGAGGCACCGTGGACGGCGGATGGCCCCAGGGCCACCAGCCGCAGGAGAACCTCCACACCCTGCTCATCCTCCGGACCGAGGGCGGGCTCTCGGGCTACGGCAGCTGCTTCACCTCGGGCAAGCTGGTGGTCGGGGCGATCGAGCTGATCTGG
>JANOBY010000799.1:0-4378 GCA_031411935.1 Planctomycetales bacterium | reverse complement strand
AACCATCAACCGTTCGGGAGATCCAGTTTCGGGGCGATTGCTGACACTACTTGACGCCTCTGACACCAGTATTCCTAGTTGAATCGCGGTTTGAGCGGGCGACCCGGCAAGGGCTTGGGCGAGCTCGCTGTGTGGCGATTATGTGCCGCTAGATCAGCAGATGCGGCGGCATCGTGGTTTCGGGGCGGATGGATGGCGGCAGGGGGGGGGGCTACATACCCTTTCCGACGCCTGGGATCCCGAGGGTATGCAGTCCAAAGGGTGAAATGGGCACGAGTTCCGTCGGCGTTCATAGCTTGCCTAGCGTTGGCGGGGCGGTCTCCCTGACCAGTGGGGGGGCAAGGCGATCTGTCTCACATGGATTGGTGTGTTAAACCTAGGCACGTTATGAAGGCGGCGTAAACTACTTGGATTTCAGCTCTTAGAGTGCGTGGGCTCGAAGCCTTACCCTATGCTCACCCCAGGGCACCCTGGGGCCCACCCCACCTGCTCCGAGGGGTCGGTCAATGTGCACCCAAGACATCATTCCTCGGCGCCACCGGGCCGTGGTGCAGGGGCGGAACGTCGAGGGTGATCACCGCCGCGGGGCTGAACCCGGCCGAACACGCGGTAAGATTGCAGGAGCTAGGCAGGAGGTCCCAGGCTGTATCCGTTCAACGTCGTGTTGCGGGGCGATCGGTCAACCTGCCAACCCAGCGGGAAAACGTCTCGCCTGTTCTCATACCGGGAACGTGCCGGACGACGATGCTATCCCCGAAAATGAACTGGTCCGACCGCCGGCGACCCTCCGTTGCGAGGCGAGAGCATCATCGAGTCTGCCAGGCGGGACGATGGGCGGTGCTGTGAACCCCGGGATGGGTCTGTCTGCCGATGTGGCGATGAAGCCGGGCGCCCTGACTCGTTGCCCTCGGCCGCATTGACTGACCAGACTCTCGCGCGGGCCCGCCTGCGGAGACGTCATGAGGATTCGTGGGCCATTTGCAGGCCCACCAAGGTTGCAGAAGTCGGCTCGTGAGCTGGTTCAGCGACCGCCAACGGCCGGCGTTGCCCAGGACCGGACGCGCTCTCAAGCCCCTCGGCCACGGCTCACCTCCGGGACTGCTGCCCGCCCCCTGCTCGGCAGGGATCTGCGGGGTGCACGGCGTCGCGAGTCAAGGAGCGGTGGACCGTGGGCTCGGAGGATGGGCCGATGTTGATCGCTGCCCGGGGCCGAGTGCAGGGACGCAGCCCGTCCGGCCCACGCCGCTCTCCCGGCGCATGAATAACGCGCCCACGCCGACGGTTCGAGACCCCCGAACCCGGGTGGCGCCCCGGAGAACCGGCTGCGAGACTCGGCGAGCACCGCAAGGCCATCACGGGGAAGAACTCTCGACTCCTGCGACGACCCCCGACCTCTCTTCACGGCATCTCGATCGCCCCCGGGAGGGCCTTCCCAATTGAGCCCGGGCCCGACCCTGCAGGCCAGGACATCGCGAGCATCGGCGTCCTGGCCGCCTCGTACGCGGCTACCCCCCCGCCTGCGAGACGAGACGATAGCGTTTTGCGCCGTTGTGGGCGTCCCCCGCCGTGACGATCCGCCGGCCGTCGTAGGACGCGTCGCGCTGACGCCCTAGAGCACGGCCCAGCCGCGTCAACCGGCTCTGATCATTGCCGTCGCCGAGGATATTCTCCAGCAGCCCCCCGTCCTTCACCATGGGATACAGGTCTGCCGTGCCCACGGGTCGGTCGCGAAATTTCTCCCACCAGAGACGGGTCATCGCCCCCCACTTCGCCTGCTCGTCGTTGCCATGGTCCAGGAGCTGGTCGGCGTTCTTCATGAAATCGCCGACCCCGATCACCTCCATGAGGCCGCTCATGGCCCGCGACCACGACTCGAAGCTGCCCACCGACACCTCCCCCTCAGGCTGTCCGGCAGCGATCCAGGCCCGGCAGAGAATCAGCGCACTGCGGATCAGAATGCCCCGATTCCGGCTCGTGAAACCGATCAAGTCCGGGTGGCGGAAGGAGGGGTAAGGACGCCTCCAGGGGTGGTCCTCCGTGGCCACGAGTCGGATCAGGGGGGTGCGACGTGCCAGCTCGGTCGACATCCGCACGTTGTTGCCGGTCGCGACCCAGACGCAGCGTACCGGCGCCTCTGCCGTCCTCGACGAGCCCAGGACGCGATCCGTGATCGTCCGGGCGGTCAAGGTCGAGGCCAGCGCCCCGGAGTCGAGGTACCCGTAGATGTTGTCGATCAGGACGAACCGGGGATCGGCCAGAAGGGCCGCGAAGAGTCGCTTGCGCCACTCGTCCCCTTCGCCCACCTCGGCAGTCGGCGTCGTGGTCCTTCCCGTCGCCACGAAATGGACCACGTCGGCCAGCAGGCCCTTCCCCGTGCCGGCCTTCGCGGCCTCGATGAGGTGCAGCGGCGTCGGCCCGTCGATCATGGGCCGGAGGAAGGGCAGGAGCAGCAACGCCATCGCGTTGGCGCGGCTGGCACCGTCGGCGAAAGGGAAGTCGCCGATGAGGTCCCACAGCCTCAGCCGCGCCAATCTCACGGTAGCCCGGTCGGGGGATAACGGCACGTTCTTCACATCGAGCCCCGGAGCCGGGCTATACCAGAGCCGCGCGTCCGGATCGTATCCGGGCCGACTAACGAGCGAGCCGTCGGCGACGAAGGTCGGGCATTCGACGATCCCGTCGAGGCGTGGCGTGACGCTCTCCGGGTAAGCGGGCAGCGCGAGCAAGTCGCGGACCACGTCCAACGGCGGCGAGACGCCCTTGTGGAGGGTGCCATGCTTCCCTGTCTTGACCTCGACCCAGGTCGCGGACCGCGCGAGTACCCCGCGCAGGGAGTCGACGTTCAAGGGCTCAAGGACTGGGATGCCGTCGCCGGGACCGTGGCGGAGGCGCACCAGGACGCCGCCACGCTGGAGGATGCGGGGCGGGTCGTTCGCCTGCCGGATCGCCTCAAGGGCGTCCTCCGATAGTTCGTTGAGTTGGCGATCATTGACCTGAATTACCGGGGACCCCCCACCCAACTGCTCCTCGGGCACGGGCACAAGCTGTCCGAGCAGCGCCCCACTTTGCGGTGCACCGTTCTCGTTCGCCGTCATGACAGCCCCCCGTTGGTCGCAAGATTCTCCCGGATGTCCTTGAATCCCTCGGGCGGCATCTCGACCGAGATGTCGCGACGGCATACGGCCCGGAGGAGCCAGGCGCACGTCGCGACGCCCCCATCCCGACCGGGATGGAGAAGGACGCCCCCGCCGCTCCTCTTCACGCCCTTGGGGCGGTTCTCCCCCAGCACCACGATCGGGCGTGGGATGCACCGGAGCAGATCGGCCAGGAACCTGTCCCCGGCACCGGTGTTGGGCCGGCCCACGGCGGCGTCGCCGTCGGCGACCGGGTCGACCGCGACCGAGAATCCATCGGGGCCGTAGAGTGGGCCGAACGTTTGCCGCCATCCGTCGGGGATGTGCGGGCCCCGTCCGCTCCCGCTCATGACATGCTTGCTGCCATCCTCGTATCGATCGTTGATCCCCGTGAACCACTCGCGGGAGTTCCGCTCGGCGACGGTCCAGCAGCGGCCGACGACAACGTTCTGGCCGACGCGGCGACGGTCCGTGTAGCGCCAGCCGACGAGGAAGCGGGCCAGTCCCCGCGCCGGAATGGCGAGCAGGCCGGCGAGGGCCGTCAGACAACCACCGGGGGAGGCGGCGAGTGAGGCCTCGAACCTCCTGGACCTTTCCACTCCGTCGTCGACCTCTTCCTCGGCCATGGGGGGCCTCGTGGGATATGAAGGGGGCGCCGATGGGCGGAGGCCGCCTCGCAGGTCGTCACGTCGGAGGTCGCCCGTGCCGGGGTACGGGTCGCAGAGGCGGGGCCCCAGAGAGGCGATGACCTCGGCCTGCGAGCATCCTCCAGGGCCCGCGAAGTTGCCGTATGACTGGCAATGCAGCAACACCGTGCCCGCCGGCAGCAGGTCGCCAATCGGGGCCCGCTTATCACGGTCGAGCGCGACGACCTCGAAGTTTGGGCGGCCGGGACCTCTGACGTGGAACGGGCATCGGGAGGCGTTGTCGCCGTCGACCTTTCTGTATCCGAAGCCGAGGGCGTAGAGCCGAGCCAGGACACGGTCCGGGGGCTCCAGGCCGAAGAGCTCCTCTCGGGGAAGTGGCTCACTTTCGCCGCCAAGACGTCTTTGCGAGCCTTGACGTCGCGTCCCCCCGCCCATGGTTCTTTGGATCACCTGCAATTCCTTTCGATCACGGGTCCGGTAGTCCTCGATCTCCTTCTTACACGAATGGACGAGGTAGGAGTTGAAGGTCTTGCGGGCCATGCGGGACATAGGTCCTGGAATGATCGCGCGGGGGATTTCATACACTAGAGCTACCGA
>JANOBY010000798.1:0-4383 GCA_031411935.1 Planctomycetales bacterium | reverse complement strand
GCGTCCTGCGAATCGAGGCCCAGGCGATCCACCGCGTGAGCGACCGGCTGGACGGCACGATCGAGCGCGCCGCCGCGATGGTCTATCGCTGCAAGGGCTCGGTGATCGTGACCGGGATGGGCAAGGCGGGGCTCGTGGGCCAGAAGCTCGCCGCCACGCTCGCCTCGACCGGGACCTCGGCCTTCCCCCTGCACCCGGCCGACGCCGTGCACGGCGACCTCGGACGCGTGAGGGCGGGGGACGTGGTGCTCGCCCTCTCCTCCAGCGGCGAGACCGAGGAGGTCGTGCGGCTGATCTCCACCATCAAGAGGCTGGGCGCCTCATTGATCGCCCTGACCGAGCGGAGTTCGAGCACCCTGGGCCGACGGGCCGACCTGTGCGTGGCGCTCGGGCCGATCGAGGAGGCCTGCCCGCTGGGCCTCGCGCCGTCGGCGACCACGACCGCCATGATGGCCGTGGGGGACGCCCTGGCCCTGCTCGTGAGCCGGATGCGCGATTTCCGCGCCGAGGACTTCGCCGTGTTCCACCCCGCGGGCAACCTCGGCCGCAAGCTCGCCCGCGTGGACGACGTGATGCGCACGGGCCGAAACCTGCGCACGGCCAGCCCGCGAGAGACCGTGCGAGACGTGCTCGTGAGGCTCGGCGGGGCGCGTCGCCGATCGGGGGCGATCCTCGTGGTCGAGCCCGACGGTCGGCTGGCCGGGATCTTCACCGACAGCGACCTCGCCCGCCTGTTCGAGACCCGCCGCGAGGCGCTCCTGGATCGGCCGATCGCCGAGGTCATGACCGCGCGTCCGGTGCGGGTGATCTCGGGGGCGACCGTGGCCGAGGCGGTCGAGAGCCTCTCCAGCCGCAAGATCAGCGAGCTGCCGGTGGTGGACCTCGACGGCAACCTCCTGGGGCTGGTGGACGTGACGGACCTCATCGGCCTGGACCCGGCCGAGATCGAGGAGTCCGCCTGATGCCCATGCGTTCGGAAGACCTCGACGACCGCCTCAAGGCGATCCGCCTGCTCGTGCTGGACGTGGACGGCGTGCTGACCGACGGCGTGATCGCCATCGACGACCGGGGCGTGGAGACCAAGCACTTCCACGTCCGCGACGGCAGCGCCATCGCCCTCTGGCGCAAGGCCGGAGGGCGGGTGGCGATCCTCTCGGGACGCAAGGCCGAGTGCGTGGACCGACGCGCCGCCGAGTTGGGCATCAGCCCGGTCGTGCAGGGCGTGGGGTCGAAGCTCGAACCCTTCCGCGCGATCCTCGAAGAGACCGGCACCCCGGCCGAGCACGCGTTATTCATGGGGGACGACTGGGCTGACCTTGCGGTGCTCGCCCACGCGGGGGTCGCGGCCTGCCCGTCCGACGCCGCCGAGGAGGTACGTGCGGCCGCGCATCTGGTTGTCAAATCGGCGGGCGGTCGCGGTGCGGTGCGCGAGATGGTCGAGCGCGTCTTGCGGGCGCAGGGCCGCCACGAGGGTCTGGTCGCCACGTTTCGATCGGTCGGGTAAACCTTGCGGACAAGTTCTTTCTACAAAGCGATTCAAAGCATGGAAACGATAACAAACGAGACATCCTGGGCACCGGGACTGCGGTGAGTGTGGTTGAGCGAGTGGTCGGCGCCATGATCGGTCGGGCGTGCCTCTAACACCGGATGCGGACGTGGTCAAAAAACTCTTCCGGATGACGATCGCCTGTGTCGCCCTGACGGCCACTTACCTGGTCTACGGCCAGGCATTCGCGCTGCTCGCGGCCCGGGTGTCGCCGACGATCTCGGTGCCCAGGCTTCCGGCGATCCCCGGCGTGTCGCGGAGCTCGAAGGAGGCCGCCGACCTCGCCGTGCAGGCCTTCGGGCCGGGGCACTGGGCGGTCAAGGCGTCCATGCGCTACTACGACGTTCAGCGCGGGTACTGGATCTACTGGCAGGACCAGGTCCCCCTGAACGAGCGCAAGACCTGGGAATTCAAGCCCATGGCCATCATCATGCGCTCGCGCAAGAATGGCCCGCTCAAGACGATCACCGCAGACATGGCCCGCGTGGACTTCAACCGACCGTTCGACACCGGCAAGCCCGGCGACGAGGCCGCCCGCATCGTCCACGCGCTCATGAGGGACAACGTCCGCATCCGCGACGACAAGGGCACCCCCGACATCGCCGACGACCTGACCACCGACCCGATGAAGGCCCTGGAGTTCGACGAGGCCAAGGAGCACATCGTCAGCCTGCCCGAGGAACGCGTGGTCCTGCGAGACCGCGGGCTGACCGTCGTGGGCACCGGCATGGAGATGCAGCTCAGGCGCAAGCCCCCGGTGGTTCAGGACCCTGGGGCCAAACCCTCGGCCAAAACGACCAGCCCGGCCACCGGGTTCGACGGCGTGAAGACCCTGGTGTTCGCGAAGGACGTGGAGATCGACGTTCAGGACGTGGGGCGGTCGGGCATCGTCCCCGGGGGCTCGGGCAAGAGCGCCCGGGTGGTCACGACGACCGACCCCTCGGGCCAGAAGGTCGCGAAGGCCGAGCCCCGGCCCGGCCACATCCAGAGCTCGGGCGAGATGCGCATCGACCTTCCCCGCCCCCGCCGCGACCTGAACCGGGACAAGCTTTCGCTCTTCGGCCCTCCCGCCCCGATCGAGCCCACGATCGCCACCTTCCACAAGAACGTCCGCGTGCGCCAGGGCGACCCGCTGAAGCCCGAGCAGATGGACAGCGACCACCTGGTCGCCACGCTCATGCCCGGCGACAAGCCCGCGCCCGCCACGGGGAAGGCCGCCGCCGAGGCGAAGGGCGCCCGCAAGAAGCTCCAGGCCCCCGCCCCGGCCGGCACCGAGATCGCCGCCTCCACGAAGGATCAGGGCAAGGCCGAGGAGAACACCGCCGCCGACCCCGTGGACGCGGGGCCGCTCTCGGGGCTGGTCCTCGACCGCGCGGTGGCCACCGGCCATGCGGTGTGGCTCCAGTCCGACGCCAACGGCCTGAAGGCCCTGGGCAACGAGCTTCGCTATTATCGCCAGTCCCCGAAGCCCGACCAGATCTTCCTGCGGGCCGACCGCGAGACCGAGATCGTCAAGACCGACGTGTACGCCTCGGGCAAGGACAAGGGCAAGCCCCAGTCCATCAGCACGATCCGCACCCGCGACGTGACCATCTTCCAGTACCCCGGGGGCGTCCGCGCCCCGTCGATGGTGGCCCGGGGGCCCGGCACGCTCGAGACCCGCGCCGCGGGCAAGGACCAGGTCGAACGCTTCGCCTCGTGGCAGGATCGCCTGGAGATGGCCTCGATCGAGGGCAGCGACCAGAGGCAGCTCACGCTCACCGGCCACCCCCGCATCCGGAGCATCACCCAGGGCGAGATCGCCGCGGTCCGCAAGATCGTGGCCGACCTCTACCCCAAGGCCAGGAAGCCCGGCGAGGTCACGGTCGTCTCGGCCGACGGCAAGCCCGTGGCCCCCGGCTCGGGCGATGCCCTGCGCATCAAGAAGCTCGTGGCCGAGGGGGACGTGCAGCTCGTGACGGTCGCCACGCCCGCCGACCCGAAGGCCAACCCGCCCAGGGCCGCGAACCCGGCCAAGCAGATCACCGCCCGCGAGACCCTCACCGCCGACTTCGGCGACGCCCCCGCCACGGCCTCCGCACCGACGGCGGCCCCCGCCCGCACGCCCGGCTCCACGCCCAACGGCACGCCGATCATTGAGAGCCGCGACGGCCCCGACGCCATGGCTGCCGCCGATCCCGCGAAGCCAGCTCCCGCCGCCCCGCAGCGCCCGGCCGAGCCCGCCATGACGGCGGTCGCCGACCGCGTGGCCGCGATCGTGATCCAGCAAGAAGGCTCGGACAAGGGGCAGATCAAGGAGGCCACGCTCGCCGGCAACGTGGTCATCCATCAGGACTCGGCCGACGGCAAGACCCAGGGCGCGGACATCACCGCGAACTCGGTCCGCATCATCAACTCGGGCGAGAACCGCGCGTGGGTCCAGGCCTACGGGACCCCCGAGAAGCACGCCGTGGCCAGCACCGACGCCCGCACGATCAGCGGCCCGATCCTCACACTTGACCAGGCCACCGATCACGCCTGGGTCAAGGGCGCAGGCCGCCTGGAGATGGCCCAGAAGGATAAGGACTTCCTGGACGACACCGCCCCGGCGGGAGCCCCGCCCGAGGACCCCGCGAAGGGCAAGAAGCCCCCGGCCAGGGCCAAGGGCCCGCTGGTGATCACCTGGGGCAAGTCGCCCAAGGACCCCGAGGCCTGGATGAACTTCTACGGCCGTCCGGCCGACGCCAACGGCGAGCCCGGCCCGGCCTTCGCCCTCTTCAACTCCAACGTGAAGGCCCGCACCGACGACTCCGCGCTCGACGCCGAGAAGCTCAAGGCCACGTTCGACGCCCCCATCG
>JANOBY010000797.1:0-1995 GCA_031411935.1 Planctomycetales bacterium | reverse complement strand
TTCCCACCCAGGTCTGGAGCCCCTCCATGATTCCCGTGCGTCGGTTTGCAATCGCCATGCTCTTCACGCTGGGAGCCTTCCAGGCGTCCCCCGCGCAGGCCCAGTGGGGCTATCCCGGCGGATACGGGGGATACGGCTGGGGCGGGTGGGGAGCGAGCACCGTGCAGGGCGACATCGCCCGGGGCATGGGCGTGTGGGCCGCCGGCGCGGGCGTGTACAATCGTCAGACCGCCGAGGCCAACGCGATCAACGCCGACACGGTAATGCACTGGAATGAGTACATGTACCAGTCGCAGCAGGTGAGGAACCGCCGCTACTGGCAGCGCCAGGCCCGCAACCGCGACGCCAACATCCAGGCGCAGGCGACGATCCTGGCCCGGCTCCGCGACAACCCCGAGCCCCGCGACGTGTTCCAGGGCAGCGCCCTGAACGTGGCCGTTGAGGAGATCAACGACCCCCGCGTCTACGTGAAGGCCCTCTCGGGCGCCATGGTCGACATCGGCGGCGCCCGCGTCCGCCAGATCCCGTTCCAGTACGCCCCGGCCGGCATCACGGCGAGCATCCACCAGCTGGCCACATCCACCGTGCCCGCTCCCCTGCGTCGGCCCGAGTTCGAGGCCGAGCGCAAGAAGCTCAAGGACCTCGACGAGAAGCTCACCGCGCTGGCCGAGGACGACAAGCCCTTCGACCCGAAGCTCGTGGACGAACTCCTCGACACGCTCTACGCCATGCGCGAGAAGGCGGCCACGATCCTGCCCGCCAATGGCCTGGACGCCAAGCAGGCCGACCGCTGGCTCCGCGCGATGCACGCCCTGGTGGCCATGGTCAAGAGCCCCGACGTGGACAAGTATCTCGAAGGCGTGGAGAAGCGGCCCAACGTGACCCTCGGCGAGCTCCTGAGCTTCATGTCCGCCTTCAACCTTCGCTTCGGCGTGGCGACCACGCCCGAGCAGCGCGATGTCTACTCGTTCCTCTACCCCAGGCTCGTGGAGCTCAGGAATCAGGTCGCCCCGAAGCCGCTGGAGCCCGCCGTGAGCCGGACCACCGGCAACGAGCCCGAGGAATTCCTCTCGGGCCTGACCAACGAAGACCTCAGGATCAAGGCCCCCAGGCCGGGCGCCAGGTGATCCATTGAGATCGTGCCCCGCCCGATCCGCGGAGCCTTCGCGGATCGGGCGAGATCTCTTCTCTCCTCACTTCCCGGCCTCGACCACCAGATCGATCGCGGCGAAATGTTCGTGATCGCTCTGAGTGTCCCGGGTCTCGACCCGAACCAGGTACACGCCCGGCTCGGTGATCTTCAGCTTGCAGCGGGCCCCCGACTTGCCGCCGGGCTTGAAGTCCATGCGGTACGCTGTCTCCATCTCCACGTCGCCATCGAGCGAAGGCAGATCCTTCTGGCCGACCTTGCCCTGTCGGGCCACGAAGGAGTGGACGAGCACGTCTTCCAGCGTCTTGTGCGGATAAATGTTGGTGAGCGTCCACTGGATCAGGATCGTCTCGCCCGCCTTGACCCTCAGCACGGGCCGGGGATTCTTGCCCGAGGCCGGCGGAGTCTGGTCCACGAAGGCGGTCTCCTTCTTCCCGCCGGCCTCGACATCCAGGCTCACCTTGGCATGCTCGGCGCGGGCCGAGGCGAGAAGCAAGACGAACGCAATGGGCGCAAGAGAGACGCGCATGGGACGGGGCTCCGCGTACGGGGATCCTGCGGACGCAACGGTGGGTCCGCCCGGCTTGCCTCCATCCTACCCGGTCGGGTCGCCTCAGGCGACGACCTCGAAGAGCGACTGCACCCTCACGATGCTCCGCTCCTCGGGGAACGTGTGGAACGCCGAGACCGAGAGCCCCTTGCCCCGCGGCTCCACGTGGAGGCGGCTCAGGGGGGCGAGCCCGAAGCGCCCGCTCGCCCCGAACTGGTGGAACAGGTCGCGGCGTGAGGAGTCCTGCGACAGCTCCTCGGTCACGTGGGCGAACACCTCGGCGTCGAGCCGCTCG
>JANOBY010000796.1:0-6215 GCA_031411935.1 Planctomycetales bacterium | reverse complement strand
TGCGCTCGGCCTCCATGACCTTGGCGGCCGTGGCCTTGGGCTCGTCGCAGTCGACGCCCAGCATGGCGAACGGTCGTCCCTTGTACTTCTCCACAAGGTCCCGTTCGCGAGGCACTTCCGCCATGCACGGGCCGCACCAGCTCCCCCAGAAGGCGAGCACGACCACCTTCCCGCGATAATCTGAGAGCTTCAGCGGCTTTCCGACGAAGTCCACGCCATCGATCTCGGGCGCCGGCATGCCGACCTGGAGGTTGCGCATCTCGTCGAGATGACCCTCGGCGACCTTCGCCAGGCTGGGCGTAGCGTCAATAAGTCGCATTAGCTTCTCGATTTCTTCCGCAGCCAGTGGCTTGCCATTCCATTCCGGCTTTGCCTGTTTAAGCAGTGCCTGCTGCATGCGCGTCGATGGGGTGATGCACGGGATATCGCCGTAATCGGCGATCACCTCCTCGAACAGGCGTTCGGCCTCGGCACGGATCGCGTCGGGGTCGCACTGCTTCGCCTGAAGGATGTACGCGTACTCCTCGTTCGTCTGCTCAACCTTCATGTCATGTGGCTTGCCGTCGTCACCGATCACGCCTTCGAGCGTGTAGGATTGTCGGCCCGTCACCTTGCGAGCCCCTCGGGCGATCAAGGCCTTCTTCACCAGATACTGGCCCAGCGCCAGGCGAGCCAGCCCCTTCGATTCGCGACTCTTCGCCGACGCGAGAAATCCGTACATGAGCTGGTCGCGATGATCGGTATGGACGTTGTCGAGCCGCAGGCCGATGCGGATGGCCTCGGGATCGTCCCCGTGGTCTCGCACCAGCCTGGCCGCCGCACGGGCGAATTCGTCGCCGTACTCGTGGGTGTCGGATCGCCCCGGATGGTCGATCACCCAGAGCAAGGCGTCCCGCGCTCCCGGATCCTTCGGAGCGGTCAACGCCAGGTCGATCATCCGGCGGCAATACGCCAATTGATCGGGGCTCATCGTCCGGTAGAGCTCATTTTCTGCACGCTTGTCGGGCGCCTTCTCAAGGGCGGCGTAAAGGGCCTGATTCTTCGCGTCATACTCGGCCTTGATCGCCTCGAACTTTGAAGCCACCGAGGACGCGGGTTGAGGGGTCTCCGCGGCCGGCGAGCCCGCCGAAGGCTTCGTCGCCTCCGTCGGCTTCAGCGGAGCGGGCGCCGATTTAGGATCGTCGCCGCCCCGGGCCAGCACGACCGCCGTGGCAATCGTGGAAAGACCCAGCGTAAGTAGTACCCCAGCGATTCGGATTCGGATCATCATCATGCTCCATAAGGTCGATCTCGTCATCGCAGCGATCGCAGCGGGTACCAGCCCCGTCGCGATCCGGCTTGCCAGTCCCTGGCTCACCATCTTTAAGGTCAGGGCCGCTAGCGCGGCCGGGGTCGCCGCCTGGGCCGAGTCGGCGAGCGCGACCGTGGCCGCCAACCCGACCGATGGGGCCAGACCTCGCCGGACCAGCCGCTCTCGCAAGCGTTCCCGACCCCGAGCCAGGCGGCTCCGGACCGTCCCCACCGGCCAGCCCAGTTGCTGCGCGGCGTGTTCGGTGGTCAGCCCGGCGAGGCAGCACAGGATGATCGGCTTGCGGTATCGCTCGGCCAGGCGGTCGATTTCCTCGTGAATCGCGGGCTCGGAGTCGTCCGGGCATACGGCTTCCGCGAATCGCCCGATTCTCTCGGCGGCGATCCGTTCGTGGCGCTTCCGGACGGTTTCCGAGCTTCGCACCGAGGAGGCGACCCGCCAGGCCACCGCGTGGAGCCACGGCCCCAGGGTCTCCTGCACGCGGAGCGACCCCGCCCGGCAGGCCAGCACGAGGAATGTGGCCTGGAAGGCGTCGTGCGCCGCATGCTCGTCGCGGAGCCGGGCGCGGCAGGTCCGCAACACGACCGGGCCGTGACGCTCGATCAGCGCGGCGAAGGCCCGCTCCGACCGCTCGCCATCGCGCCGGGCGAATCGCTCGATCAACTTAGCATCCGTCAAGTTGCCGAGGGTGCCCTCGGACCATAGGGTCTGAAGGTGGCGGGCTGTCGTTCCAGGGTTGGCTCGGGACACGGTGGGCGGCCTCCTCGTTTCCGCGTTCTCCTGATAATGCGCGGAGAGGGCTCGCGTTATCCCGATTTTCCGAAATTTTCGAGCTTCGGAGGTCAGGGCATGTCGCCGCAAGCGATTCGGAGCAGGGCCGTCCTGGCCTGGGCGAAGGGAATGCCTCTATGCCATGCGCGCGGCGTCGGCCACGTCGGCGTGGATCTGCTTCAGGAGTTCGTCGATCCCGGCGAATTTCCTGGTGCCTCGGATCCTTCGGGTCCAGTCGAGTTCGAGCGATCGTCCGTAGAGGTCGCCTCGATAACTCAGAATGTGGGCCTCGACGGTTCGCATTGTGGCGTCGAAGGTCGCGTTGGCCCCCACGTGGACCGCGGCGACTCGCCAGAGGGTCTCTCCCGCGATTCGCACCTGGGCGGCGTACACGCCGTCGGCGGGGATCTGGGTGTCGATGCCTTCGAGGTTGGCCGTGGGGAAGCCGAGCCCGGCCCCCCGGCCCTGCCCCTTCACCACGAGCCCTCGGACCCGGTGCGGGCGGCCCAGGAGTGCGGCGGCCTCGTCGACGTGCCCCTCGGCGAGGGCCTTTCGGATCCTTGACGAGGAGACGATCTGGCCCTCGAACTCGGTGGGGCTGGCGATCTCGAAGCCGAGCCCTGCGCCCTCGCACCAGGAGCCCAGGAGCGAGGCGTCGCCCCCTCGGTCGCGGCCGAAGCCGAACGTGGGGCCCTCGACCATCCCGGAGGCCCCAAACTGGCCGACTACCACGCGGTCGAAGAACTCGCGGGCGGTGAGACCAAGTAGCCACGGCCCGGTGCGGAAGACCCCCACGCCGTCGGCGCCGGCTTCTTTCAGGAGATCGACCTTGCGCTCGGTCCACGAGAGAGGGATGGGGGCCTTGTCGGGCCTGAGGACCGCCGCGGGCGAGGGGTCGAACGTGAGCGCGATGGCCGGGGCGTTCGCCCTGTGGGCTCGGGCACGGAGGCGGTCGATCAGGTGCGCATGGCCTCGGTGGACGCCATCGAAATTGCCGACCGCGAGGTAGGCCCCTCGGGCCCAGTCGGGGACCGGGCCGAAATGTTCCAGGATCATCACCGACGGAAGTCCCCCACCCTCGCATCCTCGCCGCACGACGGCCCGATTATCCCCTCGCGTTGTGGGCGGGGTCAACCTGGAAGGGATTTGCGAGTGGGGGCACTCGGGAAGAAGGCGTTTCACGCAGAGGGCGCAGAAGGATGCCGAGACGAAGGAAAAAGGCAGTGGAATGAGTTCCCATTCCCCATCCCAGAACCCCCGTGTTCGTCCTTCTCCGCGTCCCCTCCGCGATCTCGGCGTGAAACTCTTCGATTCTGGCGGGATCTGCACGACTATGATAGGCTCATCGCCCTTCCCCGGAGCGGAGCCTTCAACGTCATGAACGTCTTGATCCTGGGCGACGGCCCCGAGGAGCTTTCGTGGGCGTATCGCCTTCGCGAGCATCCCGAGCATCGCCTTGTCGCAGCCTGTCCTGGGTTCAAGAGCATGCCGGATCTACCCGGCGGCAATGACCTGGACGCGGCGCTGGCCCTGGCCGGGCTCGACGCCGTGATCTGCGGAGGGGCCCCCGCCCTCCGCGCCGAGGGGCTCCGACGTGCCGCCTCCACCGGCATGAAGGCCGTGGCGCTGCACCCCCCCGGCCCGAACGCCGACCCGTACTATCAGGTCGCTCTGAGCCGCCAGGAGAATGGGGCGATCGTGGTGCCCGACCTCCCCGCGAGGCTCCACCCGGCCATGGACCTGCTCGCCAAGGCGGTCGCCGACGGTCTGGCCGCGGGCCGGGAGAGCGTGATGGTCTCGTACGAGGTCACCGTCGGATCGGCCGACGGCGACCTGCTCGGCCAGATCCTTCCCCGGATGATCGACCCCGTGCGGGCGCTCATCGGCGAGGTCCAGGCGGTCACGGCGACCGGCGTGCCCCCCGGCGAGCATCCCACGAGCCGCCTGACCGTCCACCTTCGGGGTGAGCGCGGGATCCCGGCGGAGATCGCGATCTCGGTCGGCCCCGTCGAGTCGGCAAGGCTCTCGGTGGCCTCGGCCGACCGGCGGACCTCGTTGATTCACGACATGGCTTTCTCCGGGCCGGGGCGTCTCGTGAGGCAGTCGGCCGCCGAGGGGGAGACCTCCGTCGAGATCGGGTCGTGGGACGCGGCGACGGCGATCCTTCGCGTGCTGGATGAAGCCCACGCCGATCACGAGCCGAGCCCCGGACTGACCGACGGCACCCGCGCGATGGAAGTGGCCGAGGCCGCCGCACGGAGCCTGCGACGGGGCCGCACGATCGACCTGCATTACGAGGAGATGAGCGAGGTCGGGAACTTCAAGTCGGTCATGACCTCGATGGGCTGCGGGCTGATCCTGCTCACGATGGTCCTGCTGTTCGTGGCCGCCGCGGCCGACGGCCTGGGGTTCGCGAAGCTGACCTACATCGCCTGGATCATCCCGCCCGTGCTCGTGGTGTTCGTGCTCTTCCAGCTTTTTCGGTTCGGCATCAAGACCCCGCCCCCGCAGGCGAAAAAGAGCGACTGAGGCCCCATGGAGAATCTCTCGGATCGGTTCCACGTGGTTCTGGTCGAGCCCGAGATCGCCCCGAATACGGGGGCCGTGGGGCGGACCTGCGTGGCCGTGGGGGCCATGCTCTGGCTGGTCCGGCCGCTGGGGTTCACGATCGAGGATCGCCACCTCAAACGCGCGGGCATGGACTACTGGAAGCACCTGGACTGGCGGGCCGTGGACTCCCTGGACGAGGTCGTCGAGGCCCTGAAACCCGGCCGCCTCTGGTACTTCAGCACCAAGGCCGAGCGGAGCTACACGAGCATCGCCTATCGCCCCGGCGACGCCCTGGTGTACGGGGCCGAGAGCAAGGGACTTCCCGAACGCTTGCTCGAAGCGAACCGAGACTACGCGGTCAGGATCCCGATCCGGGCCGAGGCGCGGAGCCTGAACCTCTCCAACTCGGTGGCCATCGGGCTCTTCGAGGCCGTCCGGCAGCAGCTCGGATGAGAGGCTTCAGCGGAAGGACCGAGGGAAGACGCCGAGCATCCTCGCTTCCCCCTCGGCCCTTTGCGTCGTCGATTGTCACCGCTCAAGGCGCGAGCTTCATCGGCAATTCGGTCACGGGCATGAAGAAGAAGGCCAGGGCGAGGATCGCGTAGATCATCAGCAGCATGGCGCCTTCGAGCCAGTTCGACTCGCCGTCCTCGGCCACCATGCGGGCGATGATCACCGAGAGGATCACCGCAACGACCTCCATCGTGGTGAAGAGCAGATCCATGGGGTGTCCGCGCAGGTAGCTCGCCAGCACGAGGACCGGGGCCACGAACAGAGCAATCTGCAACGCCGAACCCATGGCGATGCCCATGGCCAGGTCCATCTGGTTCTTCCTGGCCATGAAGATCGCGGTCGAGTGCTCGGCCGCGTTGCCGATGATCGCGACCACGATCACGCCCATGAACACGCCCGAGAGCCCGAAGGTGTGCCCGGCCTTGTCGACCGCCGAGACCAGCACCTCGCTCATGAAGGCGATGCCCAGGGTGGCCAGGATCAGGACCGTGGTCGATCGTCGCACACCCCAGGACACGCCCCCCTTCTCGTGCTCCAGGTCCGAGCTCTCCGGGTTATAGAGGTCCTTGTGGGTCACGAGGCTGAAATAAAGGTTCAGCCCGTAGGTGGCGAGCAGGACCAGGCAGACAGACACGCTCAGCTTGTGCTCAAGGTTCTGAACGGTCGAATCCTTCACGTTCACGAGGCTGTGGAAGAGCGCGGGCACGAGCATCCCGATCGCCGCCAGGACCATCATCGTGCCGCCCACCCCTGCGGCCGTCTTGTTGAAGCGCTGGACGCGATGCTTGAGGCCGCCGGCCACGAGGCTCGCCCCCAGCACGAGCAAAAGGTTGCCGATGATGCTGCCGGTGATGCTGGCCTTCACGACCTCGTCGAGCCCCCGAAAGAGCGCGAACATGGCGATGATCAGTTCCGCCGCGTTGCCGAAGGTGGCATTCAGGAGGCCGCCGATGCCCGGCCCCAGGCGCTCGGCAAGGCGTTCGGTCGCCACGCCCATGAGCCCGGCCAGCGGGATAATCGCGGCGGCGGCCGTGATGAACTTCCACACCGGCGGGGCGCCCGTGAAGTGGAG
>JANOBY010000795.1:0-4087 GCA_031411935.1 Planctomycetales bacterium | reverse complement strand
CCTGCAAGAACCAATCCTGCCTCAACGTGGTCGAAGTGACCGTCCCGCCCCTCCGCCGGCGTTCGGACCTGATCGAGCTCGCCGATCACCTCCTCAGCTTCTTCGCCCGCCAGACCGCGAGGCGTTTGACGGGTTTCACGGCCCAGGCCCGCGAAGCCCTGGAGCGTCATTCCTGGCCCGGCAACCTTCGCGAGCTGCGAAACATGGTCGAGAGGGCGGCGATCCTCGCCGAAGGGCCCGAGATCGGCCTGTCCGACCTGCCCGAGCGCGTCGCCTTCGGGCCGACGAGCTCGAGGGGTGGATTGGCGGCGATCGAGGTGGGTGGGGCGATCACCCTCGAGCAGCTCGAGGTCGAGCACCTTCGGCGAGTCCTGGCGACGGCGCAGAGCCGAGACGAGGCCGCCAGGATTCTCGGGATCGACCCCAGCACCCTGTATCGCAAGCGAAAGCAGTTCGGACTCTGAGGCCACGCCGTCTCGCAATCTGCACGGCCGATCGTGCATATTGCAAGCTGCGGAGGATTCGCCGCGATCGTCGCGAACCAACGTCCTGGAACGCAAGTTCCTACTGTCAAAGCCTTAAAAGCAAGACTTTGGACCGCGGCACACGTCGTGCATCTGTCTCTTCGAGGGATGGCGGGCGTACTCCTCGGCCCGTCGTTTTCCTCGAATCGATCCGGCGATGGCCAGGGAGATTCGGCCGACCCTCACGGACTCCGAGTCAATGCGCTCTCACGCCCCGGCCGTCGTCCATTTTCGCCCCCTGATGGGAGAATTCCGATGTCTCGCATTTTCGAACTCTGCCGGAGGTCACCCCTTGGCGTCTTCGCGGTCCCGTACCGGGGCGGCCGGCCGCAAAAGGCCGTGAGGTTGCCGGACGGCGCGATCGTGGAAGATCCTAGCCCCGAGCAACGTCTCCAGGCACCGGATCGGGTGGACGAAAGTTTCCGCGTAGGACACGGCGGCGTGCCGGCCACGAGCCACCATTTGGGCCTCGGCCTGGTCATCGGCTTCCTGCCGCTCGCGGGATTCTACCTCCTGCCCGACGGGTCGTTGTCCGCCATTTATGGTGCCGAACCCGTCTGCCTGGATGCGTCCACAATCCCGGCATCATGAAGCGGCCATCTCCCGGGAAGCGAGGCGTGCACGGGGCGAATGGCTTGACGTTGCCCCCGGGCGATCTCTGAAGGAGGTCTCATGTCCAGGACTCTGCGGTCTCGGTTGCTGCTGGGCATCGCTCCCTTGCTGGCCATCATGGTCGGCCTGGGGCTCTGGGCCGTCGTGATGTTCTCGCGGCTCGGCGGGGATATCGACGTGATCCTCCGCGAGAACTACCGGAGCGTCCTCGCCGCCCAGAGCATGAAGGAGGCGCTGGAACGCATGGACTCGGCCTTGTTGTTCGCCATCGGAGGCCAGGAGGCTCGGGCTCGCGAGCAATTCGACCGGTATCGCCCCGAGTTCGAGCGGAACCTGGCGATCGAGAGGGGCAACATCACCCTGGAGGGAGAGCAGGCCCTGGCCGATGAACTCGCGTCGCTCTCGGGCGAGTACACCGCCCAGGCCAAAGAGTTCTTCGCCATCGGAGCCGCCGACTCATCGCGTCGTGCCGAGAAATACTTCGGTCGCCTGTTGCCCATCTTTGACCGGATCAAGGACAGGGCGGACGGCATCTTGAACCTGAATCAGCGGAACATGGAGGACATGGACCGCAGGGCGCGAGCCTCCGTCATCGCCTCGGTGCGCGGGATGATCCTCGCCCTGGTCGCCTCGGCCGCCGTTGCGAGCCTGATCGCCTGGGCCCTGAGCCGGTCGATCCTGGAACCCATACGCGGGGTGACCCACGCCGCTCGCGCGATGGCCCGGGGCGACATGGGGCAGGTCGTTCCCGTGATGTCGCGCGACGAACTGGGCGAGCTGGCATCGGCCTTCAACTCGATGTCGCGCACGATCCGCGAGTTTCGCGAGGCCGGGACCGCCACCCTGCTTCGGGCGCAGAAGACGGCGCAGGCCACCATCGATTCCTTCCCCGACCCGGTGGTGGTCCTCGAGCCGAGCGGCTCCGTCGAGCGCGTGAACCCGGCGGCCAGCCGGATCTTCGGGGCGACCTCGACGCTCGGCTCCGTGCCCTGGCTGGCTCCCGCGGCCATCCGGGCTCCGCTGGCCGAGGTCCTGGGAGGTGGCTCCGACTACCTGCCTACCGCGGTTGAGCACGCCCTCTGCTTGCGGGACGACGGGCAGGAGCGATTCTACCTGCCCCGCGTGCTGGGGATCCGGAGCGAGGAGGGGTCGCTGGGCGCGGCGGTCGTCCTCCACGACGTGACGAAGTTCCGCCTCGTTGATCAGCTCAAGAGCGACATGGTCGCCACCGTCAGCCACGAGCTGAAAACCCCCCTGACGAGCATGCAGATGGCCGTCCACCTGCTGTTGGAAGAGGTCGTGGGCTCGCTCACTCCCAAGCAGGTCGAGTTGCTCATGGTGGCGCGTCAGGACGCCGACCGCCTGCTGGCGATGGTCAATGACCTCCTCGACCTGACCAGGATCGAGCAAGGCCGGCTCCGGCTCGACCTGTTGCCAGTGGCGCCTTCCGACCTGCTAGGTGGCGTGCTGGAAAGATTCGAAGCACGTGCCCTGGACGCGGGCGTGGACCTGGAGGTCCGGGGCCCGGTCGGTCTGCCCCCGGTCCTGGTCGACCGGGAACGGATCGAGCACGCCTTCGACAACCTCGTCGGCAACGCCTTGACGTACACACCCCGGGGTGGCTCGGTCCACCTGTCGGCCGAGCCCGACGGCGGCTTCATCCGATTCGCGGTGGCCGACACGGGGGTGGGCATCCCGCCCCAGCACCTCTCCAGGATTTTTGAGCGTTTCTACCGGATCCCGGGCTCGCGCCACGGTGGGGCCGGGCTTGGACTGGCCATCGCCCGCGACATCGTGGTGGGCCATGGCGGCCAGATTGAAGCGAACAGCGAGCCGGGCGGCGGGTGCACCTTCTCGATCCGGCTTCCCGTGGCCCCAGCCGAAGCCGTGGCGTCACATTCGGAAGGAGGAGCCCGATGAGCGGCCCCGCGGAGATCCTGATCGTCGATGACGAGCCGAACGTCCGGCTCGTCTTTCGCACCACGCTGGAAACGGCCGGCTACGCGGTGAGGGAGGCCGAGGACGGGCAGGCCGCCCTGGACGAGTTGGCACGATCCGCGGCCGACCTCGTCCTGCTGGATCTCCGCATGCCCGGGATGGACGGCATGGAGACCCTGCGAAACCTGCGGGACGCCGGGGTCCAGGTGCCCGTGGTGATCGTGACGGCCCACGGGAACATCCCCCACGCCGTCGAGGCCCTCAAGCTCGGCGCCATCGATTTCCTGACCAAGCCGTTGAGCCCCGACTCGTTGCGGAAGACCGTGGTCGAGGTGCTCCATCGTCACGCCGAGGGCAAGTCCGAACCGCCCCCCCAATCCAGGCCGATCGAGCCCGTGACGGTCGCGTCGCAATTCGCGTCGAACCTCGTGCAGGCCAAACGAGCCTTGAACCATCGCTGGTTCGACGAGGCCGAGGTCTACCTCAAACAGGCGATCGCGCTCGATGGGAATTCGGCCGAGGCGCACAACTTGATGGGCGTCCTCCACGAACTTCGCAACGAGCATGACGCCTCCTATCGCGAGTACAAGGCGGCCCTCAAGGCCGACAGGCATTTCGAGCCCGCGAAACACAACATGACCCGTTACTACGAGCGATTCACCTTTGGCCGTAGCAAGGTCCCCATCGATCTGGGCGAACAGGCTTGACCCTCGCCTTGCCCAGGCGGAAACCTGTGATCGCGTCGGATCATGATCGTGGAGGGGTGAACCGGGCCTCCGCCCTGCCCTCCTCGGGACGACTCACCGGAAACCAATCAGGATCCGCTCGAACGAGCCCGGCTGCTGTCAACGCTCCGCGTCGAACAGGTCGGCCTGACAAACATCGAAATTCCGGCCGGTCGGGAGCGACCTGGACCCGCCGTCCCCGCCCGGTTGACGGTGAACCACCGCAATGCTTCTGCCCCTGGCCAGCGTCCTCATGACGAGTGGCCGAGACTCGATTGGAGAGGAATC
>JANOBY010000794.1:0-10190 GCA_031411935.1 Planctomycetales bacterium | reverse complement strand
CGAAGTGATCGTGACGCCGGCCCCCAGCGGCGAGGTTCTCCATCCACGGAAGGGGGTGGCCATGTCCCCGCAACCCCTCGACTCGATGGCGGCCCCCTCCGATTTCCAGGGGGATCGTCGTGGCCTCTTCGCGGACTGGCTGGCCTCTCCCACGAACCCCTACTTCGACAGGGCGATCGTGAACCGGGTCTGGAAGAATTTCTTCGGGCGAGGGCTGATCGACCCCGAGGACGACCTCCGGGCGTCAAATCCGGCGAGCGACGAGGTCCTCATGAACTGGCTCGTGAACGACTTCCGGGCCCATCGGCGGGACATCAGGCACCTGATCCGCACCATCATGAGTTCGGCCTGTTACTCCCGATCGTCCGAACCGATCCCCGGGAACGAGCACGACTTCAAGTTCTTGAGCCATTACGTCCCTCGAAGACTCCCCGCGGAAGTCCTTCTCGACGCGATCTCACGCGTGACCGAAGTCCCCGAGGCCTATCCAGGATATCCCGCCGGATGGCGAAGCCTGCAGCTTCCCGATGCCCAGGTTGCCAACTCGTTCCTCTCGTCCTTCGGTCGCCCCGAGCGACTGAGCACCTGCTCGTGCGAGCGTTCCGCGGAGCCCTCGATCTCGCAAGCTCTGAGCCTGGCCAATGGCGGGACCGTCAACGAGAAGCTCAAGAAGGATCATGGCGTGGTGGGTCGTCTGGTCCGGGAGAAGGCGTCGGATAGCCAGATCGTCGGGACCCTCTTTCTGTCTGCACTCGGTCGGGAACCCAGCGAGTCGGAGAGGAAGACCTTCGGCCAGGTCCTCTCCGAGGCGCGAGCCACCGTGGGCACGGACCCGGAGAAGGCCCAGATCTTCAGGGAGGCGATCGAGGACCTCTACTGGTCGACCCTGACGAGTCGCGAATTCCTCTTCAACCACTGAGTCCACCATGATCAGACGTCTCCAACCCGGCTGGCAGGTCATCGCCGTCCTGCTGACCATTCTGGGGCTCGGGTTCTGTGCGGAAGTCTCTGGAGGCGAGATCCCCGACCGACTCAAGTTCAGCACCGACGTCGCTCCCATCCTCTGCCGCAGGTGCCTGGGGTGTCACGACAACACGAAGCCTCTCAGCGGACTGAATCTGAGCACCTACACGAAGATGAGGGCGGGAGGAAAGAGCTCCGGTCAGGACATCATCGTCCCCGGCGATCCGCAGGCGAGCTACCTGCTTACCACGCTGGCCGAGGACTTCGAGCCCAGGATGCCTTACAAATCTCCGCCATTAACCCGTGGCGAGATCGACGTGCTCCGGTCATGGATCCAGCAGGGAGCCAAATTCGACGGCCCCTCGGAGACGGATTCACGGATCGATTCCCTTTTCGATCCCCTGGCGAACCTTCCCACGGTCGGGATGCGAGCCTCGCAACTCGCCCCCTGTACCTCGATCGTCGTCTCTCCCCGAGGCGAGTTCATTGCGGCGGCAGCGGGCAAGGAGATCCTCCTGTTCGACAGGAAGGGGCACCTCCGCAAGACCCTCACGGGGCACGATGGGCCGCTGAACAGCCTTGTATTCACTCCCGATGGCGCGAAGCTCATTGCCGCCGGGGGTCGCCCCGGCATGTTCGGCGAGGTTGCCGTGTGGGACATGGCAACTCAGCGAAAAGTCCTGGGGTGGAAAGGGCACTCCGACAGCATCCTCTCTGCGGCGATTTCCCCGGACGGCCGATCCCTGGCGACCGGCGGTTACGACCGCCTGGTCACGATCTGGGATCTTCCTTCCGGCAAATCCCTCCACGAGTTGAAGGAGCACACCGACGCCGTGCACGCCGTCTGCTACTCTCCGGAAGGGACATCCCTCGCCTCGGCCTCGGCCGATCGGACTGTCAAGATCTGGGATACGGTGAGCGGGAAGAAGCGTCTCGGGTTCTCGGATGCCATGGCCGAGTTGTACTCCGCGGCGTACAGCCCGGACGGATCCACGCTCTACGCCGCCGGCGTCGATCGCTCGATCCACGCCTGGTCGATGACCGAACGGCGGATCGTGAAGTCGGTGTTTGCCCATGATGCCCCGGTCCTTCGGCTGGTGATCTCTCCCGATGGCAAGGGGCTCACGAGCATCGGAGAAGATCGGCGGATCAAGGTGTTCAGCCTGCCGTCGCTTGATCTCCAAACCACCCTTCCGGTCCAGACCGACTGGCCCCTGGCCCTGGCCCTCCTGGAAGACACTTCCGAAGTGGTCGTCGGACGATACGAAGGGTCGATCGCCGTCCTGTCCGCGACGGATGGTTCATTGAAGTTGGACTACAGGACGAGCGATGGGACGGTGAAACGCCCCGAACCCAGCTTGACGCGGGAGGTCTCCCTCAACGCGCTCTCCCCCAGATTCTGCCAGCGTGGAACGACCGTGAGGATGACGCTCAGAGGCACGGGAGCAGGAAACGCCTCGGAACTCATCTCGTCCGATCCGGGAATCTCGGCCGCACTCACTCCGAGAAAGCCGTTCGACGAAAATGCGATCGATGCCGAGCTGAGGATCGGCAAGGAGACCCGCCCGGGAATCCACCGGATTTCGTTCGTGTCGCCGATGGGTGTCCCGGTCGCGCAACCCATTGCGATCGTCGACGAACCTGCATCGCTCGAACACGAACCCAACGACCAGTCACAGCAAGCCATTACGACCCCTCTCCCGATCATCCTCGTGGGGGCGATTGATGCTCCCGGTGACCGAGATCTCTGGCAGTTTGAGGCGAAGGCTGGGGATGAGGTTGTGGCCACCACGGCCTGTGGGCCGCTCCAGTCCGCGCTGAATCCCGTCATGACCGTTCGAGATCTGGGAGGACACGTCGTGGCAAGGTCCCGGTCCCTCGAAGGTCGAGCACGCATCCATCTGGAGTTTCGCCCTGAGCGTTCCGGGACCTTCCTGCTCAGCGTTGAGGATCAGAATCTCGGCGGGTCGGCGAACCACGCCTACTGGGTCCGCCTGGGAAACCTCCCGATGATCGACGAGATCGCTCCCCTCGGGCTGAAGAGTGGCGAACGGACGTCCCTCACCGTCCGGGGATCCAACATCCAGGGCTGGAACGCCACGGGCCTGACTGTCACGACGGACAGGGATCACGAAATCGTCCCGGTCCCCATTCCCGAGTCGTGGAACCTCCTCGGCGAAGCTTCTCCCCGAGTCGTGGCCGTCAACGGTTCTCTCAACGCGGAACGAGCAACGAATGGGACTTCATCCAACAGCGATTCTGGCTGGGAAGGGGCCCAGCGGGTCGACGTTCCCGGCTGCGTGTCGGGTGTGATCTCCGCGTCTGGAGAGCAAGACCTTTATGCGTTCCAGGCAAAAAAAGGTCAGCCCCTGATCCTCGAGACCTATGCACGTCGTCTGGACTCGCCCCTGGACAGCTCGATCGAAATTCTTGACGAGCGGGATCGTCCCGTCCCTCGAGCCTTGCTCGAACCGGTGGCCGAGACGCACGTGGCTTTCCGCGACCATGCCTCGAAAAGTCGGACTCTTCGCCTGACCGAGTGGTCCCGGTTCCGTGAGCGTGACCTGGTACTCATGGGCCGGGAGCTTTCCCGGCTCGAGGAGATGCCCCGCAACCCCGACGACGACGCCCTCATGTGGGGCACGGGTGTCCCCCGCGCGGGGGGAGAACGGATCGGCCTCCTCGACACAACGCCCGAGCATCATCACCTCGGGCAGAGTCTCTTCAAGGTGAACGTGCACCCACCCGGCACGATCCTTCCCCGACGAGAGATCGCTCCCGTTGTGCTGACCTATTTCAATGACGACGGAGGGCCTTCTTACCTGAAGGACTCCAGGCTCACGTTCGATCCTCCGAACGACGGTCGTTACTTCATCCGAGTGAAGGACACGCTCGATTCGGGAGGGCCCTCACACTCCTATCTCCTCATGGTCCGCGAGCCCAGGCCGGATTTTCGATTGGAACTGGATCGCGAGAATGTGAACATCCCCGAAGGTTCCACAGCGCTGATCCAGGTTCACGCGATTCGCCTCGATGGGTTCAATGAGCCGATTGACCTTACGATCGAGGGCCTGCCAGAAGGGATCCAGGGGACAACGAGTCGAATTGAGCGTGATCGCTTCACGGCCACCCTCGGTTTCTCCGCATCTCAGGACAGCCCAACGGGAATGACCAGGAGAGGGTGGAAGGTCGTTGGTCGATCCGGCGAGTTCTCCCGTCAAGTTGAGTTCGGTGCACCCTTGTCGGGCCATGTTTCCATCACGTCGCCGCCGAATCTGACTGTGAACTCGCTGGCAAAAGAGGTCTCGATCCGACCTGGTGAACGAGTCGAGCTTCGCCTCGTGGTGGAACGAAGTCCCGCATTCAAGGGCCGGGTGCCGATCGAGGTTCGGAACCTTCCCCAGGGCGTCCGCGTCCTCGATCTTGGCCTGAATGGGATCCTTGTGCCCGAAGCGGAGACGGAGCGGACCATCACCCTGTTTGCGGAGGAGTGGGTCGATCCGATCGAAAGAACTTTCTTCGCGGTGGGGAAATGTGAGCCCGCGGGCACGGAACATGCTTCTACCGGAGTGCTCCTCAGGGTTGGACCTCGTGCCGTTGCGGGGCCGGCGACCATAGAGACGCAATAGGTGCGGAGGCGAAGCACCCCTTGACTGACGATTCGTCCGATTCGACACGCCCCAGGCTCATGCGCGTGTTGCGGCGCAGTGACGAGCCCATGGCCTGGTCGGAGTTGATCAGGCGACTACGCCGCAACCGCTTCTTCCAGATCGTTGCGGTCCTCATCCTTGTCTGGGTCATCGGATCTCTGGTCATCCACAGCGTGGAGGGCGAGGACAATCCAGCGTATTCGAGCTGGGGCGAAGCCCTCTGGAATGTCTGGCTGGCGCTCTTCAATGGGATGAACGACACTCCAAAAACTTTCGTCGGTCGGGCCGTGGCGGTCATCATCCTGATCGTGGGCGTTTGCCTCGTCGGCGTGTTCACGGGCAATGTTGCTTCGATTTTCGTGGAAAATCGCTTGAGGAGACGCGAGGTGAGCCAATTCGAGATGGAGGACCATCTGGTCCTGTGCAACTGGGCCCCCAGGGCTCTTGAGTGGATCCAGGAGGTTCATTCCAAGATCATCGTCGAGAAGCGGCCGATCGTGATCATTCACGACGACCCCGAACAGATCGACCTGCCCGACAAGCAGGACGACGCCGCGTTCAACGACGTGTATATCGTCAAAGGGGACCCCACCAACGAGGTCATCCTCAGGCGGGCGCGCGTCCAGAGGGCCTACTCGGTCATCATCATGATTGACGATCGGCAGGGGGAGCATGCCGACGGCAAGACCATTCTGACGTGCATCGCCCTGCAGAGCCTCTGCAAGACGGAACCCAAGCCCAACATCTCGGTCGAGTGCCAGAACGCCACGAACCGCCATCACCTGAAGAAGGCCGGCGCGGACGAGATCATCTCCTCGGATGAGCTTGGGCTACGCCTCCTGGCCCGGTCCTCGCTCTATCACGGGATGACGAGCGTGTATCAGGAGCTCCTCACCGTCGGCCGTGACGCGAATGAGATGTACCTGCTGGGCTTGCCCGAGGAACTCGTGGGACGCGACTTCGTTGAGGTGTCGTCCATGTTCCTTCGCTACCGAAACGACAAGCGGAGCTGCTTGCTCATCGGATACCAACGTGGAGATGATATGAATATCAATCCGATCGGCGCCGAGGCGGGCCCCATGCTGAAGGGAGATCAACTGATCATGCTGGGTCGTGTCTTCCTGAACACCACACAGAGTCTGCCCACGGTCCCACCACTGAAGGCCAGTTAACGCTCGATCGCCGTGAAGACAGGAGCGGAGAGTGACTTGACCACTCCCCGCCCCAGAGGTCTCCCACGCTCACTCGCCCAGGAGTTCCTTCAGGAGCGACTCGGCTCGATAGACGCTCTTCAAGGACTCGATGATCGCCCGCGAATCCACGGAAACGGCTCGCGCGACGCGGTCTTCATACCCGAAGTCCAGGACCAGCGATTGGATGTTCCCGTCGAAGATCAAACCCACGACCTCATTGTCGCGATTCACCACGGGGCTCCCCGAGTTCCCACCGATGATGTCGGCCGTCGAGACGAAGTTGAACGGGGTTTTCAGGTCGAGCACACCGTCCTGCTTCGCTTTGATCCAGCTGGGCGGAAGCTGGTAGGGAGGTTCGTTGCCGTGGGCCTTCGCGTGATCGAAGGCCCCTCCGATCGTGGTGAAGGGAGGGATGGCTTTCCCATCCACGGAATAACCCTTCACTGTTCCGAACGCCAGGCGGAGGGTGAAGGTCGCATCCGGGTAGACCTTATCCCCCTGATCTTCGAACACGGCCTTTGCGATTCGGGCGTATTGGGCTGACTCGACGCCTTCGACCTGCTCCTCACGCAGCTTGCGGATTTCCCGAGAGTCCTTATCGAGCATCCGCGCCAGCTCGACCATCGAATCCCGGCTTTCCTGAATCGCGGCGGTTCCACCCTCGGCGAGCTTCTTCCTTTCGGCCACATCGGAAAGTTTGGACCCGTCGATCAGCTCCTGGGCGGCCTTCTCCGGGGTCCGGCCCTTCAGGACCTTCTCGATTCGAGGATCATCCGGCGCGGTCTTCTTCCAGAACTCCAGCGAATGGGCCAGCTTCGCTTTCTCGTAGTCGAGATAGATCGGGGCTTCGGAAAAGAGCGAGAGCAGCAGGGATTCCCGTGACGAGTCCCGATACTCCGGAAGTCGCTCGTTGTTCGGCTTGGCCGACTCGTCGGCCAGCCGGATCAGGGCACGCGCGATCTGGAAGTGCTGGGAGTCGAACGCCAGTCCCCGCTCCAGGAAGTTGAAGGGGACGAGCAACTCCTTCGCGTTCGCCTGGGCGTAGGTGATCTTGTCCCAGGCGTCGCCGTACTTCTCCTGCTTCTGAGGGTCGGTCTTGATGCGGGACCGAAGGCTCTGCTCCCTCTCGCCCTTGCCGTTGAGGAAGGCCTCGTCCTTCAGGCCACCGAGCCCACCGATTCGGGCCTTCCGACTATTCTGCACCCCGAAGAGGTCTTCCTTCGACCGCCTCAGGGCTTCCTCCCCCTGTTTGCCGTAGTTGACGAGGAAATTTTCCTTGTTCCGGAGGAAGTCGAGTTGCAAGGGATAGGCGGTGTCCCTGAGGTACTGGAGGTGGCTCAAGGTGTTCAGGCGATTGGTGCGACCGGGGTGCCCGGCCACGAAGATGAGGTCTCCGTCCTTGGACCCACCCTTGCTCCACTTCAGGTAGTGCTCGATCTTGGCCGGCTTGTTGTCCTCATACGCCCGGAAGAAGCAAACGTCGAGGTCGTACCGGGGATATTCGAAGTTGTCGGGATCGCCGCCGAAGAAGGCGATGTCGAACTCGGGGGCAAACACAAGGCGGACGTCGGTGTACGTCTTATAGGTGTAGAGGTGATACTGCCCGCCCTGGTACAGGATCACCACATCGGAGCGGAGTCCGGTCTTCTGCTTGCTCTCCTGCTCGATCTCGGCCGAGGCCTTTCGCCTTGCCGTGAGGGCTTCTGCGTCGCTCATTCCGGGTTTTACGCCCGAATTCACGCGATCGGTCACGTCCTGGATCTCGATCAGGACGTTGAGTTCCAGGTCGGGCGCCTTGACCTCCTGCTCGTGGGACTTCGCGAGAAAGCCGTCCTTGTAGTAATCCTTCGCCTTCGTGCTGATCTTCTGGAGGGTATCCGCCCCGACGTGGTGGTTGGTCATCGCCAGCCCGTCGGACGACACGAACGATCCAGAACCACCCGAATTGAAACGGACGGCGGAGAGCTGGAGGTGCTTGACCCACTCCTTGGTCGGCTCAAACCCATACTTGTCCTTCAGGGTCTTCAACGGCAGATTATTGAAGACCCACATTCCCTCGTCCGCTGACACGGGACCCCCGATCAGAGCGGCCGCACCAGCGGTCAGCGTTAGCATGAAACGCAAAAGCCTCATTGGTGAAATCCCTCGCTGGCAATGGTGTTGATGTCTCAGGAAGAAAGTCGGCACGCCTGGATTTCCCGCGAACCTCTCCTCCATGAAGGTCTTTACAGATTCTCTTCACGCGCCGAGAGGGAGGAGGCGATAACTTTGGGGTCGTCCGTTTTCAGGACGATCCCCATCCCCACGAGGAAGAGGACCAGCGCAACGACTCCGAAGGAGACCAGCGAGGTCCAGGGAGATTGGAGCAGTCCCGCTGGCAATCGGGCCCATGAGTCGGGAGATGCGGCGGAGGTCTTCGCGATCCACCCACCAATATCCAGGAACCCCTGGGCGCCAGGGATCACGGCCAGGGCGGCGATCAGAATCGCCGCGATCGCTCCCCCCGCGATGTAGCCGCTGGCCAGGAGGACCGCCGGGCTCGAATCCGAATCCTCCTGAGAGCTCTTCCGGATCCGGTCCACCAGCGCTCGAACCATCCCGCCCACGAAGATCGGCATCGAGGTGGAGAGAGGCAGATAGACCCCCACCGCGAAGGCCAGCACCGGGACGCCCGCGAGGTGCATCACGATCGCGATGGAAACCCCCAGGAGCACGAACCCCCAGGGCAACTCGCCCTTCATGATGCCGTCGATGATCAGGGCCATCAAACGGGCCTTGGGTGCGTCGTACTTGGTCACCTTCGTCCCGTCGTCGCGCTGCTCGACCCGACCGTTGATGGCCGGATCGACGAGGACCACGGCGCGTCCGGAATCGTCCACGAGGTACTTGCCCGGGACCGCTCCCGGGACCGCCTTGACGACTCGCCAGACCTTGTAGGTCTTGCCCTCGAAGGTCTGCGTCTCGGACAGCTCGGGCGCGGCGATCGTGGGCAAGTACTCGGGCTTCTTGGTGTAGATCGTGCTCAGGTCATTCATGAGCAGGAGCGTATACCCGATCACAATCGCGGAAGAAAGCGCACCGACCAGGATCCCGATTTGCTGATTCCGAGGCGTGGCCCCGACGAGGAAACCGGTCTTCAGATCTTGCGAGGTCGTTCCGCCATTCGAAGCCGCGATACACACGATTCCCGCGATCGAAAGCGCGGCCAGTCGATACTGGGGACCAACCCAGCCCAGCGCCACGAACGCGAGGCAGGTGAAGAGCAGGGTGGCGACCGTCATTCCCGAGATCGGATTCGACGATGAACCGATCTCCCCCGTGAGCCGTGACGACACGGTCACGAACAGGAATCCGAACAGGACGATCATCAATGAGCCCACGAGACGGCCCGTGAGGTCGGTCGGGATCAGCGATGTCGCGGCGATTGCGGCGATCAGGCCGACCGATCCGAGCACGACTAGCCACAGCGGGAGGTCGCGTTCCGTTCTCATCACGCCCTTGATGCGGTCCGAGCTCCGGAGATCGCGAAGTCCACCGATCAGCGAGGTGACGATCAGCGGCATGGCCTGGATGAGGCTGATGATCCCGCCCGTGGCCACGGCTCCGGCACCGATGTAGAGGACGTAGGTCCGGTGAATCTCGGACGGGGTCATGGCCGAGATGGGCTTCTCGCCGGGGAAGATTAGTCCCGTCGAGCCGGCTCCGAAAAGCGCGATCGTTGGCGTGAGGACGAGGGCCGCGAGCAGGCCGCCCGCAACCGTGACCGCAGCGATCCTCGGCCCGATGATGTACCCAACTCCCAGAAGCACGGGGGAGGCCTCAAGCGAGAGGACCGCCGCCTTGAACCTGGGGATCGCCTGAGACGGATACTGGACCCAGAGCTTGAGGGCTTCCATCAGCGTCTGATAGGCGAACGCGATCCCGAAGCCCGCGAAAACCGTCTTGCCGCTCGACCCGCCCTGTTCGCCGACGATCAGCACCTTCGCACAGGCCGTCCCTTCGGGGTAGGCGAGAGTCCCGTGTTGCTTGACGATGAAGGCACGACGAAGAGGGATCATCATGAGGATGCCCAGCAGCCCGCCCAGGCAGGCCACCATCATCACGCGGACGTGTTCCTTGTCGTAGCCGTGTATCATCAGCGCGGGCATGGTCACCCCTACGCCGACGGCGATCGACTCGCCCGCCGACCCCGTGGTCTGAACGATGTTGTTCTCGAGGATCGTCGCCCCGCGGCTCCCGAACTTCTTGGACAAAGCCCGGAAGACGGTGATCGAGAGCACGGCCACGGGGATCGAGGCCGAGACCGTCATACCCACGCGAAGCACGAGGTAGAGCGAGGAAGCTCCAAAGATGATCCCGAGCACCGCGCCCAGAAGGACAGCCG
>JANOBY010000793.1:0-6200 GCA_031411935.1 Planctomycetales bacterium | reverse complement strand
GAGGTCCTCGAGCCCCGCCAGGTCGGACAGGTATCGCCCCTCGTCGAGCCAGAGGAGCGTGTGGTTGTAGGGGTCGTTCCGGGAGATGCCGAGGAGCACGAGCACGTGCGTCATGGCGTTGGCGATGCCGGCGAGGCTCGGGATCAGGTCCGGCGTGTAGGCGAAGTGGAGCACCTGGCGCGAGTCCAGGAACTGCCTGAGCGAGAACGTCCCGGTCGCCTTCCGCCACAGGGCCGCTGCGATCGCCATCCTGTCGAGGACCGAGCTCGCGGTCGTGATGATGTCCCGCCCGAGTCGGCCGACCAGCTCGCTCTCGGCCATCCCTCTCGTGCGCGGGCTCTGGGCGAGCAGCGGCCGCAAATACTGCGGGTACTTGATGGGCACGATCAGGTCGTGGAACTGCCAGTCCGAGCCCTGGTCGTGGTAGCAGTTGATGACCGACGAGGTCACCTTGCGGGCCATGGTGTACCAGAAGGGGTCGTTCGACTTCTTGGCCAGGGACTCCGGGAAGAGGCCCGACTGGAGCGCGTCGTTCATGGAGTCGCTGTTGATGTCCGCCGCGATGTCCCACCGCATCCCCCCCGCGTCGACGGGCGTGGCGCGGACGATCGGGACGTCGCCCGGCACCACCTGGTCGAGGAGCTGCAGGTAGGCATTCGTCGGGTCTACGACGAGCCACCGCATCTGCCCCTCGCCCGGGTAGAGGCCCATCTGGCACTGGAGCTGGAGCAGATGGAACAGCTCGGCCACGGACACCATCATCATGCGCAGCATGACGGTCTTGCCACTGTCCGGGCGTCCAGTAACTAGGGTGAGTTTGTTCAAGAACTTCCGGGCCGGCCACATGGTGCCCGCGAGGGAGTAGAGGGGCCCGGGGTGGGCCGTCAGCAGGTACCTGGCGACCTCCTCCTGCGTCGTCCGGTGGGCCCCCCGGTAGGGCGTGAAGAGCGGGAAGTCGAAGCCGCGGGGCCGCGTGACGATCGCGGGCGGCTGGGCCTTGGGGACGACGACGGGCACGCGTCTCGGGGCGAGCATCCATCGGGCTGCCCGATAGGCCACGAGCGCGCCCGAGGCCGCGGTCAGGATCATGGGATCGATCATCGAGGGACTCCTTCGAGGTCTGGTGATGCGGGATGGGTCAGGGGGTGCCGTTTCGGTTGCGCTGCTGCTGTTGGTGCCGCGAGTTGGACTTGTTGCGGCCGAGCCCGGGGCCGTGGCGGCCGAATTCGGAGAGGATGACCGTGACGCCGTCCCGCCTGGCGACCTTGGCGAGGTGGATGAGATCGCTGTTGCTGGCCGCCGCCGCCCGCTCGACCACGAGGAGCGTGTTCTTGGGGATCCGGGAGTGGGCGCGGAGCGCGGCATAGGTTTTCTCCGCGGCGAACGCCCGCTCGTGGGGATTGCCGCGCGCCCTGAGGCCCGCGATGAGCGCCTTGGCGTGGGCCTTGATGCGGCCGGTAGGGCGGTGCTGCTGGACGAAATGCCCGAGATGGCTCGCGTGGACCGTGAGCCTCTTTGCCTCGGGATTGACCGCCTCCTTCAGTCGGTTCAGCACCCCCGCCAGCTCGGACGTCGTTTTGATGAGGACCGCCTTCCCGAGCCCGTTGGCGGCGTCCTTCAACGCCTTCCAGGCCTCCTGGGTCGCGGACTGGTACTGGCCGGCGGCCTGCTGGTGCGACGCCTTGCTGGCTGGCCCCGAGTAACGGACGGTCCCGTCGGGCTGGGGTTGCTTCTGGACGCCCATGAACTTGGGGTTCCCGAGCGCGATCCCGGCGTATTTCTCCAGCTCGTCGAGCGTCGTGGACTTGCCGATCCCCCGCGTGTAGACGCGTTCGAGGAACTGCTCGGCCGTGAATGTCCCGTGCTTCTTCGCGAGGTCGCCGACGGCGGCCTTCGCGACGTCGTAGGCCACCGACGCGGCCTCGTAGATGTTGCGATGCGGCGGCGGCGTCCCGGCGGGACGCTCGAGCGACCGCGCGGTCACGCCGAACTTGCGGGCCATCTTCCGGCATGCGCGATTCATCGCGTCCGGGTCGCCGAGCGTACGCACGCCGGCGGCGTTCCTCGCGTGGCGGGCGTAGAAGGCCTGGGCGCGGGGGCTCGTGAACCCCATCTTCCTCGCCGCCAGGTTCATTGCCTGGCGGGAGGGGGAGAGCCGCTCGACCATCTTGTCCGGGATCCCGGCGATGGCCACGGTCTTCCCCTCGCGCTTGGTCACGACGCCCCGGTCCTGGAGCATGTCGTCGAGCCGCTTGTTGGCGCGGGCCCGCATGACCCCCTGGTCGAGGAACATCTCGCGGGCGTTCGCGATCGACTTCACCTTTCCTGCCTTGGTGGCGGTGAGGTTCGGCACGCAGTAGTGGACGTGCGAGTGGACAACCTTCCGGGAGCTCTCCCAGTTGACGAACCCGATCGCCCCTCCTTGGGAGGCGACCTTCGTCTTCCCCTGGGCCGAGCCGTTGGCACGCTGGTTGGCCACGAGCCGCTCGACCTCGGGGCGGGTGGCGTCGACCAAGAGCCGCGAGGACTTCGCGGCCCACCGCGAACGCGGCGTGAGGCCGTGCAGGTAGATGCTGACGGACTTCGAGAAGGTGAACGTCAGGTCGTAGCAGCCGACGCGGTTCTTCTGGACGCGCGGCAGGTACTTCGTCCCCTGGCAGGCATCCCGGACGAAGTCCTTCGTGGGAGCCTGGGGGACGGCGATCCTCCCCCCCCATTTGCCGACGAAGAACGGGGCGATCCCTATCTGGGCGGCCTCCCGCCAGATCCGGTCGTTCTCGTAGTAATACTTCCCGCCCGCCTTAGCGACCGCCGCCATGGTGCACCCCCTCCGCCCCGGCCGGGACGTGCTCGTCGAGGAGGGAGAGGGCCTCCTCGAAGGTGAATTCCTGGGACAGGCAGGCCACGATGAACGCCGCGACGCGGCGCAAGTGGTCGTTCGGGCGTGGGGCGGCGAGGCCCGACATGACGAGCCGGCGGACGAAGGCCGCCTTGTCGTGGTCCGGGGGAACCGCCGCGTGGAGCAGCTCATGCTCCTCCTCGGAGAGCCTGAGCATCACGTTCCTCGATCGCCTCATCGAAAAATCTCCTTGAACGCTGGGGGGCCGACCGTCCGGCGGGGTGCCGACGGTATCGGGGGAGGGCCGGGAGGGGACGCATACCTGTCCCAGGCCCAGCGGGCGGCCTGGTAGAGCAGGAACAGGGCGACGACGCGGGTCGCTATCCGGTTGAAGGAGAGGTCGAAGGCCACCAGCCACCGGGGCAGGCGCCTCCGCTTCTTGCGTCGGGGCCTGCGTTGCGGCCGGGGCGTCACCGCCTCGAGCCACGCCTCGAGGGCCTCGCACCAATCGGACGCGGGTGGGCGGATGGCCGTCGCCAGGAATGACGCCCGGAAGAGTCGGTCGACCTCGTCGGGCAGGTCGATCGGGTCGTAGCTCGGGGCCTCGAACGCGGGGTCCGCCACCCACCTCGGGAAGAGGCCCCGGCGCACCGCGTCGTCCGCCTGCAGCCCGACGGCCGCCGGGCAGGGCCGCACTTCGTGGGGGAAGCGACCGAACAGGAGCTCGAAAAGGACGACCGGGAGCGCGAAGAGGTCCGAGGCTTGAGACGGCAATGCCGACGGATTGTCGAGCACCTCCTTGGGCACATAGCCGGACGTCGTGAGGGTGGATGTCGAGTCTCGGACCTCGCCGGCCCGGGTCCTGTAGCCGAAGAGGCTCACGGAGCCGGCGTCGACGAACGAGCAGTCGTCGCCGTCGATGACGAGGTTCCCGGCCTTGATGACGTCGCCCAGGACGATCCTGGGACCCCGGTGCGCGTGGGCCTCGGCCACCGCCCGCGCCACCTTCAGCGCGAGCCGCACCTTGGTCGGCACGGCGACCGCCCCGGTCGACCGCGAATCTCGCAGGGATTCGAGGCTCTCGCCGGGGACGAGGTCCATGGCGAAGCCGGCGACATCCCCCGTGGCCGGGTCGAGGACGAGCTCCGTCGGCCACGCAAAGCCGGGGACCTTGCGCCCGAGGCCCTCGAGCATCTCGAGCCGCGCGACCTGCTCGGCCGAGGGCGGATTGTCGAGGACCTTGCAGCACGCGGCGCCCACGCGGAAGACGCGACCCTCCGCCCCCTGGCCGATCAGGGCCAGGGGGTTCAGTGGATAGCTCGCGGCGGTCTTCTTGCCGACGACGCGGTTCATCGGGGCGCCCCGTGAGGGTTACTCGAAGCGGATGGGGGACTCGGGGCCGCCGGGCATGTGGCCCGTGGCGGACATGAGGCTGTCGAACGTGATGTCGAGGATCGACGACGCGTCCGAGTCGAGGTACTTCACGCCGCGCCCCGAGATGTCGAGGCGTGCGGCGAGCTCCTCGTCCATCTCCTCGGGGTCGGGGCCGATGACGTTCACCTTGGCGTTGAACTTCCTGGCCATGGCGAGGAAGGCCTCGACCCCCGCCTCGGTCTCCTCGTCCGACTCGCCGGTCGCCTGGAGGTCGGAGACGATCAGCACCTCGAAGTTCCTGACGGTGACCTCCTGGGGGAACGCCACCTCCTCGAGGAACCGCCGGCACTTCTCGGCCACGACCTTCAGCCCCCGGCCGATCGGCGTCTGGCGGTCCGGGACGAAGGCCGGGTCCTGGGCCCTCTCGAGCGGGGCGAAGTCGGTCGCCACGACCTCCCCCGAGATGGTGCAGTTGAGGACATAGACGAGCTTGCCGACCTTCGGGCCGCCGACCGCGATGAGGTGGGCGGCGACCTGCGGGATGAACTCCCCCTGGCGCTGCCGCCAGGGGGACATGGACCCGGACTCGTCCCGGACGATCGCCATGAGGACCACCCGGCCCGGCAGCCGGGCGTGGCTGTCCCGTGAGGGCCGGGGGGCGATCTGCCGTGCTTCTTGGGGCGGGGTCGGACGCTTGCGAGGGAGGGGCATGGCGGGTTACTCCGGTGCGATTGGCACTGGCAACGACCGAAGGTGATCGCTGCCGGAGTAACGGTATCCCCGCGCGGCGGGACGGGTGGGCACGCGTGCCTCATACCGTTACTCGGCGCGCACGCTGGCCCCCGGGGCACCCGATGACGGGACGGGCTTAGAGCATATAATCCAGAATCTCTGCAATAAGCACCTTGCGATTCGACGGCGTGTTGCCGTCAAGGTTCAGGATCCCGGAGGTTCTTATGGCTGAGGATCGGAGGCCGATGACACCGTCCGAACGCTTCCATGCGCTGCTGGACGGCATCGGCGAGGAGCGACTCGCCGAGATCGACAGGAAGGTGGCGGACCCGGACTATGTCCTGCCGGAGGTGGAGTTGCGCGACGACCCCGACCCCTTCGGCATAGGCTGGGACTGGTTGCCCGGTGGTGCCCAGGACCGATGAGAAGCCAGCAGACCAGCCCCGGTCTCCGTAACCATTATCCCAACCGGGATGAGGGTGGAGGCCGGGGCCAGTCTCTCGCCTGAGGGTGTTACTTGCTCGCGTGCGTCGAATCGTCTTTTCCGAAATCCTTCGCGGTCGACCGCGCACATCTCGCCCGCTGCCCGCGCCGCAAGTAGAATTTCGACCGCCGATAATTTTGATGCACGCGTGCCCGAGGCGATCGGCCTCGACGAGTTACGACGGGGGCGGTGATGGTGACGCAACTGCCGGCCAGGACATGGGAGCTGCCGGCGCGGTGGGGCAGGCTCGGCCGAGCCATCCTCAAAGCTCGCACGATCGATCCGGATCACTACCAGCGCAAGACCGTCAAGGAGCGGCTCATGGACGCCATGGCCGTGCAGAACATCCACGCGCTCCTCGAGAACGCCCAAGACCTGGACGGCCTCGACGCGGACGCGGTCCTGGACCGTCTGGTCATGGACCGGACGACCAAGAACCGGTGGCTTCAGGAGAGCTTCCAGCCGCACCCGAGGAACTACTTCGGACTGCTCGTGGTCGGACTCCGAAGGGAGATCGAGGATGTCGCCCTCCCGCGCAACCGCACGCTCATCTGGGATTCGGTTCGTAGGACCATCGCGAACATCGGCGAGAAGGAACTGGACCGAAAGTGGAAGACCCCGAAGCCGGAGGAATTCGCCTGCATCCGCTCGCTCATGCGGCACCCGAATGCAGACCAGCTCGTCCCGCCGCCCGGGCCTGAAGATGCCGATTGGGGCGACGATGGAGATGTCCAACCGCCCGATCCGAAGCTGGTCGACGAAGTGCTGGCC
>JANOBY010000792.1:0-5396 GCA_031411935.1 Planctomycetales bacterium | reverse complement strand
TCGTACTGGTCGGCTCCCGAGAGGCGACGTCGCCTCAGGAATCGGGCTTCCCACTTCGGGTTGTCGATCAGGAGTGCCATTGTCGGTTCCCCCTCCAGGAAGGCCTTAACTCAGCAGGAACTCCAGGTCGTCGCGGCTCAGGGTCTGGATCACGCGATTGTCGGCGTTGAGGATGGCGTCGGCGAGGTCGCGCTTCTTTTGCTGGAGGTCGAGGATCTTCTGCTCGACCGTGTCCCGGGCGATCAGCCGGTAGGCGAAGACGGTCTCGGTCTGGCCGATTCGGTGGGAGCGGTCGATGGCCTGGGCCTCGACGGCGGGGTTCCACCAGGGGTCGAGGAGGTACACGTATTCGGCGGCGGTGAGGTTGAGGCCCAGGCCGCCGGCCTTGAGGCTGATCAGGAAGATCGGGACCTTGGGGTTGTTCTGGAAGTTGTCCACGCGGGCCTGGCGGTCTCTCGTTCGGCCGTCGAGGTATTCGTAGGCGAGCCCCTCGGCGTCGAGCTTCTTCTTGACGATCGCCAGGAAGCTCGTGAACTGCGAGAAGACCAGGATCTTGTGACCTTCCTCGGCGACCTCGGCGATCTGCGGGAGGAGCATGTCGAGCTTGGCCGAGGGCTCGTCGATCCGCGAGGGGTCGATCAGCGCGGGGTGGCAGGCCGCTTGACGGAGGCGGAGCAAGGCTTCCAGGACCTCGATCTTGGACCCGCTCACGCTCTTGGTGTCGGACTTCAGGAGCGCGGCTCGGTAGTGCTCGCGCAGGTCCTCGTAGAGCTTGCGCTGGGCGGGTTCGAGGTCGCAGGCGAGGGTCTGTTCGACCTTGTCGGGCAGGTCCTTCACGACCTGCTGCTTCGTGCGTCTGAGGATGAACGGGCGGAGGGCCTTGGCCAGCAAGCCGCGGGCCTGCTCGTCCTGGCCGCTGGCCCCCCCGGCGTTGCGCTTGAAGACGGTGGCGGTTCCGAGCATCCCCGGGTTGAGGAACTCAAAAATGGACCAGAGCTCGCCGAGGTGGTTCTCGATGGGCGTTCCGCTCATGGCGAGGCGGTGCCTGGCCTTGAGCAATCGCGCGGCCTTGGCGGCCTGGCTGTCGGCGTTCTTGATCGCCTGGGCCTCGTCGAGGATGGCGTAGTCGAACTGGACCTCCGAGAGCTCGACCACGTCGGAGCGCAGGGTCCCGTAGGTGGTCACGATCAGGTCATAGTCGCGGAAATTGTCGCGCAGGGGGTGGCGGTTGGGACCGGTGTAGTCGAGCACGCGGAGCTTGGGCGTGAACTTCTGCGACTCCTGGATCCAGTTGAAGATCAGGGAGCGGGGGACCACGATCAGGCTCGGCCCTCGGCTCTGGCGGCGGGCGCGTCGGCGCTGCAAGAGCGCCAGCACCTGCACGGTCTTGCCCAGGCCCATGTCGTCGGCGAGGATCCCGCCGAAGTCGAACGAGCGGAGGTAGTCGAGCCAGCCCAGGCCCTCTTGCT
This sequence comes from Planctomycetales bacterium, assembly GCA_031411935.1. Lineage (GTDB taxonomy): Bacteria > Planctomycetota > Planctomycetia > Isosphaerales > Isosphaeraceae > JAQGHR01. The sequence goes on along the minus strand of JANOBY010000792.1, from coordinate 3,927 downwards.
GGTAGGGCCTCAGCTCGCCCTGGAATCCGGGAGGGGCGTCGAGCGGCTCGATCCCCTCGAACGCGTGCAGGCCCTTGCGCACCTTGGTGAAGGCGGCGTCGCACTTGCTGCCGGGCTGCGCGGCGAGCAGGGCGTCGAGCAATCCGGCCTGGGCGCGGCTGAACCGCAGGGTGTCGCCCTCGTCGGACGTGGATCCGAGGTCGGCGAGGAGGCCGTATTTTTTGAGCCACTCCTCGGGGAGCATGCCCATGGTCCCGTCGTCCAGCGCGATCATGGTCTCGCCCCGGCGGGCGGCGGCGAGGATGTCGGGCAGGGGGCGGGTCTGGCCTCCGAAGTCGATCTGGCCCGAGAGCTCGAACCAGTCGATCCCGGTGCTCACGGCGAGCTTGAAGTCGGAGGCGGGGCGGTAGAGGATCCCCTCGGCCTCCACGCGCCAGCCGTCGAGCACGAGGTCCCTGGTGGCGCCCGGGACCTTCTTGGGCGAGATCTCCATGGTCCCGGGCTCGACCCGGAAGTCCTTGGTCTCGCGGAAGCCCAGCTCGTCCAGGCGTTCCTTGGCCCGGGTCTCGACCCTCACGTCGCGGCGGATGGCGCGGCGGCGGTCGGTCTGCACGGCCACGCGTCCGGGGGGGAAGGAGGCGACCTTGGCGCCGTCGTAGTCGAACTCGAGCTCGGCGATCACGTTGTCCGAGCCCCAGTTCTGCCGGGGCGTGCGGACCGTGAGGCAGGGGACCGGGGGCAGGTCCACGTATTCGAGGTCCAGCCCCTCGACCAGCTCATCGGGCGGGACGCGCGAGTCGCCCAGGATGCGCCCGAGCATGGTGTCCTGCTGGAGCTCGGGCAGGGTCATTTCCTTCTCGTGCCGGAGGCGCAGCATCCAGGCGAAGATGCCCGCGTCGTCGAACCGGGCGGCGCGTCCCACGCCCAGGACCACGAGGCCGGGCAACAAAACGAGGGGCTCAGCCAGGTCCAGGCGGTCGTCCTCGCGGCGCAGGCAGCCTCGCCAGTTCCATCGCTTGGCGGCGGGGTCGGCGCTGCGGACGTCGATCGTGAACCGCCAGGGGCGGGCGTCGTCCCATCGCAGGGCGGGGGGATCGTCCTCGTCCTCGGTGCGCTTGAGGCGGCATCGGCCGGTGCGGCAAAGGCGCTCGACCATCTGGGCCTGGGCCTCGGGCCTGAGCACGTATCGGCGAGGGGTCGGGGGCGTGACGGGGGCCGGCGCCGCGGCCGAGGAGGCCATGCCGCTGGCCCCGCCGGTCACGATGGTCGCCGGAGCCGAGGGCGGGGGAGGCGTGGGGGGCGGGGGCTGGGCTTCCTCCAGCAGGGCCATGAGCACGCGGTCCTCGGGCTCGGGCCGCCAGCCTCCGGGCGCCGCGGTGGCCGAGGGCCACCAGGGGCGGAGCACGGCGCGTTCGGTGCCCGGCCTGCGCTGGCGGCGGGCCAGGGTGATGACCACGGCGTTCTGGGCGATGGTGGCGGGGCCGTCGAGCACGTAGAACAGCGACGACTTCTTGACCTCGGCCTTCTTGGGGACCTGGTTCCTCCCGGGCTTGCCCTGCCCGGGGCGCTGGCCCTTGGGGGGCTTGCCCGGCGGGAAGGGGGGATAACCGGGCACTCGGCCGCCCGGGAGCTGGCCGTTGTTGGGGTTCCGCGCCGGGTACTTGGACGCGTAGGGATAGGGCTGGTCCTGGCCGGGAAGCCCCCCCGGCTGCGGCCCCTGGCCCTGGCCCTGAGGGGGGCGGCCCTGGGGGCCTCGTCCCTGCGCGTGGGGCGGGTGTCCCTGCGGGTTGGGCCCCGACCGCCTCTGCCCCTGCGGGTTGGGCCCCGGCCTCTGGCCCGGCTGCGGGGGACGCCCCGGCCCCTGCGGGTTATACCCCGGATGCGGCGGACGCCCCGGCCCCTGACCGTGCCCCGGCCCCTGACCGTGCCCCTGGCCCTGGCCCTGGCCCGGCGGGTTGGGGCCCTGGCGGTTCTTGGCGTTGCGGCCTCGCTTGGTGTTGGGGTTCAGATACGGGGCGATGTTCGGCAGGTTGTGGATCGGCACGGAGTCGGCCGGGGATCGCGGGGGCAGGTAGGGCGGAGGGGGCCCGTCCCAGGGGGGCCCGTCCCAGGGCAGATCGACGTTGGAGCCGGAGGAGGGGGCGGGGTTGAAGTGGGTGTAGGGCTCGGGCGCGGGGGGCGGCTCGTCGGAGGGGGGTGGGGGGGGCGGCTGCTGGAGGTGGTAGCGGACGTCGGACACCAGGCGCAGGGGGCGCACCGGCACCGCCGGCAAGAGGCCCTTGGCGTCGGCCGAGAGGATGGTGGCCCACAGGTGCTTGCACGGCTCCCCCTCGGGGCCGAAGTACAGGCACGTGCACGAGGCGTTCAGGCGCCCCCCGCGGAGACGGAGCTTGACCTTGTAGGTCTCCGTCCCCCGGACCCGGGCGACCACGATCTCACCGGCCTTGGCCGACGTGATCGTGACCCGCCCCTTGGCGAAGTATGACTGGCCGCGGGCGCGGACGCCGTCGGCGAACTCCCGCGAAACCTTCTGGGCAATCCCCATCAGCACATCATCCCACTACGCTCGGATTGGATCCGTTCACGGGCCACGCCAAAACCATCGTCGGGCCCTCCTGCGGCTCTTCCTCTTCGTCACGATCGAGTCATCGCCCCGTTGCCCCGGCCGGGGGACGACCCCGGCCCGGCGGGGCCAACCAGTCCAGAGAGATCAGGACACCGGCCTCCGCGCCCCAGGAAGGGCGCGTGGAGGCTCGGCCGGCCGCGGGTCCGCGGCGGGATCACCTCTCCTGCCATGAGCGATAGGGTCGCAATCGTCGATCCACTTTTCTCGGAATCGTCAGCAAAATCGGCCATCCCCCGCGGGCTCGACGGCCCCCGTCTTCCTCGCCACCACGCGGTCTCGGATCCGGGGCGTGTGGATGGGTACCTCTCTGGGCGAAGCGGGCTCGGGCTCGGGCTCAAATGGAAACATGGCACCGGGGCCGAGGCCCCTGGACGGTGGCCGCGCCACCGGGTCGCTCAGCATCCTCGGGCTCCGCGAGCCCGGCGCAGCAGGTCGGCCGGTTCCGACTCGAACTCGAAAGGGTCCATGCGAAACGACGCACCCCGAAGGGCCAGGCGATTGCGGCCTCTCGGCCGCGGGGTCTCGATCAGGCGACCCATGCCTGCGCATCTCGTGCCGAGCGGCAGGTCACGGCCCAGGGCCGGGTCGAGGCGATCGAGCGGGGCGCCGTGAGGCGTGGCGGAGGAGGCCGGGCACGGGTCACACGCCCCGCGAACAACGCCCGGGGCACCCGCCGACGAAGGGGGCAGGGGGGCCAACGTTCCCACGCTCCAGGCTACTCTAATCGTTCGCCGCCGGAATGCCAACGGGTTAGCCCCCAGAACACGCCCAGAAGCGGCAAATAAGCCACAAACGAGCCCCCCGGACCGCGCGCAGGGGGCCGGCCTCGGGAACGTCGGAAGCGGGCTTGGTCATGAAACACCTCATACGCACAGCACACCCCGAGGCGCACCGAGCAAGCCATCGGATGAACCGAACGTGACCTGATGGGACGACGAGGCTGACTACGGACGGTGGGCTGGCGCGTCGGGACTGCTTCGGGGAGTCGGTCTGGGAAATCTGAATCTGCCCCAGGGTCAGGGCACGTTTGTTTTCTCATTGGACGGCGAGGTTTGCGTGTCGGCAGGCTCGGTCGCCTTATCTCAGCCAGTGGACAAGCGCTGACATAGAATCGGAGGGCGATGAAACTCGCCCTCTGCTTCGTATTCGCGGTCCTCGGCTCGTTTGCACAACCCACGCCGTCAGGCGCCGTCCCCTCGGTTCCCGCGCCCACGCCCAAGTTCGACTGGCAACCCCTCTGGCCCGCCGCCGCTCCCGGCGCGACCGGCACCGAGGACGCCGATATCCCAGCGATCTCTGTC
>JANOBY010000791.1:0-6013 GCA_031411935.1 Planctomycetales bacterium | reverse complement strand
TCGCGGATACGCCATGGTGCTGCCGTCCAGGCCAACCAGGTTGCTCGTGGACGAGGTCGTGCCGCTGGCCTACACGCCCCAGCAATTCCCCGTATCCCAGGTCCTGGGCGATACTTTTCAGGTCCTCGGGACCAGTTGCTTCGCCGCGGGCACGCCGGTCCGGACCCGCGCCGGCGACCGACCAATCGAGACCCTGGCCGCGGGCGACCTCGCCCTGGTCCAGGACCCCACGACCGGGCTCATGAGCTTCCAGCCGATCGTGGCGGTGTACCACAATCCGCCCGACAAGACGCTCAGGGTCGCGCTCGGCGAGGAGACCATCACCGTGACCGGCATCCATCGTTTCTGGAAGGCCGGGCACGGCTGGGCCATGGCCCGCGACCTGAAGCCGGGCGACCGCGTGCGGACGACCTCGGGAACGGTCACCGTCGGCTCGATCGAGCCCGGATCGGTGCAACCCGTCTACAACCTGGAAGTGGCCCGCGGTCGGAGCTTCTTCGTGGGCAAGCTCGGGGCCCTGGTGCACGACAACAGCCTGATCGAGACCGTGGGCAAGCCGTTCGACGCCGTGCCCGCCCTGGCGAAGCTGAAGACCGAAGAGGCCCCGGCGAAATGATCTCACTGATCGAGCAGTTCGAGTCCCAGGGCGGCCACCTCCAGGCGGTCACCGCTCGTCTTGAACATGGGGAGGACCTTGACCGGATCTCCCCGTCCGACTGGGTCGCGGCCCTGGCGTTCCTTGGGCTGGGCGACCCGCTCGGCCCAGCACTGGTGAGGGCCTCGTCCGGCCATCCGAAGTTGAAGCGGGCGGCGAGCGAGCCCGCCCTGGCGACTCGGTTTCCCCGCGCGTCCCGACCGTCCCGGCTGGCCCTCTCGGCGGGATTGCTCCAGGTCCTGGACTTCTGGGACGAAAGCCACGAGGCCGCGCAGGAGAGCGACAACCTGGGCGAAAGCCGCGTGTCCGCCTACTGGCATGGGATCGCCCACCGTCGCGAACCCGACCCGGGCAACGCCGCCTACTGGTTCCGACGCGTGGGGCGTCACCCGGTCTTCTTGCCCCTGGCCGAGCAGGTCGCCAGGCTCCACCCCGAACGCCTGAAGGGCTCGACCTGGGACCCGGTCGCCTTCATCGGCTTTTGCGGCGAGGCCGCCCTCGACCGGACGAAGGAACCCGTCGCCCGAGGGCTGCAACGCCTGGAGATGCTCCTGCTCCTGGACGCGAGCCTTGCCGGCGTCCTCGACTGATCGCCGCCCTCTTCGGGCCGCGATCCGCCTTCTCAAATCCCGGGTTTGCGCGTATATCAGGGGGCGAACCGGCCTCCCGGCCCGTCTACCGCTTTGAGAAGGGATGCGCCCGATGCGTCACGGATCGACGCTTGTGATCGTTGGCCTGATCTTCGCCCTGGGGCCCGCGGGCCTGTCCGCGGCCGAGGACCCGGAACCGGCGTTGCCCGATTCTCGCCTGGGCCAGCTCACGCAGCCCCTGCTGCTGCTGACCCGCGACGACGTGCGGGCCGAGATCCGCATGACCGCCGATCAGACGTCCTCGGCCCAGAGGGCCATCCGCTCCTTCTACGTCCAGGCCTACAGCCTTCGCGGGAAGCCCAACACGGCGGAGACGGTACAGAGCCGCCGCGCCGTGGACGAGGCCGCCAACGGCTGGATCGAGACCCAGCTCGATCCCGAGCAGAAGGCGCGCCTGGTGCAGATCCATCTCCAGTGGGAAGGCCCGGCGGCGCTCGTGAAGAGGCCGATCGTGACCGACACTCTGCGGCTCTCGCCCGAGCAAAGGGCCCTGATCTCCGCCTCGGTGGCCCGCCGCGATCTGGCCCGCCAGAAGGGCGAAGCCAACGCCGACGCCGCCCTCGCCGAGGACACCCTCCGCTGCCTGAGCAAGTCCCAGGGCGAGAGCTGGAAGCAGATGATGGGCGAGCCGTTCCACCCGGTCCGCACCACCGCCCAGGTCCCCGCCGCCGCCCCCCGGCGTTAGGCCGTTCGGACTCGTTTTTGGTGCCGACCGGCCCCCGAAATTGGGTTCGTTTCCCCTCAAAATGGGTTCGTTTTGGGGTCGTTTTCGGCGACGGGCCCCTGATCGCTTCGCCCCGCGACGAACCTCAAGTCGTTGAAATGAATCCGCTTAGAGGGAATTGCCCCGGGCTTGCTGGGCGGCCGAATTGGGTTCGTTCTGCAAATTCACTTTTTTGACAATCCCGGGCTCTCGTCTGTGCAAATGTCCCCCTCCTGTTGGTCGGATTGTCAAGGAGCCGGGGCGGTGCTCGCGGAGCCCGCGTCTCCCGATAGTATCGCGGTGGGGATGGCGTGCGATCGCACGGGCGTGGGGTGGTTCTCGCGAATCCGTCGCCAGGGCGTGGAGGGTTCGGCCTTCGCCACGTGGCGATCGCGCGAGAGGCCGGGGCCCGGGTCGGTTCAGGCCTGAGGGGCCTTGCCGCCGACCATGCGCTCGAAGTCGGCGTCGTGGCGGATCGGGTCGAAGTCCTCTTCCTGGGCGACCTTGTCCCTCACCGAGGGGTCGAGCTCGATGGCGTGGCCCAGGGCCCGGATGGCCTTCAACGTGTCGCCGGCGAGGCTCCAGTAGCAGGCCAGGTTGAAGTGGAGCATGGGCTCCTCGGGATGGTTGGCCAGGGCCTTCTCCAGCGCATCGATCGCCTGCGCGAGCCGTTGCGTCCGCTTGTAGCACCATCCCAGGGCCATGGCCACGGCCAGGTCGCCCGGGCGCAGGGCCGCGGCCTGCTCCAGGGGCACGAGCGCCTCGCGGTATCGGCCGAGGGACCGCAGGGCCTCGCCGGTGAGGATGCTGGCCTCGAACTTCATCGTGGCCCAGTCGTCGCGGGCGGTCAGGATCTCCAGGGCGCGGCGGGGCATGTCGAGCATGAGGTAGCCCTCCGCCTCGTCCAGCCGCCTCACGATCCGATCCGCACCCAACCGAGCCATCGCGGCCTCTCCCGGTTTGATCGGGGCCAAGGTCGAGGGACCGGGGCCCTCGATCCTGATCGCCCCTCGCCCTCAAAGTTTATCCTGCCGTGCAAGTCCGGGGAAGAGAGACCGCCCGATGGCCACGCGGGGGCTCGCCCGGGGAGCGCTTCGCGGTCGGGATCGACGGACGTGGACGCCCCGGGCAACAGGGCCCGGGGCCTGGGCTCAAAACGCGTCCCTCGGCGATCGTCAGACCCGGCGATTGGCCCCGAGGTCCCCGCCGTTGTGCTTCAGGGCGAGGAGGCCGTCGCGGCAGGCTTCTTCCCGTCCGCCCAGCCGGCGCTCGGTCTCCACGAGGTCGGGGATGTCCAGGCCGGTGGCGTCGCGGCGGGCCAGGGCCTCGGCCCGCATGGCCACCCCTTCGCGGTTCTGGAGCCCGTCGAGCAGGCGATCGGGGATCGCACGATCGCCGTGATAGGCCCCGGCCATGGCGCCCAGGATGGCCCCGGCCGTGTCGGCGTCGCCGCCGAGGTTCACCACCTCGATCAGGGCCTCCTCGAACGTGTCGGTCGTGACGAGCAGGTAGAGGCAGGTGGGGATGAGCGCCGGGGGGAAGCCCATGGTGGGGCGGCGGCATCCCGGCTCGGCCCCGTGGCGGTTGGCCTCCTCGACGATCGCGGCGAACGCCCGGTCGCGGGGCAGGTCGATCACCGACTCCACATGGGCGATCGAGGACGAGACCGAGCGGCGATAGGTCGCCAGGGAGAGGACCTCGTTCGGATACTCGGCGGCGATCCGATCCTCGGCGCGGGCCACGTCGGCGGCCACGCGGAACAGGAAGCTCGGGTCGCGTTCCTCCTCGTCCATGAGCCTCTTGACGGCGAAGGCCACGGCCATCGCGCCCGAAAGGCTCCGGATGTCGCGGTGGGTCATGAGGCTGGCGTCCATGACCGACTCGAACAGCCCCTGGGCGTCGTCGCCAAAGTAAACCGCCGCGGGGGCGATCCGCATGGCGGCGCCGATGCCCGCGGTGGGGCTGCCGGTGTGTCGGGGCGACACGCCGCGTTCCAGGTCGGCCAGGACGAGGCGGAAGGTGCGCCCGACCCCGCGATGCGCCCCCACGTAGGCGCCCCTGGGGTTGGCCAGGGCGAGATAGACCTGGGCCAGGCGATCGGCGTCCGCGCGGCCGCATTCCAGCAACACGTCGCACAGGGCCAGGGCCTGCTGGGTGTCGTCGGTGTACAGGCCCGGCATCCTCCAGCGGTAGGGCTTGCGCTTCCAGGCGATGGCCCCGTCCACGTATCCGGCCACGGAGCCGTAATGGGAGCGGATCTGCTGCGCGCTGAGGCCCTCCAGGGGGGCCCCCAGGGCGTCGCCAACGGCCAGTCCGAGCAGGCATCCCAAGGCGCGGGGGGTGCGGGTCGAGAGCGGCATCGCGTGAAGGCTCCTTCGGGCCGTGGCCTGGTTTGACTTGTCCAGGCCGGCAAGATCAGACGAAGTTAACGAGGTCGCCCCGCGACGCAAACGGAATTTTCACGAGACGGGCCAACTCGCCCGGTTTGCGACGCGCCTATGGCAAGCGAAGGTGCGTGGCACGATCACCACTTAGGTCCGGTCGGCCGGGCCTCCAGTTTTTTCCGCCGGGGCCCCGATTTTGGGTCCCGATCCCGCTCACGTCCGGGGGCGGATCGCGCCCTCTCGAAGGTCTGACGCGCGCATGAACAGACCCGGCACCCCCGCCACCCGCTCCCGATCGTTTCCCCGGCCCTTGCACCAGAGGTATCGGCTCGCCCTGCCGCGAGGGACCATCGGCGAGCTGGCCGAATCCCTTCGGCGAACGGCCATGTCGGCGTAATCGCGCGAAACGGACTTCATGAACCGCACGAAACGCGACAAAACGTGGCAATTCGTGCGGAACTCGCGTGAGAATCCGCGATCCCTGGGAAAGGGCTTTTCAAGGCGGCACGGGTTACCTTGCCCGGGGCGATCGGGGGTTGACCCTGGCCGCTGGAACCGCGACCATGACGGCCTTCCTCGCCTTGCTTCTTGAACATGGAGCTCCGGATCGATGCGCAATCAGCCCCTCTCCTGGGTCGGATTTGTGGCCGTCCTGGTGACCGCCTCGGCGGTTGCGCAGGAGAAGACGTCCGAACCCTACGGATCGATCGCGGACCTGGAGGTCGCCAGGCCCGAGGACAAGCAGGACGTGAAGTCCACGCCCCCTCCGAAGGACGCCATCGTCCTGTTCGACGGCAAGTCCACCGATCAGTGGGTCACGAACGACGGCAAGGGCCCGATCCCGTGGGTCCTCAAGCCCGGAGGCGCCATGGAGGTCAAGGGCGGAGGCATCAAGAGCAAGCACGAGTATGCCGGCCGCACGAAGCTGCACGTCGAGTTCCGCGTGCCGTACATGCCGAATGATCGCGGGCAGGGCCGGGGCAACAGCGGGGTGTACTCGCAGGGGCGATACGAGGTGCAGATCCTCGACAGCTACGGCCTGGACAGCAAGGACAACGACTGCGGGGGGATCTACCAGGTCGCCAAGCCGAAGGTCAACGCCTGCAAGGCCCCCACGGTGTGGCAGAGCTACGACATCGACTTCACCGCCCCCGTGTTCGAGGACGGCAAGAAGATCAAGCCCGCGAAGATCAGCGTGTGGCACAACGGGGAACCGATCCACGAAGGGGTGGAGATCCCGATCGACAACACCGTGTCGGGCCTGGGCGGAGACCCCAGCAAGCCCGGCCCGGTGCACCTCCAGGACCACGGCAACCCGGTCCAGTACCGCAACATCTGGATCCAGAAGCTGGACTGAGCGATCGGCGATCACGCGATGGCGGACCCCGGTCGATCGGGTTCGCCATCGCTTGCCTGAGCCCATGGTGGACGCGACTCCCGGCCCCAAAGGTCGCGGCCGCGCGCATCCCGGGTCCGACGCCGACCCATGAGGGTGGGGCGGATGGCTCGTGATTTTCCTCCGACCCGGGGACACCCGAATCCTGGTGCCGGAGTGGGTCCCTCATGGGCCCAGCGGCGGAAGCTCTCCGTGGGGCAGGCGTCGCTACGTGTCCCACCGCGA
>JANOBY010000790.1:0-6621 GCA_031411935.1 Planctomycetales bacterium | reverse complement strand
GCGGCGGGGTTCGCGGCAAGGGCGGCGGCCCGGCCCGACGATCTGGAGTCGGCCCCGCAACCTCGAACGTCGAGGTTGGCGTGGGCGATTTCAACGCTCCTGGTCTTCGTGTTGATCGGCACCGAGTTTGTGCTCCAAATTCCGACCATGACCGAGGCCTGGTGGCTCGGCTGGATCCTCACCTGGCGTGCCGGGGCGCAGGGATTCGTGTACAGGTTCGCCGATCTTGGCCTGCCTGCCCAGATGCTCAACGCCCAGATCCTTCTGTGGGGCGGGGTGTTCCTCTGGCTTGTGATCGCGGCGGGCTCGCAACTGGTGATGAAGGCTCCGGGGCCGGCGGCGATGGATGCGGTGGCGGGATCTCGGCCGCGATTCGCGTGGTTCGTGTGGTGCTGGGCGGCGCTCTCGGTGGCGTTCCTGGCGGCCCTGCCGGTGCTGGGGGTTGGCGGGACGGTGGTGATCCACCTGTTCACCAACGCGGAAGACCTGTTCGGCCTGCGGATTTGATCGGGGGATCGGGCGCAAAGTCCTAGGGTTTTGGGAGATCCTTTCAGGGTGCCCCTTGTCCGTTCGGGCTCCAAAGCCGATCATAAAAGGTGGCACCAATGTTGGGGGAACGTCGCCTAAACCTGTATCGGGTGTCGGCGGCGGTCCCGGAGACCATGGGAATGGGCGTGGGACCGATCGAGCTGATGACCGAGGCGCGCGCCGGACGTGCCGAGGCTCTGGGCGAGCTGTGCGCACTCTATCGCAACTACTTGCGGATGGTGGTGCGGACGGGCCTGGGGCCGAAGCTGCGCGAGCGCGTGGAACTCTCGGACGTGGTGCAGGAAGCCCTGGTCGAGGTGGTCCGGCAGTTCCCCCAGTTCACGGGCCAGAACGAGGCCGCCCTGGTGGGCTGGCTCCGCAGGCTGGTGGGGCAGAAGCTGGCCGACCTGGGCCGTTATCATAGTCGGGCCAAACGCGCCGGAGGGGGCGCGGCCCTTCCCCTGGATTCCCCCTGGAACGACGCGGCGGCCGAGTCGGGCGGAGGCGGAGGCAGGCTGCTGGACATGCTGGCCCTGAGCCAGACGAGCCCCAGCGAGGCCGCCAGCCGCCGCGAGCTGGTGGTGATCCTGGCCGACGCCCTGGCCGACCTGCCCGAGCAGGAGGCCGAGGTCCTCTGGCTGTACCACGCCGACGGGCTCTCGTTCGAGGCCATCGGCGACCAGCTCGGCATCAGCCGCAAGAGCGTGAGGGGGATCTGGGCCCGAGGGCTCAAGGGCCTGCAACGCCACATGCCGAAATGAACGATCTCGCGTAACACATCCCCGCTCCCGGCCCGGCCGACCTCGATCTTGCCCCCCGGTCTGCCTCCTGTGAGGACCCAATCACGATGGTCCGCCCGAATCCGGAAACCGAGTTGACCCCCGCGGCCGAGACCGCCGATCGCGACGAGCGCCTGGGGGCCGCGATCGAGGAATACATGGCCCTGGCCGAGACGGGCGCCGCGCCCGAGCCCGAGCAGTTCGCGGCCGATCATCCCGACCTGAGCGAGGACCTGCTCGCGGCGCTCGACGGCCTGGCCATGGTGCGCGGGCTGGTGGGCGACTCGGGGTCGGGGCCGGGCAGCCGCCTCGAGGCGGGGCGTCGCGTGGCGGGCTACCGGATCGTCCGCGAGCTGGGCCGGGGGGGCATGGGCATCGTGTACGAGGCCGTGCACGTGGACCTGGACCGGCCCGTGGCGCTGAAGGTCCTGAACACGCACGCCGCGCCCGACTCCTCGGGCCGCCGCCGGTTCCTGAACGAGGCCAAGACCGCCGCGGGGCTGCACCATACGCACATCGTGCCGGTGTTCGACGTGGGGCAGGTCGGCGGCCTGTGCTACTACGCCATGCAGAGGATCGAGGGCAGCGGGCTCGACCGCGTGGTGAAGAGCCTGCGCAAGGGGCGCTCCACGGCCGCCGGTTCGGGCTCGAACAAGCCGGCCCATCAGCTCTCCGCGCTCGACCTCCTCGACGCCACGAGCATCGGCGACCCCACCCGCAGCTGGTTCGGCGCGAGCAAGGCCAGGCCCGGTGGGGCCCCGGAGCGCGTGGACGACGCCCCCCTGTTCGAGCCGCCTCGCGGGGGCGAATATTACCGATGGGTCGCGAAGGCCGGGGCGCAGGCGGCCGAGGCCCTGGCCCATGCGCATCGCCGAGGGGTGATCCACCGCGACGTGAAGCCCTCGAACCTGCTGGTCGACGCCCGGGGCACCGTGTGGGTGGCCGACTTCGGGCTCGCGAGGCGGCTGGCCGACCCCGCGATCACGCAGACCGACAGCTTGATGGGCACCCCCCGCTACATGAGCCCCGAGCAGACCGAGCTCGGCCCCGTGGACGGCCGCACCGACCTCTACAGCCTGGGCACGACCCTGTACGAGCTGCTGACCCTGCGGCCCCCGTTCGACGGCAAGTCGGCCGCCGAGCTCGTGGTGCAGATCCGCGACAAGGAGCCCGCGCCGCCCCGGAAGCTCGACCCGAAGCTGCCCCGCGACCTCGAAACCATCGTCATGAAGGCCATGGCCAAGAGGCCCTCGGACCGCTACGCCGGCCCCGCCGAGCTGGCCGAGGACCTCAACCGGTTCCTGGCCATGGAGCCGGTCAGGGCCCGGAGGATCGGGCCGGTGGGCCGCGCCTGGAGGTTCGCCCGCAGGCACCCGAGCCTCACGGCGGTCTCCACGGTCGCCACCGTGGCGATCCTGGCCACGGCCACGATCTCTCATATGAAGATCTGGCAGGAGAGGAACGAGGCCGTCGCGGCGAAGAACCAGACCGCGGCCGCCCTGAAGGCCGTGAAGCAGGCCGAGATGACCATGCGCTCGGCCATGAGGAAGAACCTCTGGCGAGAGGCCGCCTCGATCCGCCAGTCCAGCCAGCCGAACCGCCGCACGACCAGCCTGGAGCGCATCAAGGACGCCGTGAGGCTGGGGCCCGACCCCGAGATGACCCCCCTGCTCCGCGACGAGGCCGTGCAGAGCCTGAGCCTGCGCGACATCGAGCCCCGCCCCCCGATCGCCTCGGGCGCCCTGCGGCAACTGGTCTTCTCGCCGGGGACGAACCGGCTGGCCACGCTCAAGGACGACAACTCGCAGGCCGACCTGTGGGACCTCGCCCGGCGCGAGAAGACGGCGACCCACCCGCTCTCGGAGGGCCCGGCCGACGAGTCCCGCGACCGCCGCCCGGTCTGGATGCGCGGGGCGGCCCCGGTCCTGACCGCGACCGCCGGCTTCGTGGGGGCGATCCGCCCCGGGGGCGACGGCGTGCGCCTGTTCGACTCGGTGGACGACACCCGGTTCGTGGACCTCCCCCTGCCCGGCCGCAGGGTGATCGGCCTGGCCGCCACGCCCGACGGCAAGCGCCTGGTGGTCGCCTCCTCGCCCGACAAGGGCAGCACCGGGGGCCCCGGCGGCAAGGTCGGCGGGCCGGGCGGAGGCGCAGGGAACGGCCCGAACGCGGGCCGGACGACCGCCGAGCCCACCATCACGCTCTGGGACCTTGAGCGCTCCGACGCGCCCATCGCGATCCTGAACGAGCCCACACGGCCTCGCGACCCGGCCGAGATCCCCACGCCGGGCCGCCGCGGGGCCCTGCTGATCGCCTGCTCGCCCGAGAGCGACCTGATCGCCCTGTGCTGGTTCGGCGACACCGAGATCACCCTCTGGACCGCCGACGGCGTGAAGCTCGCCTCCATCCCCACCGAGGCCTTCACGTCCTCCATCGCCCTGGCCAAGGGCGGGGTGCTGGCCGCCGCGTGCGGGGGAAGCATCGCCCGCTGGGACGCCAAGACCACCAGGCCCCTGCCCGGCCTGAGCCTGCACCAGCCGTTCGCCCGCGCGATCCGGTTCAGCCCCGACGGCAAGGCCCTGGGCGTGGCCAGCGTGATCAACGGCATCGAGATCTGGGACCCCGAGGCCAACAGCCTGCTGGCCTCGGTCCCCACGACCGACGTGGTGACCGACTTCACCTTCTCGCCCGACGGCCAGACCCTGGTCGCCGCCGTGAAGGACGAGATCCAGGTCTGGGCCACGGTCGAGCCCGTGGGCCGGTCCCGCCTGGCCGCCCCCGAGACCCGCCCCGCCTCGCGGCTCATGCACCTGAGCTTCAGCCCCTCGGGCTCGGTGGCCTCGACCTTCTGGAACGAGAAGACGGTCACGGCGCGCGTGCAGTGCCCCGACGGCGGGGTCTCCACGCGCGACCGCATCCGCAGCTTCGCCGTGGGCTTCGACCCCCGAGGCCGCCTGATCGTGCCCAACGGCGACGACCTGGAGTTCTACGCGAGCCCCCGCGACGCCGAGCCCGACCTGCGCCTGGCCCTGCCCATGGGGCCGTTCAGCTACGGGCGGACGCCCGACCGCGACTTCCCCGACGTGGTGGGCTGGGCCCGATCGTCCGACGGCCGCGTGCTGCTCGCGGCAAGGCACACGGACATGCTCATGGTCCGATTCAACGACCAGGGCGAGCCCTCGGTCGTGACCCTCAGGTTCCCCGACGCCCCGGGCAATCGCAACCGAGGAGACCTCCGCGACCGCGGACCCGGAGGAGGGCCTCCCCCCGGAGGCCCCGGCACGCCTCCCCCCGGAGGCCGCCCCGACGGGCCGGGCGGCAAGGGACGCGGACGCGGCGGCGACGATCGGTACCGCCCCGGCGGCGACCTGCGGACCCTGGCGCTCTCGGCCTCGGGCGACCGCTTCTACATGGTCATGGGCGACGCCGGAGAGCCCCACGCCTGGTCGATCAGCGGCGACCTCGCCACCGAGGTCGCCCTCAAGAACCTCCCGCCCGAGCTGGTCTCTCGCGACGCCAGGCCCGACCCCGATCGCAAGCCGGCCGACAGGGCCGCCGCCAACCCCCGGCCCGAGGACAAGCCCGGCGTGATCCGCATGGCCGAGAGCCCCGACGGGCTTGTGCTGGCCCTGAGCCGGGTCAGCGGCGAGGTCCTCTTCCTCAGCCCGGCCGACGGCGCGTTCCTGGCCCGCATCGCGGCCAGCGACCAGGCCGGTCTGGCCACGGCCCTGGCCTTCTCGCTCCACGGCGAGCTGGCCATCGGCTACCGCTCCGGCGTCGTGAAGCTCTGGTCGGTGGCCCACCCCCCGAAGCCCGAGCTGCTGGTCTCCCTGCCCGGCCCCCAGGGCTTCGTGACCAACCTGGCCTTCTCCCCCGACAGCCACCGCCTCGCCGCCGGAGACGAGGACGGTGCCGACGTGTGGGACCTGAACAGCGTGAGGCAGCAGCTCGCCCAGATCGGCCTCGGCTGGTGATCGCGGGCCCGTCGCTCAACGGCCCGGGCATGGTGGGGCGAGGAGACTTGCTGCGTTAGGAAGCGTCGGTCGCGGATTGAAGCCCGTCGCGCACTTGCATGAGGATGCGGCCGAGCATGTTCCCGCCTCGGCCGTCTCCGCCGTCGCCCCAGTAGGCGTCGTTCTCGGTGTGCTCCACGAGTTTCGCGGTCCCGGTCGAGAGGAGCAAGGCGCGGAGCTCGGCGTGCTGGGTGAACTTGGCCAGGACCGCCCGCCTCATCACGTCGACCTTGGCCGATTCCCAGTCCCGCCTCAGGGGCTGCTTCCGGTCTCGCCCCAGGCGCGCCGCGAGCCCCGGAGACCCCGCCTTGCGGATCTTCTGGCGATTCGCCTCGTCCTCGAACTTCTGCGCCTGGAAGTAATGCTCGGAGGTGGGCCACCGCTTTCCGTCGAGCTGGATCGGGAACGGCGCGAAGTTCGAGAACTCGCCGTAGGGTTCATTCACGCGGTAGAAATTCACGACGTCCATGCGATTCCCTCCCGCCCCGAGACACCTGCCGCTCACCCGAGGTTCGTGTCGGGCAGAGGCACATCCTTGCGGCTCCATCGGGCGAAGAGCTCGCGGACCCACTCGGGCCCGGTGCGCGAGGGACGCGGCTCGGGGTGATTCTGGGCCCACTCCAGGGCGAGCACCAGGGCCACCCGGCGGCCGGGTTGCGCGGGGTCGCCTTGCTCGAATCGGGCGAGCGTGGTGGCCAGGGGCGCGGGGAGATCCAGCTTGCGGATCACGCCCTCGCCGGGCCTGAGGCAGTTCTCGGCGGGGGACGTGACGAGGTGCTCGCGGCACACGATCGGCCGCTCCGGATGGATCGAGCACAACTCGTCATCAAGGAACGGGCACGCGAGACCCAGGCGGACGTAGGCCAGGCCCAGCGCCCGGTAGTCGGTCTCGGGGCCGTCGAGGTCGCGAAGAGGGGCGAGCAGCTTCGCCTCGTCCAGGCGGTTGAGCGCCTGGGCGAACCGCGCGAGCACGGCCGACCGCCGGGGCTCGGGAAGGGCCATGACCCGGTCGCGGATCGCGCGGGCCTCGATCCCCGAGATCGGCACGAGCTGCCGGCAGCACGCGGCGCACCGCTCGCCGCAGGAGATGGGCAGCCCGTCGGCCTCGGATCGTCCCTCGGCGGAGGCCACCACGGCGTTGGTCAAAACCCGCACCGCGGGCAAGATCGCGCCCGGAGCACACGGCCCCGAAGGCACGGTCAGCTCGACCTGCACCGGGCTCCCCCCCACGTCCAGCTCGACCCTCGCCGTGACCTCGGGGGTCAACGGCCTCGCCCCTCTCGCCATCCCAGGGCCCTCCC
>JANOBY010000789.1:0-2402 GCA_031411935.1 Planctomycetales bacterium | reverse complement strand
GCAGTGCGGCAGCCCCACGGAATTGAGAATCAGGCGAAGAGTTCCGAGATCGCGGTCCCCTCGTCGAGGATCGCCACGGGGCGGTTCTCGGGCGTGTAGAGGTGCCGCGAGGGGTCCACCCCCACCGCCTCGTAAATCGTGGCGGCCACGTCCGACGGGCGGATCGGGCGGTCGGTCACGTAGGCGCCCTGGTCGTCGCTGGAGCCGATCACGCGGCCGGGCTTGATGCCGCCTCCGGCCCAGATCATGCTCGCCACGTGGCCCCAGTGGTCGCGCCCGGCGTCCTTGTTGATCTTGGGCGTGCGGCCGAACTCGCCCATGCACAGGACGAGCGTGGAGTCGAGCAGCCCGCGCGAATCGAGGTCCTCGATCAGCGCCGAGAGCCCCAGGTCGATCTCGGGCAGGCGTTTGTCGAGCGACGGGAAGATCTTCGCGTGGTGGTCCCACCCTCCGCTGTTCACCGTCACGAACCGCACGCCCGACTCGACAAGGCGGCGGGCGAGCAGGCAGGATTGCCCCGTGGTCGTGCGGCCGTAGCGGTCGCGGAGCCGCGGGTCCTCGCGCCCGATGTCGAACGCGCGGCGGGCCTCGGGCGAGAGCACCAGGTCCATCGCTCGCTTCTGGAACTCGTCCAAAGTCTTCATCTGGTCGTCGCCCTCGACCTGCGACGCCAGGTTATCGACCGCCGCCCGCAACGACTGGCGGCGATCCTGGTTGCGGTCGAGCACCGCGAGGTCCTGCACGCGGAAATTGCCGTCGTTCGGGTCGCCCGACTTGAACGACTCGTACCGGCCGCCCAGGAAGGCGCTCTTGCCCAGCTCCCAGGTGAACGACGGGTTCCTCGGGACCGAGAAATAGGGCGGCATGGGGCCGCGATACCCGAGCTCGTGCGAGACCACCGCGCCGATCGCGGGGTAGTCGCCGAAGGCCGATCCGAACTTGCCCGAGAGCACCCAGTTGGTCGCCGTTTCGTGGTGGTCGTTGCCGTGAGACCCCGAGCGTACGAGCGAGAACTTGTCGCTGATCGAGGCCATCCGGCTCATCAACTCGCCGTAGCGGACGCTCGGGGTCTTCGTGGCGATCGTGCCGTACTTGCCCTTCACCTCCTCGGGGGCGTCGGGCTTGGGGTCGAAGCTGTCGTGGTGCGACAGCCCCCCGCCCAGGAACACGAGGATGACCGACTTCGCCGTGGCCGGAGGGAGGCCGGTCCCGTTGCCGTCGGCCCGCGCCTCGGCCCTCAGGAGCGCGGGCAGCCCCAGCGAGGCGAGCCCCCCCACGCGGAGGAAGTCGCGCCGGGAGGCGCCGTCGCAAAAGGCTTTCGCGGGGCCGAACGGGATTCGAAGCATGGTCATCCTCATGTTCTGCGGAAAGATCAGGCCTCTTTGGTCGCCCCGCGCGACCCGGCGTAGAACCCATATCGGCCGGCGAGGATCTCGTGCCCCGCCTTCGGCGCGGCATAAACCCAGGCCACGTCCTTGACCGTCGAACCGTCGGGCTTCGTCACGTCCACCCAGTGGCAGGTGCCCTTGTAAGGGCAGGTGTAGGTGCGATCGGTGAGCTTGAGGACATTCTGGTCCACGGCCGAGGGCAGGAAGTACCAGTTCCCCTCGTACTTGACCACGTCGGCCTCGGGCTCCCCCTTGGCGAGTTGCAGGTCCGACGAACGTTCCTTGATGACGATGCTCATGACGGCACGAGATCCTGTCTTGGCTTATCGGGGCGAGCGGAAGGAGGGGTCGGGCGCGTTGGGCCTGGCGTTATTGTTGGGCAGAACGGTCCGTTCGAGAAGGCCGCTGGTCCTCTGTCCATAACGTCCGGGGCTCGCCGGGTTGTCGAACGCCGCGCCGGTGTCGAACCCCTCGACCGGGTCCACAGCCTTGCGCCGGGCGGCCCCTTCGCCCACGGTCGCGACCCTTTCGGCCTTCGGCATGGGCTGCGAATCCGCCGTCGCGGCCTCGATATCGCGGAAGCGGGGCGCGGGCCTCGGGGCCTCGGGACGATTGGCTTCCCTGGGCCGGCTCGGCTCGAGGGTCCTCGCGACCGGCGGCCTTGCGGGAGCCGGCGCGGCCACGGCCGGGCCTTGCCTCGCCACGCGCAAGGCATAAACCATCGCGACCATCCCGATCAACGCCATGGTCGCCCACATGACGGTCGATTCCGACGACCTCGCCTTCTTCACCGACGAGCGAGCCGCACCGATCCGCAACTCGTCATCGACGATGAACGGCTTGACGAACGCTTCCTCATCGGGAATCGACATGGCGAAGGCTCCTCGTCGTTCAGATCACGCTGGGGCTGTCGCGCAGGCCGATCCAGAGTTCGGCGTACTTCTCGCGGACGTAAGGGTTGAGCTTGCGAGCGAAGTCCTCGGGAAGCTGGAGCGTCTGGATCAGGGCGATCAC
>JANOBY010000788.1:0-2307 GCA_031411935.1 Planctomycetales bacterium | reverse complement strand
GTCGGTGGCGGGTAGGCTTCCGCGAACCCCTTCAGGTCCGCCTCGCCAAGAGTCACGTTCTTGCCCGAGGAGATCGCTGGTAGATAATCCTTGAGAAAGCTCTCTTCCAGGAGCGCCACGGTGTTAGGCCCCGCGGCCATGATGATCAACTGGCCGCCGAAGTGGATCCAGTCGATCATGGCCTCCTGCTGGGGCGTGGGCAGCAGTCCCGGCGACATCCCGTCCCATACCAGATGGCTCAAGGTGGTCCAGCTGAGGGCCGAGGGGGAGAGGATGGGCCGGTCGGTCAGGGGGAGCGAGAGTCGGTAATAGCGATGCTTCTCGAGTTCCGCCTTATCTTCGATCTGGGCCGATCGGGGGATCGTGGCCTGCATCCGCCTCCACGCCTCATAAGGGCTGGGGTCGACGGCAAGGATGGGGATGACCATCTGATGGGGCTCAAGCTGGAGCAACTGCGCCGCGGTCAGGCCGTCGGGACGGATCAGGTCGGGCCGCGTGAGTTCCAGGTTCAGCTCCTTGATGTGCGTGGGGAGCATCATCTCCATGCCTAGGCGGGTCTTCTGCTCCTTCACGAGCCCGGCCCTCCGGGAGAAGATCATCGCCTGCGGCATGTCCAGAAGCTGGATTTGCGGCCGACCGCTCACCTCCGCCGCTGTCCGTAGGAGTCCCTGGTAATCTCCGGCGTTGGCCTGGAGTTCCAGATTCAACGTGAACCAGTGGTGCTTCTTCACGTAGGGGAGCACGTCGAAGGGCGGGACCTGCGAGCGGACGAATTCGAAGGGGGGCCGACTTTTCTCCTTCGTCTTGCCGTCGAGAGCATCCGGGTCGCCCGCCATCATGGCGTTCAGGCGCTCGGCCGCGGTCTGCTGCGCGGTCGTGGTCGCGGTCATGGCCACGAACAGGGCCGCGGCCACCATGGAGATCATCGCCTGCCTGCTCTTCATGGAAAAGCTCTCGAAGGGCGATCGACGGGACAGGCCGTAAAGGCGGAGCAGATCGGACGGACTGCTTGAGTCTAACGGCTCGCATGGCCCCCCGAAAGGCGCGGGGCGGAGAAAACCGAAGGAATTGGGATCTTAGCTCGATTCGAGGGCGCGGGCGTAATCCTCGGGCGTGTCCAGGTCGTCGGCGAAGCGAGGGTCGTCGGCCTCAACGAAGACCGTCCTCGAACTCATGGACCTCACGAACGAGTTCACGCCCTGATCGGGCGGAAGGTTGCGGATCGCACGCGCCAGGTCGGGCGGCAGGGCCAGAGGATGCCCTCGCTTCTCTCCCATGAGGGGCAGGACGATCCGCGAGGGATCGGCGAGATAGAGATCCACCACGCGGCGGACGAGTCCGGCGGTCATCCCGACCGAATCGGCGGGCGCAATCAGGATGCCCGAGGTCGGTTCGTCCAGCAAATCCAGCCCATGCTGGAGCGTGGTACGCATGTCGGGAGTGGGCTCATCCAGCAAGAGGACGGAGGCCCCGGCCTCGCGGGCCGTCGCCTCGATCTCCAGCGCCCCGGGCTGATCTCGCGGCGGCCCGACCACGATCACCCCCTGGGCTCCGCCTTCTCGAAGGACGCGGATCACTCGGGCCAGCAGCGGCTCGCCCTTCACGTCGAGCACCAGCTTGGGCCGGCCCATCCGGCGGCTGAGCCCTGCGGCCGGTACGATGGCGACGATCATGAGGCCGGAGAACCCGCGAGAGGGCCGAGGTTCCTCCTCGCGATCAGCTCGCCTACGATGCTCACGGCGATCTCGATAACGCTCTCGGAGCCGATGTCCAGGCCCACCGGCGCCGACACGCGGGCAAGGCTCGCCTCGGATAGTCCCTGCTCCCGCAGGCTCTCCAGGATCATCCGAATCTTCCGCTTGCTGCCGATGAGTCCCACATAGGCAGCCTGGGTGGGGGCGAGATGGAAGAGCGCCTCCTGATCGTGCCCGTGGCCCCGGGTCACGATCAGGGCGTAGGTTGTCGGGGTGATCTCCAAATTGGAAAGGACCTGCTCGATCGGCCCCACGAGGAATTTCTCGGCCAGAGGGAAGCGCTCGGCGTTCGCGTATTGATGGCGATCGTCCACGACCCACACATCAAAGTCCGCCCTCGCCGCCAGGTCGCCCACGGCCTGCCCCACATGCCCTGCGCCCACGATCACGAGCCGCACACGGGGCAAGACCGGCAGGTGGGCCACGCCCGCCTTGACCGCGGGACGGGGCCTCTGCGTGAGGGGCGTCACGCTGGCCGAGAGATCCACCTCGCGCCCAACGCCCAGGGACGCTCGCCACCGACCCGTCTCGTCATAGAGGAGCCTGGCCCCCG
>JANOBY010000787.1:0-2283 GCA_031411935.1 Planctomycetales bacterium | reverse complement strand
CTCGGGCACCTCGCGCTGATCGAGGGGGCCCTGCCCCAGATCGCCTTCGGCGAGCCGAACCCGGTGGATCACTGGAAGGCCATGTTCGGCCAGGGCACCACGCCCACGGACGAGGTGTCCGATTACCCGCCGTATGAAGAGGTGCTGGGTACCTACATCGACCTGCGCAAGAAGAACCTGGAACGGCTGGAAGGCCTGGGCGAGGCGGGGCTCGACGCCCCGTCGAAGAGCGTCCCGCCCGGATTCGAGTCGGAGATGAGGACCGTCGGCCAGGCCTACCTCGCCATCGCCATGCACCACATGATGCACTACGGCCAGCTCGCCGACGCGCGACGCGTGGCCGGGAGGAAGCCGTTCGTCTGAGCCCGGCGACGCTCGGCGATGTGGGGATGGGGCCTGGCCCGCCAGGGTCAGGCCCGGCCCGTCATGGGGAAGACGACCGATCGACGTTCGCGGTGCGATTCATAAATGGCCGTGAACATGGCGACAACCGTGCGGCCGTCCTGCCCCGTGACGAGCGGGGCGCGGCCCTCGCGGATCGCCCGCAGGAAGTCCTCCACCTGGAGGGCGTGATAATGCGTGGACGCGTCGATCCGGGCGAAGGCGGCCCGGTCATCGTCCTGAAACCCCGCGAGCAACGGCTCCTCGCCGGGGACCGTCCAGAGGTCATTCAGCGGAGGCTCGGCCACCGCGTTCACCCCGGCCACGAACGTTGCGCCCCGGTCCGTCTCCACGCCCACCGAGCCTCCGTTCGTGCCGTGCACATGCACCTTGCTGAACAGACCGGGCTTCTGCGAGAGGCTCACGACGATCGAGCCCAGGCCGCCGAGGCGGAACCTCACGGTCGCCGCGGCGGTGTCCTCGACCTCGATCGTCGGGTGGTTCAAGTTGGCCCAGCTTCCCGAGATCTCGTCGATGTCGCCCATGAACCACTGCAGGAGGTCGAGCAGGTGCGGGGCCTGGTTGACCAGCACGCCGCCCCCCTCGGTCGCCCACTTGCCTCGCCAGGGGTCGGAGCGATAGTAGGCCTCGTCCCGCCAGTTGAACATGGACACCACGCCGAGCGCGGGGGCGCCGATCTTGCCCGCGTCGATCGCGGCCTTCATCCGCAGGACGGGCTCGCAGAACCGCCTCTGGCTGACCACGCCGAGCGTGACCTTGGCCTCGCTCGCGGCGGCGAGCATGGCGTCGCAATCCGCGAGATTCGCGGCCAGGGGCTTCTCCACCAGGACATGAACGCCGGCCTCGGCCGCGCGGATCGCCGCCTCGGCGTGCAGGGGGTGCGGGGTGGCCACCACGATCGCCTCGGCCCCGGTCCTCGCGAGCATGGCCCCCACGTCGGTGAAGGCCCACACGCCGTATCGCTCCGCGAACCCCTGCGCCCTCTCGGCCTGGGAGTCGCACACGCCCACGAACTCCGACTCGGGGAGCCTGGCGAGCACCTCCGCGTGGATCCCGCCCACCTTCCCGCAGCCCACCAGGGCGGTCTTCACGCGATGCATGACGTTACCCCGCGAAGTACTGGCCGACCATCGAGCGGAGGAAGGCGAGCGACTCGGCCATCTCCCCCATCCCGTTCATCCCGTCCTCGATGCTGATCCAGCCCGAGTACCCGTGCTCGGCCAGGATCCCGAAGATCGCGTGGTAGTCGTTCAGGCCCTTGCCCGTGACCCCGTGCAGGAGCCTGGGCGAATAGCCGAGCGTCCCGTCGGCCTGCTTCAGCTCGTCCAGGGTCGCCCCCTCCACCAGGTAGCGGTCGCTGGCGTGCATGCTGACCACGCGGTCGGCCACGGCGCGAAGCAGGTCGATCGGGTCGTCGCCCGCCACGATCGCGTTCGACGGGTCATACTGCACGCCGAAGTGCCTGCGATCGGGGATCGCCGCGACCAGATCCAGGAACACGTCACGCTTCTGGGCGAACTCGGGATGCGTCCAGAATCCGTCCTTGTAGTGGTTCTCCAGCCCGAGCACCACGTCATACTCGCGTGCCACGGGTAAGAGCGTCTCGATACTTTCCACCACCCACGCCAGCCCCTGCTCCCTGCCGACCTCGGGGCGTTTCTGGCCCGAGAGCACCCGGCAGACGGCCCCCGGCCCTCCGAGGCGGCGAGTCACGCGGATCATCTCCGCCTCGCGATCCACGGCGCGGGCCCTCGCGTCGGGGTCGGGGTCGGTGAAGTCGGGCGAGCAGCAGAGCATGGGCATGGCGAACCCCGCCTCGCGGATCGCGTCCCCCACGCTGTCGATGTAGGCGTTGTCGAGGCTCAGGAAGAATCCCTCGTA
>JANOBY010000786.1:0-4343 GCA_031411935.1 Planctomycetales bacterium | reverse complement strand
CTGGCGCAGCTCGCCGTCGAGCTGGAGAAACTTGCCAGCTTCTCGGACGGTGACATCGACGAAGCGCGGGGCTTGATGGTCCGCTTCCTCGGCTGTCGCGAGGCGTGGTTTGCAACTCCGGCTGCCTTGTGGGGGCGAGCGATGGCCCTCTGGTTCGCCAGGGTCGAGCCCCAGTGCCTCAACGAAGCCATCGCATCGATCTGGAAGAGCATCCCCTCGCCCTCTCGAGCCGGATTTCTCGCCGCCTTGCTCGCGGACTCCTCGGAGAGGAGGAGTCTGGTCACACTCGACTGGTTGCGAAGCCAACCCCGGTTCGATCCTCGCATCCTGATCCCTCTCGAGGCACGACAGGCCGCCCGATCCGCCATCGATCGGGATGAACCGGGTCCCCTCGGGTTGTTGCTGGACCGTGTCTTCCGGAACGATTCGCTTGTCGTCCCCACGCTCGAAGCCTTTGCGAAGGAGGCCGCCGGGCGACACGAAGCCCGATCGGTCCTGGCCCGGTCGCTCGCACGCTCTTACGTCCAGGCTGAAGCGGGCAGCCGCGCTGGGCTCGAAGCCTGGGCTTTCTCACGTTTGGAAGACCCCCACGCCTGGATCCGACCGTCGCTCGCGAGGATGTTCGAGCCCCCCGAGGATCGCGAATCCTGGGAGGCCTTCCGGCTACGGAGGCCCATCGGACAACTCCCGATGGCGGCCGAGATTGCCCTTCAGGCGGCGCAGGAACCCGGAGCTTCGGGGGGGGCTTTCGTGTGGGCGATCGAGCGGATGCTGCTCCCCTTGCCCGAGTCTCGACGGCCCGTGAGTCCAGAATGGGCGGAGGCCTATCTGCGACGAACGCCTTCGGACCTCGATCTGATCCAGAAGCTGTACGCGGGCGATGTGGCCGAGCTCAAAGCCTGGATCTACGCGGCGAGGAGTCGCGGCGAGCTCTCGGCCGACCAAGCCTCCCGCATCGAGCGAGTTAGGGCCTTTACGCGTGTCCTCCAGGCGGGCGAGTCCGCGGCCTTGCAGGCGATCGACCTGCCCAGTGTCCCCATAGAGGATCGAGGGCGACTCCTTTCCCAGATGCTCGATCATCTGGAAGAATCGTCGATGGGTGTCTGCCTCGATTGTTGCCGCAGCGCCTGGCCGGGGGCCTTTCAGCCGGATTCATCCGGGCTCGTTGAGCTCGCTCGGCCAATCGCCCGGGCGCTGGCCCGCCACAGTCACGATCCTCTCCTGTGGGCCCAGGAACTCGAGACTATCCTCCAACGCCTCCGGCTGACCTCACCCGGTGAGCCCGAGTGCTGCGGGTACGAGTCTGAGAGCCTGGCAGCGTACATCCTCGCAACGACGACCCTCGGGCCAATGGACGAGGGCCGGGCCTGGAAACTGAGGGAGGGCATCCTTCGCGACGACCGCAGATGGAGAATCCTCGCAGCCGACGCCCGCGCAGACCTCAATCAGGAGAACCCCCAGCAAGCCCTGTCACGCTTTCGAAGCTGGCGAGACCGCCTGGATATTGGCAAGCATACCGGCCGATTCGCCGAGATCCTGATCAATGCCTGCGAGGGTCCGGCGCTACCGACGCTGGTCGAGCATTTCGTTGGCGATCTCAGTACCCTGGGCGTGATCGCCTGGTGGAGATCTGCGGCAATCCCTGGGGCCGCCAACGACCTGCGTGAAGCCTACGCCCGGATGGCCCCAATCGCACCCACGCCCCCTGAGATCCGCACACCCCTTGGTCTGTGGATCCGAGCGGCTCTCCGACCAGACCTCCCCCCGCTTTTGAGTGGACTTCTTGGGGACTTCGAGAGTGAAAGCGGAATTGCCGATGCACCTTGTCTTTCCTCGCAGGCCCGAGAACGTTGGGAGTGTCTATCCGCCCTGTCCGACTTCCTCGCCGATTTCCAGAACTCGGGGTCACGGCTGAACCTGCTCGCTGACTGGCAGTCCCGCCCGCTTCCCCTGGGCTGTCTGAACGAGGCCGATGCAAGCCAGTTTGTGTCGTGGTTAATCGCGGGGCTCGATTCGGAGGCGGTCGGCAGGGTCGAGCGATTCGGGACCTGGTTGGCGAGGGCCTCTCGCGTGAATCCCGATCTTGTCAGGAGGTGGTGGGTTGAGTTGCCGGCCGAAGTTCAGAACCTGGAGGCCGAGCGCGCGGCCATCGCCTCCGACCTGTGGCGGGCGATCAGCCTGGCACGTCGCGAGCAAAAGGAGTCGCTCCGCAAAGGGAAATCGGTTGACTCGCCCTGACGTGCGTTCACGTGTATGATGAGCATCCCGACGGGCCTCTGCCTCGTCGGGACGAGCAAGCGAGGAGTCGATCCGATGAGCGGGCAGGTGCAAGGTTTGGTGGCAGCGGTGGATCTGGGCGGCACGAAGATCCTGGCCGCGATCGTGGATTCCGAGAATCGCGTGCTCGGTCGAGCGAAAAGCTCCACCCCGGCGCAAGAGGGCGGCCAGGCCATCCTCGGAGCCATCTCCGAGACCATCCGCCAGGCCGCCGCAGAGGCCCTGATCGACCTGGCCGACGTGAAAGGCGTGGGGGTCGGCTCGCCCGGCCCTCTCGATCCCGAACGGGGCGTCATCCTCTTCAGCTCGAATATGAACGTCCGCGATTTCGCCCTCGGGCCGCTGCTATCCGAGGAGTTGGGCAAACCCGTCCTCCTGAGGAACGACGTCCGTATGGGGGGCTTCGGGGAGTTCATGCTCGGGGCAGGGCAGGGCAAGTCCAGCGTGTTGGCGGCCTTCGTGGGCACGGGAATTGGCGGCTGTGTAATTATCGATGGGAAGGTGGTCACCGGCTCGACCGGCAACGCGGGCGAGATCGGCCACATTCTTCTCAAGCCTGGCGGGTCCCGCTGCGGGTGCGGCCGACGAGGCTGCCTGGAGGCCTTTGCGAGTCGAACCGCGATCGCCAAGCGGATCCGCAAGGCACATCGCAACGGCCGCTCGACCATGCTCGCCTCGAAGGTCAACGACAAGAGCGACCGGCTCAAGAGCAAGGATCTGGCGGCCGCCTATCTCTCGGGCGACGCGGTCACGGTCGCCGAGGTCCATCGCGCTGCCTATTATTTGGGGCTGGGCCTCGGCAGCCTCGTCAATGTATTCGGTCCCGAGGTCGTGATCATCGGCGGAGGGGTGGCCGCGGCACTTGGCCCGGCTTACATCGACGCCATCCGCAACTCGGCGAGGAACCAGATCCTTGTCGATCCCGATCAGAAGATCGAGATCGTCCCTGCCGCTCTCGGCGACGACGCCGGGATCCTGGGATCGGCCATCATGGCCCGAGAGATCTACACTTAACTTGGGCCGGTCGCCCTCATCGCGGCAGCCCGGTCAGCCAGCGCAGGATGTCTTCCTCGTCGTCGGGCTTCAGCGCGTTGGAGAATCCCGGCATCTTGTTCCGACCGGCCCGGACTACCTCGCGATAGTCCACAAGATCCGTGAGGACTCGACGCTCGACGAGGTTCGTCCCAACCGGCCCCCCCCGGCCGTCAGCCCCGTGGCAACTGGCACAGTGGGTGGAGTAGAGACCCGCCCCCCGATCGAATCGGGCAAGGTCGTTACGGAGGCTGAACGGGGAAGTTTGTGAGGCCTCGACAGTGCGTCGCGAGATGTCGGCGACCGAGATGACCTTCGGCGGTGATTTAGGCACTTCCGGCCCGAATTCCCCGGTCAGAAAGGCCAGGAGGTCGGGCTGTTCGTCCGAGCTCACGGGCGCTCCCCAGCCCACCATCTTCGTGATCTCGGCCTCCCACTGGAGCTTTGTCAAGCGCTGGCCATGGACCAACTCGCTTGAGTGACACATAAGGCAATTATTCTGGAAGACGAGTTGGCCCTTCTCGGTGTCTTCATCTTGAACCAAGACCTCAGAGCCAGCGTTGCCGCTCGAACGCGCGAGCGTGCCCGAGATCAGGAAGGTACTCGCAAGAGCCAGGAAGACTTTCATGATGGGGCGACCTCGAATCCGATCGACTCAATCCCATTCCAGAGATACCCGCTCTTGTTCCAGGGGGGCGTCACGGGTTGAACTTCTCCCCTCGAGTCCGTCGCGCGGGCTCGGATCGTGTGCTTGCCGGGGGACGAGTCCCACGAGAAGTTCCATAAGCGCCAGGCTCCTTCATGGTCCGGCCCTTCAAGACGAGCCTCGTTCCACGTCTGCTCATCGACCGAGACCTCGACCTTGGACACCCGACCATCGCCGGTCCAGGCCACTCCTGTGATGGCGACCTTTCCCGGCCTGAGAACCTGATCGACTGCGGGCGAGACGATCATCGACTTAACGTTCAGTGCGGTGACCGGGACCAGGTCTTCCGGCTTGAGTGTGGCCGGCGGCTGTTTCGGATCCCGGGGCA
>JANOBY010000785.1:0-2145 GCA_031411935.1 Planctomycetales bacterium | reverse complement strand
TGACGACCTGAAGGCCACGCTCCGTCATGCGAAAGCCTACGCCTTCCAGTACCAGGACGAAATTGCCAACAAGGACCACCTGTTTCACGGGCAGCACGACAACTGGGTCGAGCGGGCCATCGGGGACACGCTGCCGTACTTCCTGGGTGCCGTGCAGGAGGACCACCTGAAGCTGAAGCAGGAGCTTCGTGACGCCAGCCGGCGGCTCCGACAGTTGGAGAAGCGGCTGGAGGAAGCCGAATCCGTTCGGGGGGCGGACAGCAGCCGTGCGGCGGGCCTGCTCCGCGAAGCCCAAGCGGTCGGGCTGATCGGGGCCGGCGACCTCCCGCAGGAGGCGAACGCCATGATCGAGGCGTTGCGGGCGGTCCAGTTCAAGCCGGCGGACGAGCGGCATGCCGACCTCGGCGACCAGATCCGAGGGCTGCGTCAGGAGCGGGGGCGGCTCCAGCAGCAGTACGACCGCCTCCAGCGTGAGATCGCCGAGGCCGAGGAGTTCGCCGCCGAGAGCGAGGGCTTCGTGACGACGGCCACCGAACAGCGGCTGCGGCTGGAGTCCCTCAACCTGTTCTCGGGTGACGAGGCCGCTGCCCGCTGCCCCCTGTGCCAGTCGGACGTGACCTCGCACCTGCCCCAGGTGGCGCAGGTCCAGAAGGCCATCGACGGCCTGCAACTCCACATTAAAGCGGTGGGCCGCGAACGCCCGGACTTGCGCGACTTCATCACCGCCAAGGCCGGCGAGCGGACGCGGCTGGAGGAGCAGCTTCGGGTCAACCGGGACGCCCTCCAGGGACTCCAGGCCCAGGACACCCAACTCAAGTCGGAGCAGGGCCGCGACCTCGAACGGATGCGGGTGGTCGGCAAGATCGAGATGTTCTTGGACGGCGCGACGACGGCGGCGACGGACTCGGAGCTTCGCCGGCAGGCCGAGGACGCCCGCCGTCAGGTGGACGACCTCAAGAAGCGGATGAAGGACGACGAGTCGGAGGAGATCGTGCAGTCCGCGCTGAACCGCATCAGTCAGCAGGTGTCGCGGTGGTGCGAGGAACTCAAGGTCGAGTACGGCCCGTTCCCGCTCCGATTGGATCGCGGCAAGTTGACGCTGATCGCGGACACGGATCGCGGGCCGGTGCCGATGCAGCAGATGGGCAGCGGCCAGAACTGGCTCTGGTGCCATCTGGCCGTGTACTTCGCGGTCCACAAGTGGTTCATCGAGCATAACCGCCCCGTCCCCCGGTTCCTGATTCTCGACCAGCCCTCACAGGTCTACTACCCAACGGACAAGGACGCCGAGGGGTCGCTCGACGTACTCGGGGACTCGGATCGGGACTGGGTGATCCGCCTGTTCCGCTGGATCGACCAGCGGGTCACGGACCTGAAGGGCGGGCTACAGGTCATCGTCACGGACCACGCCGAGGTGGACGAGCCGTGGTTCGCGGAGAGCGTTGTCGAACACTGGCGGAACGGCAAGGCACTCGTTCCCCACGACTGGCCGATGGAATGACAGACCGGGGGTAAAGCCCGAATGAAGAGTGGCGCAGCCAAAAAGGAAACCCGCCCGTCGAGGGACTCGTCATCATTTAGTGGCGATGATGATCGCACCGATCACGATCAGGACGCCGCCGACCCAGTGCTGCCAGACGAGCCGTTCGCCCAGGAAGAGCGCGGCCAGGGCGATAGCGAACACCACGCTCAACTTGTCCACAGGGGCGACCGACGATGCTTCACCCAGGTGCAACGCCCGGAAGTAGCACAGCCACGACAGCCCCGTCGCCACCCCCGATAATGCCAGAAACATCGTCGCCCGGCCCGACAAGGTCTTCCATTCCGGTTTGCCAACAGCCAGCACAATGCCCCAGGCGAGGAGCAGTACGACAGTAGTACGGATCGCCGTCGCCAAATTCGGCTCGATGTCCTTCGTCCCCGCCTTCGCCAGCACGGCGGTGATGCCGGCGAACAACGCGGACAGCAATGCCCAGTGAACCCAACTCATGTCACCACTCCGTTGACCACAATGACGCCTCATGGCAGATGCAGAGGTCGAAAATAAAGTAAACCTTATTCTAGGCTCACCTTGCGTTCACGCTCGTCTGGTAGGTTGTCGTCGTTCTTGAGGTCGAACGGGTAGGCATTCCCCGGAGCCTCGGG
>JANOBY010000784.1:0-11734 GCA_031411935.1 Planctomycetales bacterium | reverse complement strand
CCAACGGCACCGTGGTCTCGCAGGCGATCACCAACAACAAGGCGTCCAACCAGCCGATCGAGGTCATCAACGTCGCCAACGCGGGCACCTTCCAGCTCGTGGTGCGGGTGAATACCGGCAGCCCCGATATCGGCCGCGTGGGCTTCTACTCGTTCTCTTCGAACGTCGATTTCGCCCAGGCGGGCCTGGGCAACGCGGGCGGGATCACCTACCCGACGACCTTCGGTCACCCCACGGCCGACGCCTCGATCGGCGTCGGGGCGGTGGCCTGGTTCGAGGCCCCCGCGTTCTCCGGCAAGGCGGCCGTCTCCGAGAGCTTCAGCTCGTTCGGCCCGAGCGTGAAGGTCTTCAACGCCGACGGGACGCGCAAGCCCAGCGTCCAGTTCCAGCAGACCCCGGTGGTCGCCGGCAACGACGGCGCCAACGTGTCGTTCGCCTTCGGCAACGCTCCCGGGACCGGCGTGCCCCCCGGATTCCCCGCCAACAACTACACCCAGTTCAACTTCTTCGGCACCTCGGCCGCCGCTCCGAACGTGGCCGCCGTGGCCGCGCTGATGTATCAGCTCTCGCCGTCCTCCACGCCCGCCGACATCCGCGCCGGCCTCATCCAGTCGACGATCCCCGTCAATGGGACGCCCAAGGGCACCTGGGATCAGCAGGCCGGCTTCGGCCTGATCCAGGCCAACGGGGCGCTCGCCGCCGTTGACACGATGCGCGTGATCAGCACCACGCCCGCCAGCTCGGCGTCGGTCTCGACGGTGCCGACCAGTCTGGTCGTGCAGTTCTCGCGTGCCGTGAACGTGAACACGCTCCAGGCCAGCGACCTGCGGATCACCGTGCCCAACGGCTCGGGGATCTCGGTCTCTGTGGGCACGCCAGTGATCTCGTCCACCGACCCCACGGTGGTCACGTTCCCCCTGCTGATCACCCCGCCCGCCGGATCCAAGGCGAACGGAAGCTATTCGTACACCCTGACCACGATCAGCTCGACCGACAATCGGGCGCTGGTGCCCTTCAGCGGCTCGTTCTCGGTCGCCGATTCGACGGCTCCCCGCGTGATCAACACCACGCTGGCGGGCCGGATCGTGTCCGTCCAGTTCAGCGAGCCCATGACGGCCGCAAGCTTCACCCGCGACACCATCTTCCTGACCCGGACCTCCAACAATCAGGTCCTCAACCAGGATCCGCGGATCGTCGTGAGGTTTGATGCCGCGACGAACTCGGCGATCCTGGACTTCAGTGCCACGGATCAGACCTTCCTGCCGACCGATCGCTACACGCTGACGGTGCTCGACAGCGTGACCGACCTCGCCGGGAACCGGCTGGACGGCGAGTTCACGAACGCCTTCCCCTCGGGCAATGGCGTCGAAGGGTCGAACTTCGTCCAGGACCTCGGCACGATCACGCTGACGGCGCCCCGGATCACGAGCTTCGGCCTGGATCAGGGCGTGCCCACCGTCCGTCCGACGTCGGACACGGGGATCACGGGCGACCAGAACACGAACCTCGCCCGGCCCATGTTCTCGGGCCAGGTCACCTCGGCGTTCCCCGGGGCCATCGCCGGGCTCCAGGTCGTGGCCCAGTTCAGCGGCCTCTCCAACGGGACGCTCAGCCTGGTGCAGGGCTCGGGCGGACGTGGCTTCAGCGGCGCCGACGCGAACACCGTGTCGGTCACGACCGACGCGTCGGGCCGGTTCCTGTTCCAGGCCCCAGCCGATCTGCCCGAAGGCTTCCAGTCCGTGCGGGTGATCGTGGTGGGTGCCTCCGATTCGCCCCCCTTGCCCGGCCTCTCGATCTCGCTCGACAGCTCGTTCCGCGTGGACCTGAGCAACCCGATCCTGACGGTCAATCCCGGCTCGGTCCAGGATGACGCCAGGCTCCCGTCGCTCACGACGGTGGTTATCGACGTGGTCGACCCCGTCCGTCCCACGAACGATGGGAATCCGTTCTCGGTCCCGGTCCAGTTCGCGGTCCCGGCCCTGAATCCCGTCACGGCCACCAACATCAGCAACTACTCGCTGGTGAACCTGGGGTCGGATAACGCGGTGGGCGGGACCGGCACCGCCGCCGACACCGATTTCTCCGGCTTCATCACCTCCTCGGTCTATGCGGCGGTCGGCCAGCGGCTCCAGGCGGCCGACCCGTACCGCGGCTCGATCACGCTGTCCTTCGCCCCGGGGCTTCCCTCGGGCCGCTATGTGTTGACGGCCAAGCGTCCCGCGGGGCAGGCCTCCGGGATCACCGACGCGGCCGGCAATGCGATCACGGCCTCGGGCTCCGTGTCGACCGACTTCACGCTCCGGTTCGACCTCCAGCCCACGCCGATCTTCATCACCCGGGTGGACGCGGCGACCCCCAGCTCTTCGGGCACCTCGGCCGACCCCGACACCCGGACCGGTGACGAGGCCGGGTTCGTCCTCAGCGGGCCGAAGTCCTACTTCGAGGTCGCCGTCGCGGGCACCCAGGCCCGTGCCACGGCCGCGCCCACCAAGTTCAGCATCGACCTCTCCAGCCCCCTGGCCACCCTGGCCAACGGCAGCGTGGACTACAGCGATCGCGTGTTCCTGATCCGCTCCGGCAACACGCCGCTCTCGGAGTCCGATGGCGACTTCGGTGCCGACGCCACCTTCCAGAACGGCGTGGGTTACACCATCGTGCCGACCCGGGTCACGGCCATCAACTCGGTCGTGGGCGCCACGTTCGGGAGCCCCGGCTTCCGGAATCGGCTCCTGGTCGAGATCGAGCCGGGCACCAGCCTGCCCGCCGACCACTATCGGCTCTACATCCCCAACTCGGTCCGGAACAACGGGGCCGACCTGCGGATCTCCGACGTGTTCGGCAACCAGCTCGACGGCGAGTTCCTGGGCAACCCCAGCCCGAACGCCGACGGGACCTACGAGACCCTCCTGGGCACGGGCGAGATCCGGCCCAACAGCCTCAGCGGCGACGGCGTGATCGGAGGCGCCTTCCAGACCGGTTACATGGTGGTGCCCAACGGCAACGTCCTCTTCGTGCGACCGGATTACATCGACGACGAAGGGCTTGCGGGCGACGACCCCGACGGTAGCGCGGCCCGTCCCTTCACCTCGCTCGCCCCCGAAGCCGCCCCCAACGGCCTGAACGGTGGCGACCTCAACAGCTCGGCGAACTTCGGCACCGGGTTCGACGCCCGCTACGACCGCAACGGCAACGGGCGATTCGACCGCTCGGTCTTCGTCGCGGCCGCTTCGATCTCGTCCAGGGGTCCCGTGGTGATCGTGGCCGAGCCCTCGAGCCTCGCGCCCAGCCGCACCTACGTTCTCCAGGCCCCCGCGGGGACCGACCCGATCGTCAACGACGGATCGGCCTCCGTCCCCTACAACACGAGCCTCGTGTTCCAGCCGGGCTCGATCCTCAAGTTCCGCAACGCCTCCCTCTTCGTGCAGAACCAGGGATCCAGCCTCCAGGTCCGCGGCGGACGGAATCCCCAGGACAAGGTGATCTTCACCTCGTACGCCGACGACACCGCCGGCGGCGACACGAACAACGACGGGGCCAGCAGCTCGCCCCAGGGTGCCGACTGGGGCGGCGTGGTCCTGCGGAACTTCGACGACACCTCCAACGGAGGCCGGTCCATCCCCGAGGCCCCCGGCCCCGTCGATGCGAGCCGTCCCAAGCTGGGCCTCTCGGGTGCGGATGAGTCCCTCACGTTCTTCGATCAGGCCATCCTCCGGTTCGCCGGCGGGTCCGTGCCCAAGACGATCGGGTTCCGCTACGACGCCATCACCAACTTCAACACCCGGCCCTCGATCTCCAACGTGGAGATCGCGCAGACCGGCGGCGTTGAAGGGGCCCAGGCCGCGATCTCGGGCGACGTGGATTCGTTCCGCGAGGATGACCTTGCCCGCGGGATCCTGGTCCGCCGGACCACTCTCTCGGCCAACAGCATCAACGGCATCTACATCCGGGCGAACCTGAACGGCGTGGCCCAGGCGACCGACGCCGTGGCCCGTGTGGACAACTCCGCCGGTCAGGGCGGCACGCAGAACTACTCGTTCTTCGCCCCCCTGCCCTACGTGCTGGTCTCGCGCATGGAGGTGGGCCGTACGCTCCTGCAGGGCAGGAACGGGCTCACGCAGCTCAGCGGCACCCGGTTCTACTTCCAGCCGGGCACGGTCATGAAGTTCCAGCGGGGTGCGGCGATCGACGTCGTGGCCTCGGCCGCGAGCATCAACATTGGCGACCGGACCTACATCCGCCAGTTCGACGCCGACAACAATGCCTCGCCTTTCCTGCCGAACGGGCAGCCCAACCCGGCCTTCAAGCCCGCCAGCTTCGGCGACGCCGAGGTCCTCTTCACGTCGTTCTTCGACGACAACGCCACGACCTCCTACCGCAACCCGACCACGGGCCTGCTCACCACGGTGGTCGCCCCGCTTGACTCGGACAACGGCAAGGACGTGAACCTGCCCCTGCCCGGCAA
The DNA here is from genome assembly GCA_031411935.1 of Planctomycetales bacterium. Lineage (GTDB taxonomy): Bacteria > Planctomycetota > Planctomycetia > Isosphaerales > Isosphaeraceae > JAQGHR01. The sequence continues at coordinate 7,272 of JANOBY010000784.1, read as the reverse complement.
CGTTCCCGCCCTCTCCCGCTGGGGCGGCATCTCGATCCCCTCGGGGTCGATCTCGGTCATCGACGAGGCCACGTTCCAGTATGGCGGTGCCTCGGTCAACTCGGCCGACGGCACGATCCCCCAGCGGGACGTGCTCGCCTTCGAGGGGGCCGGCGTGAATGCCTTCGCCGGCCGCTTCTTCGGGACCCGGGCCTATGTGACCAACAACAACTTCAACGACAACCTCCAGGCCCCGATCTCCATCGACCCCAACGGGCTGCTGGCGACCGACCCGCTGCGTCCGCTGGTCTCGGGCAATCCGTTCTTCCGCGGCAACGTGATGCAGCGGAACGACGTGAACGCCATGGAGGTCATCCCCGAGGTCGCCAACAACGGCAGCAGCAGCCTCACCGGCGTCGACGGGACCACGACCTACCTTGGCTACGATGCCAACCAGTTCGTCAGCACGGTCTGGGACGATACCGACCTGACCTACTTCCTCCGCTCGACGATCCGCCTAGCGGGTTCCGAGTTCCGGAACTTCGGCGGGCTTCCCCTGCCCCAGTATCCCACGGGCGGCTTCCTGCCCGAGTTGGCCCCGGCGGTGGTGCTCACGATCCAGAGCAGCCTGCCCGATAGCCCGCTGGCCAATGGCCAGAAGATCCCGCGACCCGGCGAGTCGGCCCTGGTCAAGCTGCTGACCACCCGAACGCTTCTGGGCGACGGAATCACCGGATTGCCCGCGGGGAACGTGGGCTCGAACGACCAGGGCGGTGCCGGCTTCATGGCCGGTGTCGACAACGGGGCCGACCCCGACGCCGACCCGCTGATCGATCCCGGCTACCTCAGCCAGATCCGCATCACGGGCATCGGCGGCAACGAGACCACGGGCCAGCAGCGTGTGCCGGTCATCATCACCTCGATGCGTGACGACACGGTCGGCAAAACCGTCCGCGGCGTGAACATGTTCGTGGCCCGCACGGGCAACGCGACGGCCCCGGCGGCCGGAGACGGCGGCCTGATCGTGTTCGGTGCCCTCGGGCTGTCCGACTACAACCTGTATGACCCCCGCGACGGCAGCATCATCGACAACGCCGACATCCGCTACATGACCCGCATCGAGCAGCAGGGCGGCGGATGGGTCTACAACGCGACCGGAGGCCGAGGCGCTGACCGCGCCGGCACCTCGCCCACCACGCAGTACAACACGGCCAAGGCGATGACGGTCTCGAACTCCAACTTCTCGGACTTCAGCCAGGTCGGGTTCATCGCCCATCCCTCGGGTTCGCGGCAACTGGCCTACTACCTGAACCCGCCGCCCAACACGCCGGTCTTCGCCCGCGACGCGAACATCGTGGGCCAGCCCACGCTCACGTTCTTCGTGAACAACACGTTCGCCAACATGCCCAACGCGGTCAGGATCGTGGCCGAGCCGAGCACGGACAACGCGACCGACGGGGCCAGCCCCGCCGAGGCGGTGTTCCTGAACAACACCTTCTTCAACAACCCCGTCGCCATCAGCACGCAGGCCAACGCGTTCAACGGCACGAACGCGAACTCGCACGTCCACTTCCTGGCGATGAACAACATCTTCGCCAACAGCTCGGACGTGGCGATCCGGTCGATCGGGATGTCCTACGGGAGCCAGGGGCAATACAACCTCTTCAGCTCCAACGCGAGCAACACCGACGTCCGTGGGTCGGGCTCGGGGCCGGACTATACCGAGAATCAGCCGATCATCGGTAGCGCCCAGTTCCGCGACCCCACCAAGGGGAACTTCAGCCTCCTGGCCGGGTCCGACGCGATCGACTCGTCCCGCTCGGAAATCGGGCCCCTGACGCTGGGCAACTCGCTCCAGCCCATCGTGAACCAGGTGCTCGACGCTCGGGGCGGCATCCGCCGCTCCACCGGACGAACCAACACCCGAGGGTACTTCGGCGGGTCGTCGTCCAGCGACATCCTCTCGCTGCCCGGATACACGCTGCGGGACTTCAAGGACCAGTGGGCTCCGGTCCTCACCGGCTCCCCGGGCGCCATCGCGGGGCCCAACAGCAATGCGGGCGGGACTTATAGCTACATCCCGATCCAGGGCGAACGCGACCAGGCCGGCTACCTCCGCATCGACGATCCCAGCAAGGGCAACGTCGGCTTCGGCAGCCGCCCGTTCTTCGACGCCGGTGCCAGCGAGTACCGCGTGCTCAGCCCGCCCAACATCACCGCCGTGACCGCCGTGGTCAGCGCCGCGATCACGCCCGAGAACCCCACGGGCCGGACCGAGATCCCGTTCTACTCGCCCGGCAACGTGTTCGGGTCCAACACCACGCCCCGCCTGGTCGTCATCAAGTTCGACGAGCGGCTCAACCCCGCCAGCGTGAACAACAAGACGATCCTCCTCCAGGCCGCCAACGGCGACCTGACCTTCGACAACGGCAACGACCGGTTCATCGACCTGTCGGGCAAGTTGCTCTACGACCCCGCCGCGCAGACCGTCTCGCTCGCCCTGGCCGATTCCAACCTCACCCTGGGCAACGATGTCTACCGCATCGTGGTCTTCGGCTCGGGCGGCGACGTGATCCGCGACGCGGACGGACTGCCCCTGGACGGCGAGAACACCCTCAACGGCACGCCGGATGGGACCACGCTGGCCCTGCCCTCGGGCGACGGCCTGCCGGGCGGCAACTTCTTCCTTACCTTCACCATCGACACCAGCGCCCCGGCGGTCCTGGCCGGCACCTTCGCCCTGGATCCCAACAGCGACACGGGTCCCCGCGATAACATCACGGCGAACAACCGTCCGTCGTTCGTCGGCAGGATCACCGACATCTCACCGCCGGCCAACCCCGTGGCCAACCAGACCGTCTTCATCGACATCTCGACCAGGGGGGATGGGGTCTTCGATCGCCTGGGCGTGGCCCAGGGCACGACCGACGCCACCGGATCCTTCACGGCCACCTACGTGGCGACCACCGCCCTGGGCGACACGTCCATCAACGTGGGGCCCGACGGCCTCTTCGGCACCCCCGACGACCTGGGCTTCGCCATCGCCCGGGTCAGGGTGGTCGATCAGAGCGGCAACGTCTCGGACCTCACCAGCGGCAATGCGTTGATCCGCATCTGGATCGACACCAAGGGCCCGAAGGTCACGGCCATCACCCCGGGCCTTGGCAGCCAGGTCACCTCGCCGGCCGGCGGCGTGATCCCGGTGACCATCACCCTGAACGAGAACGTCCTCGTCAGCTCGCTGAACGCCTCCACGCTCAAGGTCACCCGGAGTGGGGACGGCGTGTTCGGGAACGGCGACGACCTGCCGGTCGGGGTCGATTTCACGAGCCTGCGGGTCACCAACCCGAGCCCCGGGAGCAATCCCGCCGGTCAGCAGGTGATCTCGTTCAACATCGTCGGGGCTTCGGCCAGCGACGTGTACCGGATCACCCTGGTCGGCACGGGTGCCACCACGGTCACCGACATCGCGGGCAACGCCGTGGATGGCGAGGGGTCCCGCTTGCCCTCGGGCAACAACACCCCGGGCGGCGATTTCAACCTCGATTTCGTCCTCTTCAACCCGACCGCCTCGCGGTACATCTTCGTGGATCAGGCGGCCACCTCGGGTGGCAACGGGACCCGATCCCTGCCCTACTCGACCATCACCGACGGCCTCGCCGCCGCGGTGCCGGGCGACACGGTGGCGGTCCTGCCGGGGGTGTACACCGAGACGATCACCCTCAAGTCGCTGGTCAAGCTGATCTCGGCCGCCACCAGCACCACGTCAACCTCGTTCCTGCCCGGCAACCCGCTGGAGACGATCATCCGGGCCCCGGGCACAGGACTGACCGCCACCACCACGGTGACCGCCAGGAACCTGGTGTCGATCCCGGCCTTCCTGACCGAGATCTCGGGCTTCACGATCACCGCCCCGCTGGTGGGCGACCCGGCCCGCGGGCCGATCAACTCCGACTCGATCGGGCTGCTCGTCGATAACTCGGAGCTCCTCGTCTCGAAGAACTACTTCGTGACGGCCGGGACAGGGGCCCAGGTGCTGATCGGTGGCACGCTGGCCCGGGCCCCGTACATCCACAACAACGGGTTCGTCGGGAACATCGTGGGCCTGTCGATCGTCGACTCTGGCACGACCAGCTTCGTCAACCGCAACGTGGACGTGATCAACAACACGTTCGCGTTCAACACCACGGGCCTGAGGGAGACGAGCACCCTGCCCCTGGGCCCGGCCCTTCTGGCCACCGTGGCCAACAACATCTTCTGGCAGAACGCCGACCGCACGGGCTTCCGCAACGGTGCCGCCATCAGCACCGACGGCCCGAACCGGATGAGCGTCCGCAATAACCTCTTCTCGGGCAACGGCCCGTTGGATTCCTCGCCGTCGGACGACCTGATCAACGTGGGCTCGGGGGTGAACCCCGCCAACCTGAGCTCCACGCCCGACGCCTTCGGCAACTTCACGGGCAGCCCGGCGTTCGTCGCCCCTGTCGACCCGCGGCCCGACGGCAACGGCCCCGGCAACTTCTTCATCGGGGCCAGCTACGACCTCCAGGCCAGCTCGGCGGCCATCGACGTGGCCCTGGCCGAATTCGCCCCCGACAACGACCTCCGCTCCCGCGGCCGGGTCGATATCGCCGGCAAGGGCCGCAACGGCGTGGGACCCGCCGACATCGGGGCCTTCGAGTTCAACGGCACCCCGGTCGTGGCCCGCTCGATCGTCTCAATCACGGTGCCGCCCCCGACCGCCCCGGCCGCCTCGACGACGGCTCCCAAGCCCGCCGTCTTCGTTCCGCAGGCTCCTCAGTTCCCGCAGGCCACGCGACTGACGAAGAAGCAGCGACAGGCCCAGGCCAGGGCTCGGGCGAAGGCTCGTGCCCGTGCCAAGGCTCAGGCTCAGGCCGAAGCCCGCGCCAGGGCCCGGGCCAAGGCCGCTCTCGCTCGTCAGAAAGCCCTCACCGCGAAGGCGGCCACCCCCAAGGGGCCCATGAGCCTCGTCCGGGGCATGAACGCCAACAAGCGTTGATCTCGGCCTGCGAATGACCTGAAACGCCAGATCGGGGCGGCCTCCTCCTTTCGGGGATGGGGCCGCCCCTCTTCGTTTGCCCCTCTCGAAACCGCCATCGCTTGCGGTTTTGCTTGACGCAGCAGAGCCCGAGGCTATAGCCTTGACCGTGAGGAATGCCGACTCGCCTGCTCGCTTCCCTCCCCCGAGCGAGGTCCCGCCTTGGCCGCATCAACCCTGCTCGTTTTCTTGTCTCTCCTCGCCATGCCGGGTACCGACGCCCCCGAGCGCATCGCCGTCGAGCCCCCGACCGTCCGCCTGGTTGGCGACCAGGTCCGCCAGCAGGTCGCCGTCACCGGTTTCTATGCCGATGGATCCATGCGGGATCTCACGCCTGTCTCGCGGTTCCGAATCGACCGGAGCGAGATCGCCGAGGCTTCGGGCACGGGCGTGATCCATGCCCGAGCTGCCGGGGACACATCCTTGAGGGTCGAAGCCCAGGGTGCGGTCGCGACCGTGCCCGTCCATGTGGAGCGGAGAGACGAACCCCGGGCGATGAGCTATCGCACCGACGTGGCACCGGTCTTCTCCAAGAGCGGCTGCAACATGGGGGCTTGTCACGGAAACCTGAACGGCAAGGGGGGGTTCCGACTGAGCCTTCGCGGCGAGGATGCGACGTTCGACCTCACCTCGATCACGCGAGAGGCCCAGGGCCGGAGGGTCGATCCCCAGAACGCCGAAGGGAGCCTGATCCTGCTCAAGCCCGCCGGACGCGTCGCCCACGAGGGCGGGCTGAGGCTCGAGGCCGGCTCGCCCGAGTATCGATCGCTCCGAGACTGGATCGCGGCGGGCCTGATCGACGACTCGGCAACGGCCCCTCGCCTGAAGAAGCTGACCGTGTGGCCCGCCGACCGCTATCTCGCCCTCGGGGCGGAGGGTGCCAGGCCGTCGCAGCAGATCATCGTGACGGCCGAGTTCTCCGACGGGTCGACCCGGGACGTGACCCGGCAGGCCGCCTACGACGTGAACGATCCGGGCAAGGCGGGCGTCTCGGCCGACGGCCGCGTGGAGGCCACGGGCCCCGGCGAGGTGGTCGTGGCCGTCCGCTACCTGGAGGGCCGGGGCGTGAGCCGCCTGGCCTTCGTTCCCGACCGGCCTGGATACGCCTGGGACGAGGAACCGGGCCCGAACCCGATCGACCGGGCCGTCTTCGCCAGACTCAAGAACCTGAAGATCCAGCCAAGTTCGGGGGCGTCCGATGCCGTGTTCCTGAGACGTGCGTATCTCGATGCCGTGGGAGTCCTGCCCACCGCGTCCGAGGCCCGCTCGTTCCTCTCGGACACCGATCCCGAGAAGCGTGCCAGGCTCGTCGATCGGCTGGTCGAGCGCCCTGAGTTTGCCGACTTCTGGGCGATGAAGTGGGCCGACCTGCTCCGCAACGAAGAGAAGTCGATGGGTATCAAGGGGGTGTGGAGCTTCCAACGCTGGCTCCGCGACCGGATCGCCGCCGACACGCCCATGGATGAGTTCGCCCGCGAAATCGTGACCGGGCAGGGCTCCACCTGGCAGAATCCGCCGGCGAGCTTCCACCGCACCAATCGCGACCCGCAGACCGCGGCCGAGTCGATCAGCCAGGTCTTCCTGGGCGTCCGCCTCCAGTGTGCCCGGTGCCACAACCATCCCTTCGACGTGTGGACGCAGGACGACTATTTCGGGCTCTCGGCCTATTTCGCCAACGTCCGCCGTCGCGAGGTGGCCAACGTCCGCAAGGACAACCTGGACAAGCATGAGATCAACGGTGACATCATCGTCTATCTGCAAGGCCAGCCCGGCGCGATCCAGCCCCGCACCGGCCAGGCCCTGCCCCCCAAGCCGCCTGGTGGCCCCGCCCCCGACCTGAAGGGCAATCGCAACGCCCTGGGCTCGCTCGCAGCCTGGCTCACGAACGACAATCCCCAGTTCACGCGCAACCTCGCCAACCGCGTGTGGTACCACCTCATGGGCCGGGGCGTGGTCGAGCCCGTGGACGACTTCCGCGACTCGAACCCGCCGTCCAACCCCGAATTGCTCGAAGTGCTCACGGCCGAGTTCGTCGCGAACGGGATGCGGCTCAAGCCGCTGGTCGCCCGGATCATGAAGTCACGCACCTACGCGTTCGGCTCGACGCCCAACGCGACGAACGCCGAGGACGAGGCGAACTTCTCGCGTTCCGCCGTGAAACTCCTGCCCGCCGAGATCCTCCTGGACGCGATCGGCTCGGCCCTCGACCGCAACTTGCCTTATCCTGGGGCTCC
>JANOBY010000783.1:0-4005 GCA_031411935.1 Planctomycetales bacterium | reverse complement strand
CGAGACCTCCGCAACAAGGTGGCCCGCGAGCTCGGCTTCGACGACTTCTTCGCCTTGCAGGTCGCCGACTACGGGATGACCGTGCCCGAGATGATCGCCCTGTGCGACGGGTTCGTCGCGGAGATCAAGCCGCTATACGAGCAGCTCCACACCTGGGCCAAGCACGACCTCGCCCGCCGCTACGGGACCGACGCCCCCGAGGGCAAGATCCCCGCGCACTGGCTCCCCAACCGCTGGGGCCAGAACTGGCCCGGCATGGTCGAGGGCGTGGACATGGACGCCCCCTTCAAGACCAGGACGAAGGAGTACATCACCGAGCAGGCCGAGAGCTTCTACGTGTCGATGGGCTTCCCCAAACTCCCGAAGTCCTTCTACGAGAAGAGCGACCTCTACCCGGCCGACCCCAAGACCGGCCGCAAGAAGAACTCGCACGCCAGCGCCTGGCACATCGACCTGAACCAGGACGTGCGCAGCCTCATGAGCATCGAGCCCGACTCCCAGTGGTTCGGCACCGCCCACCACGAGCTCGGACATATCTACTACTACCTCGCCTATTCGACCCCCAAGGTCCCCCCCCTGCTCCGCGCCGGGGCCAATCGCGCGTTCCACGAGGGGATCGGCGACCTGATCGGCGTGGCGGCCTCGCAAAAGCCCTATTTGAAGCAGATGGGGCTGCTCACCCCCGAGGCCGAGAAGGCCCCCACGGTCACCTACCTGCTCGACGCGGCGCTCGACCGCTCGATCACCTTCATCCCGTTCTCGGCGGGCACCATGACGAGGTTCGAGCGCGACTTCTACGCGGGAAAGATCGACGACGGGGCGTTGAATCAGGGCTGGTGGGACATCGTCGGCAAGTACCAGGGGATCGCCCCGCCCGGCGACCGCCCCGAGACCCTCTGCGACGCCGCGACCAAGACCCACATCAACGACGACCCCGCGCAGTACTACGACTACGCGATCGGCACCGTCCTCAAGTTCCAGATCCACGACCACATCGCGCGGGAGATCCTCAAGCAGGACCCGCGCGAGTGCAACTACTACGGCAACAAGGAAGTCGGCAAGTTCCTCAACAACATCCTCGCGCTCGGAGCCACCCGAGACTGGAACGCCGTGCTCAAGGAGGCCACCGGCTCCGGCCTCTCGGCCAAGCCCATGGTCGCCTACTTCGAGCCCCTGAAGGCCTGGCTCGAAGAGAAGAACGCGGGGCGGAAGGTCGGGTGGGAGGGTTAAGGCGAGGCGGGCAGAGGTCCCTGATGTGTGGCCGGCGACTCGCGAGCGATCCCTTGGACTCCCATGCACGAGATCCCGTATCCAGTCTCGATCACTTCTTGCCGCGATGGATCGCGGCAGGAAGCGGAGGTCATCCGGTTGACGAGGGAACTTGCCTCGTCGGCCATCAAGGCTCGCTGGTGGGCTGACCCCGGTCTAACCTTGCAGGAGGCGTCCCGGGAGGGCGATTACCACTGGGATTGGGTCGATCATGTAGGCGGGCTGCGAGCGAGGCCTTTTGCTCGCGCCGTGGCTATCCGCACCACCGACGGAAATCTCCAGGCCGCCATGACCTATCGCGTGAACGGCCGATCCTGCCTTACGCCCGGTGATCGAGCGATCTTTGGCGATCGGCTTGCCGCGGCTCCGTGGAATCGAGACGGCCTGGTCTCGGTTCCCCTCTACCGTGGCGCCGGCACGGCCCTCATGGTACACGCCGTCGCAGACGGGCATACCCTTGGTCTGGGCGGTCGCATGACCTTGCTCAGTCTGCCCACTCCAGCGACCAGGCAATTCTATGAGCGTCTCGGATTCCAGGAGACCGGCGTCGAGGCCGGCGGTATGATACAGTACGAGCTGGTCCCCGAGCGGGCGACAATCCTGCTCCGCGACCATGGGAGGTTATGATGGCCTCGAAAGCGCGGGCACTTCCGAGAATTCACGGCGACGACACTCCCGTCACGGGTGGGTTGGATGACATCTCCCGCTTCCTCGTCGATCTGCCCGAACCGGCGATGGATACCGATGACGAGTTGGTTCGCGAGATCCTTACGCTCTTCGCGCTTCATCCGGAGATGCAATCGCGATACAGCGAAATGGATTTGCGGGCGATGGATGACGCGACCAGGCATGTGATGCTCGAACAAATTCGGGCGTCCCTGGGTATCCCTCCACTTCGGCGCCACGTCCGCTGATCTGGACGGATATCGTCCGCGTTAGGCGGTTCGGGAGGTGGCCTTGTCTCTGGTGAAACTCGACACGCGACGCGTCTCCGACTGGGCCTCGTTCCACACCGTCTTCGCCGAGGTGTTCGGCTTTCCCGACTTCTACGGCCAAAACATGAACGCCTGGATCGACTGCATGACATGCCTCGACGACTCGTCGTCCGGTATGACAACGGTCTCAGTCCCTTGCGGCGGAATCGTGGTCCTGCAACTCGATCATGTCGATGACTTCGCCTGTCGCTGCCCCGAGCAGTTCGCATCGCTCGTCGATTGTGCTGCATTCGTCAACTGGCGTAGGATCGAAAGCGGCGAGCCTGCGGTGCTGGCCCTCTCCTACTACAAGGCTGCGTAATCTCGCGCTGCGGCGGACCGCCGCCGTGGGCCGCGCTCACTCTGCTTCCGATGCTCTGGGGTTCGTGTCCGTGTCCCTCGATCGTCCCAGCCTCAGGCTCAGGCCGATCCAGGCGAGGGTCAGCGGGACGATCAGGGCGGCGGTTCCCAGGGTGCCGGGGATCATGGCGAAGAGGCCGTAGGCCCAGGCGCCCAGGGCGTCCCCGGTGCGGTATACGGCGGTGTCGATGAGGGTCTTGGTTCCGCTGGCCCCGTCTCGGCGGGCCGAGGCGTAGAGGATCTCGCGGCAGGGGCGGGCGAGGGCGTAGTCCACGGCGCGTCTTGTGACCTGGAAGGCCACGAGCACCCCGAGCGTGGGGCGCGACCACAGCGCCACGAACCCCGCGAGCGTGATCGCCGGCAGGATCGCCGCGGCCCCCCCCACTCCGCACAGGGCGATGACCCGGCCCGTGATCAGCATCTGCAGTCCCAGCCCCACGAGGTTCACGAGCAGGTCGATGCGGGCGAAGAGCGCGGTCCGCTCCGACGGGCTCGCGAACGCCGACCCCACGATCCTCGCCTGCTCCAGGTACACGCAGGCCGACGTGATCGTGAAGAACAGGACGTTCAGGGCCAGACCCGCCACGTACGGCGATCGCGGGGAGCGTTCCGCGGGCTGCGGATTCGAGGAGCCCTCCGCCCGGATCCCGATCCTCACCGCGCGCCGGGCCGCGAACAGGCCGAGCTCCAGGAAGAGGACCGTGAGCACCAGCAAGTTCAGCGGGGCGACCTTGCCCGCGAACATCGTCGTGAGCGACGACCCGGTGATCGCCCCCAGGGTCCCGCCCGCGGCCAGGAACCCGAACAGCCTGCGGGCCTGATCGGCGCGGAAGCGTTCGGTCATGGCCCCCCACACGATCGAGACCACGAACAGGTTGTAAACGCTCGCCCACACGAAGAACCCCCGCGCGAACGAGGCCGCCATGCCCGCCGGAAGCACGCGGGGGGCGACCAGGAACACGAGCAAGTTCACCTGCAAGACCCGGTAGATGAACGGCAGGGACGGCCGCCCCCATCGTCGCGAGATCAGCGAGAACCCTCCGCCCAGCGCCAGCATGGCCGCGAGCGTGGCCAGGAACATCCATCGCAGGTTCTGCACCCCGCCGGCCACGCCCATCTCGTCGCGCAACGGGCGGATCACGTAGTTGCCCGCCAGCAGGGCGAACAGGTCGAGGAACGACCAGAGCAGCAGCAGGACCTCGTCGGCGCGCACGTCCACCGCCCTTTGCAGGATGCGGACGGGACGTCGGGACGGGACATCGCACGACTGGGGCGGGGCGGGCTGCATCGGGCCTCGGGCCGGGATCGCGATCGGGTGAGGACGCATTCTACCCGCCAGCCGGGGTGGATGGGGTTTCTGAACCAGAAGTTCACGGAAGGCATTTCACGCAGAGGTCGCGGA
>JANOBY010000782.1:0-6232 GCA_031411935.1 Planctomycetales bacterium | reverse complement strand
GCCCGTCGCCCGCGCCCGCGGGGGCCGCCCCGGCGAGCATGGACTTTGGGTCCCCCGGCTTGATCTCGAGGGCGCGGATCTGCCGGGCATTCTCGAGCCCCGCAACCGAATCGACCCAGGTCTGGCCTCCGTCGGTGCTGAGGTACAGGCCGTCGGAGGTGCCGACCGCGATCGACGTCTCGGTGAACCGCACCGCGAACACGTCGCTGGGCAGGCCCGGCAGTCGCGACCACGAGTCGCCCAGGTCCGCGCTCGTCCAGAGCCCTTCTCCGCTCACCGACGCGTACACCACGCCCGCGTTGGTCGTGACCAGGCGGACCGAGCCGGGCAGGCCGTTGGCCCCGGCCTGCGGGAGGGTCATCGGCGTCCATCCATAAAGCTTGCCCGCCGGCCTCTCCATCGTGGCCGAGCCGGCCACTCCGCGGACGCGCGAGGCCAGGCTCTTCGCCCGACCGATCATGATCTCTTCCAGGCGCTTCGCCCGCGCCAGGGCCGAGGGTCGATCCATTTCGGTCGGCTGCCCAATCACGCGGCGGTGAAGGGCCAGGGGGCGGGCCGTGGCCACGACCAGCTCAGTCCCGTTGAGAAGCGCCAGTGATGTAGGGCGTCCTGAGCCTTCGGGCAGGGGGATCGATCGCCATTCGAGGCCGTTGTTCGTGCTCTCCCAGACCCGACCCACGCTGTCGAGTGCCGCGAGAACTCCCCCCCCGGGCGAGACCAGGCCCACGATCGACCGCCCCTGGAGGCTGTGGAAGATCGGCCAGGGCGTGCCCGAGAACCAGCGATAGATCCCGTCGTCAGTGCCGATGTAGAGCATAAAAGTCCCGATATCCCTCTTACGACCCTCTGATTCACAACCAGTCGCGAAGTGACTGGAACGCCTGTTGGCCGTCGAACACGTGGCCGCCATCGAAGAACGCCTGCCGGAAGTGGTCCTTCGCCCCCAGGGCTCCATAGATCGCGTTGACCTGCTCGGTCGCCTCGCGCACGCCGGGTTCGGGGAAGATCGGGTCGGTCCGGCCATTCTCGGCGAACACGAACCGGGGGGCGATCAACCCCACGAGGTCCGCAACCTCGAAGTCGCGGAGCACGCCCGGCACATAATTGTCGATGCAATGGGAGCGGCTATAGATCGAGTCCTTGAAAGTGCAGAACGAGCCCGAGAGGACCGAGACCTTCACCCGCTCGTCGAGCGCCGCGGTGTAGAGGATCACGGTCCCTCCGCCCGAGATGCCCATCAGGGCGATCCGATTCGGGTCCACCTCGGGGCGAAGCTCCAGCAGGTCGATCGCCCTCATGGTGTCCCACGCCCGCCAGCCGGCCATGGTCTCGCCCAGCATGAGCGCCGCGCCCGCCGAGGGCTGGCAGCTGCTGGAGCCCGACCCGGCCTTGCGTGCCGCGGGGTCGCGACGATACCCGAAGCCGATCAGCTCGGTGGCGAGCGTGACGTAGCCCCGCCTCACGCACTGGACGGCGAAGTCATGCTGATATCCGTCGTCGTGGTCGCGGTCCTTGCCGTCCTCGTCGATGCCCACGATATCGTCCACACCCCGACCATGGCCGGGCAGGCAGATTACCGCCGGGACCTTGCCCGCGAGCCCTTCGGGGACCAGCAGATAGCCGAACGACGAGAGGTCCTCACGGGTCCGGAACGTGACCGGCGTGCGGGTGTAGCCGGGTCGGGCCTTGGCTTCCCCGTAGACGGGCTCCAGGGGCACCTTCGGGTCTTCCGGCAGGGCGAGCAGCTCGATCAGTCGGCGGCGGGCGCGGTCCCTCCATGCGGGCAGGTCGTCGCCCCGGAACGCCAGGCGGGGCGTATTCCGGGCGTAGCGCGCCAGGGTGTAGCTCAGCGTGTCGAGCCGATCGTCGTGCGTCATGAAAGGCGCGGGACCCCGGAGGCTGGAGGAATCGCACCAAGATACGCGAACGCGCTCGCGCGATACAATAGGCCGAGGAGACCCGCCCATGACCCAGACCCTGACCCTGCCCATCCGGGGCATGACCTGCAACCACTGCGTGGGATCGGTCCGGCAAGCGCTGGAGAACGTCTCCGGCGTGGGATCGGCCAGCGTGGACCTGAAGGCGGCCCGCGCCACGGTCTCGATCGACCCCGAGGTCGTCACCCAAGCCCGCTTGCGCGAGGCCGTTGAGCAGGCCGGATACGCGGTTGGCGAGCCCGAAGCCGCGACATCCCCCCCGGCGACGCCCCTCGTGACGATCGGCCCCCTGGCCGCCGCTCCGGCTCCCGCGAACCTCGTGACGATCGGGCCGCCCCTGGCGCCGCCCCCCCCTGCCCCTCCTGTGGCCGGCGAGGACTGGGACCTTGCCGTGGGCGGGATGCACTGCGCCAGTTGCGTGGCCCGCGTCGAATCGGCCCTGGATGCCGTGCCCGGGGTGACCGAGGCGCGGGTCAACCTCTCGACCAACACCGCACGCGTGGCCGTGGATCCCCTCCGGGTGCGCATCGATCAGCTCGCCGAGGCCGCCTCGCGGGCCGGTTACACGGTAAAGCGGGTCGAGGCCGAGGCGTCGGTCATGCGGAACGAGCGGGCCGAGGCGATCCGCTTCTGGCGAATCCGGCTGATCCTCGGTGCGATCCTCACGATCCCGTTGGTGATCCTCGGCCTCGGCCCCATGATCGCGCCCCGGGCGTTTGGACATCCCTCGTGGATCGGCTGGGCCATGCTCGCCCTCGCGGCACCTCTCCAGATCGTTCTGGGCGGCCCCTACCTTGTGGGGGCGTGGAACCGACTGCGGCAGGGGTCCACGAACATGGACACCCTGATCGCGCTGGGGACCTCGGCGGCGTTCGGGTATAGCCTCTGGCAGATCACCGCCGGACAGGCCCACAACGCGCATTTCTTCATGGATGCGGGGATCATCCTCACGCTGATCACCCTGGGCAAGTTCCTTGAAGCGCGATCGAAGGGCGTGGCGGGCGAGGCCATCGAGCGGCTCCTGGATCTCGCCCCGAAACGGGCGAGGCTCGTCCGCGACGGGGGGGAACGTGAGGTGCCGCTGGCCCAGGTCCGCAAGGGCGACCTCGTCCGCGTGAGGCCCGGCGAGTCCGTGCCCGTGGACGGGTCGGTGGTCGAGGGCGAGTCCTACGTGGACGAGTCCATGCTCACCGGAGAGCCCCTGCCCGTGGCCAAGATTGCGGGGACCCGCGTGACCGGCGCCACCAAGAACGGCGACGGCACCCTGGTGGTCCGAGCCGAGCGCCTGGGCAGCGAGAGCGCCCTGGCCGGCATCGTGAAGCTCGTCCGCGAGGCCCAGAGCTCGAAGGCCGACGTCCAGAGGCTGGCCGACCGGATCGCCTCGGTGTTCGTGCCCGCGGTGCTCGCCATCGCGCTGGTGACCCTAATCGGCTGGGGGTTCGCGACGGGCCTTTGGGGCAATGCGGTGCTCAACGCCACGGCCGTGCTGATCATCGCCTGCCCGTGCGCCCTGGGCCTGGCCACGCCCATGGCGGTCGCCGTGGCGAGCGGCCGGGGGGCGAGGGCCGGGCTGCTCGTCCGCGACGCCTCGGCCTTCGAGCGCATGGACCGCGTGAAGGCGATCGCCTTCGACAAGACCGGCACCCTGACCGAAGGCAAGCCCAGCGTGGCCGACGTGTTCGTGACCTCCGGATGGGATCGCGACGCAGCCCTGAAGCTGGCCGCCGCCGCCGAGTCGGGCAGCGAGCATCCCCTGGCCCGCGCCCTCGAACCCTTCCGCGACGCTTCGCTCGTGACCGACTTCCGCGCCGTCCGCGGACAGGGAGTCCGCGCCCGGGTGGACGGCCGCGCGGTGCTGGTCGGGTCGCGACGGTTCCTCGCCCTGGAAGGGGTCCGCGTTGAGGCCCTGGACGACTCGGCCCGGAAGTGGGAGGCCCTTGGCCAGACGGTCCTGCTCCTGGCCGTGGACGGCGAGCCGGTCGCGGCGATTGCGCTCGCGGATCGGATCAAGGAGCATGCTCGCGAGGTCATGGACGACCTGAGGGATCGAGGAGCCCGGACGTTCCTGATCACCGGCGACAACGCGGCCACCGCGTCAGCGATCGGCGCGAGCCTGGGGCTGGCCGCTGACCAGATCGTTTCGATGGCCACCCCCGAGTCCAAGGTCGAGCAGCTTGAGCAGATCCGCAAGAGATGGGGCCGGGTGGCCATGGTGGGCGACGGCCTGAACGACGGCCCCGCGCTCGCCGCCGCTGACGTGGGCATCGCGCTCGGCACCGGCACCGACGTGGCCAAGGCCGCCGCCGACGTGGTCATCACTTCGGGCGACCTCCGTTCCGTGTCCCGGGCGCTGGTCCTGGGGCGAGAGACCCTGAAGGCGATCCGCCAGAACCTCTTCTGGGCCTTCGCCTACAACATCATCGGCATCCCGGTCGCCGCGATGGGGCTCTTCGGGCGCTATGGCCCGATGGTCGCGGCCCTGGCCATGGCGTTCAGCTCGGTCACGGTCGTTGCACGGTCCGCCATGCTCGCCCGGATCAAGCTCGGTTCCGGCGATTGACCCTTCCAGCCCGCCGAGGCTTGAGCCTCGTCAGAGGCCCAGTCGCCGCAAGAGGCGGGGGTCGTCCAGGGCGTCCACGAGCAGGTCGGCGATCTCCAGACGTTCGCCGGGGCTGTGCTCGTGGGGGACCCCCACGGCGAAGGCCCCCGAGGCTTTTGCCGCCGAGAGGCCGGCCGGGCTGTCCTCCAGCACGAGCATCTGGGCAGGCTCGATCCCGAATTGACTCGCCGCCGTCAGGTAGATCTCGGGGTCGGGCTTGCTGCGCGTCACGTCCTCGGCACATAGAAGGAACGAGAAGTAGCCCATCAACCCATGATTCGTGAGCAGACGCTCGGCATAGGCCCGGCGTGATGACGTGCACACCGCGCGGGGCACTTCGGCCTTCTCCAGGTGGCTGAGCAGGGCGAACAGGCCGGGCGTGGGGTGCACCGCCGAGTCCATGAGGGCCAGGAAGCGCTCCTTGGCCTCGGCCAGAAGCTCCTCGGGCGTTTCGGCCAGCCCGGCCATCTGCTTCAAGGCGGGATAGGCGATCACCGCCTGGCGTCCGATCATGGCGGCCATGATCTCGGGCGTGAAGGTCTTCCCCCGGGTGGAGAGCATCTCGCTGGCCACTCGGAAGAACAGGCTCTCGGTGTCGAACATGAGGCCGTCGAGGTCGAAGGCCACGGCGAGGATCGTCGTCGTCATGCGTGGTGCGCTCCCCGGAGTCGGCGGCCCTGGACGCTCTCGGGGAAGAGCCTCGCCTGGTCCAGCGTCCCTCCTCCATCCAGGGGAATGGGCCCGAAGTCGGTCTCGAACCTGAGCGTCGGGTCGCCCTCGACCTCCCCCGCCAGGGGCCGCGTGACCCACATCGAGGCCACCTCCAGCGAGTTCGGGATCAGCACCATCCTCGCCTCGGACCACTCCGTCCGCCAGCAGGTGTCCAGGCAGGCGCGGAGCACCTCGGCGTCGGTGGGCAGGGACAGCGGCACCCTGGCCCTCGTGAGGAAGTTGCTCGTGAGGCTGTTGACCTTCATGGGGGTGGGGTCGAGGTTCCGCACCAGCCGGTCGGTCGTCAGGTCCGCGAGCCCCACGCCCAGGGCATTGCCGTGGGACTCGACCGCCACGTCGAGCACGGCCAGCCGCGTGACCATGGGGCGAGGCAGGTCGGGCATGGTCTCGACCCTCTGGCGGCCGATCACGTTCGGGTCCAGGCCGGTCCCGCTGTAGTTCTTGCCGAGCTCCCCCACGACCAGCACGTCGATCTGGTCGAACGGGAGCCGGCCCATCAACCCACGCGCCTCGTCCAGTAGTTTCGGCTCGACGTCGAGGAGGTCTTCGGGCTCGACCGCCACCACTCTTGCGGTGGTCTCGCGGGCGTTCTCCAGCAGGGCGATGCCCAGGACGACCTTCGTCTTCGCGAGAAGCTCGGCCCCGACCTCGGGCAGGAGGCTCGCCAGGCCGGTGAGGCCAAGCTTGTGGACCTGCGCCGCACCCTCGCGCTTGCCCAGGCCGATCGTGAGCATCTTCAGGAGGCCGCTCTCGTATCGGCCCGTGAACGAGGTGTGCGGCTTGATGCGATTCAGGAGGACGATCCCGTCAGCCTCGTAGGCGTTCCGGTCGAAGGCGATGGGCAGGCCGTGGCGGTTGGTGCCGAGGGTCACGGTGTCCATGTCCGAGCGGATCGGGCAGCCGACCCGTTCCTCAGTCACGCCGAATTCGGCCAGGAGGGCGCGCTGGCCTTCGGACGTGCCTC
>JANOBY010000781.1:0-19919 GCA_031411935.1 Planctomycetales bacterium | reverse complement strand
CGGCGATCACCCTCATGCTCGGCCTGGCCCGGTGCAATGAGTACGCCGAGGCCTCGGCCATCGCCGAATCCCTCATGAAGAAATTCCCCAAGGACAAGGGCGTGTCCCTTCAGGCCGCGTTCGGGTTCGCCCTCTGTGCGGCCGCCGCCGATCGCGTGAAGCAGGACGACAAGGCCCTGGGCAAATCGTTCCGCGACTCCGCATTCGCGACGCTGGAAAACCTGCTCGCCCTCGGTTGGGAGAGCCCCTACGAGATCGCCACCGACCCCGACCTCGCCCCCCTGCGGACCGACCCGCGGTTCCCTCCCCTGCTCGCCCGATTCGAGAAGGCCGCGACGAAGCCGTGACCTGACGCCCTTCCCATTGTCCCGCCGGCACGTCCCTCGCGCCTCGCCGAATTGAGCCCATGCGCATCCTCGTGGTCATCCCCCACTATTACCGCCCTCCCGTCGCCGGGGCCCGCCCCGACGCCGGGGACGGCCGATTTCACGGGTCGGCCGGTCCCGATGCCGGGGCCCGGCTCGAAGCCCTGTCCGAGTCCATCGCCTCCTTGCACCAGCAGTTCGACCCCCGGCAGTCCATGATCGACATCGCCCGCAAGACCACCCGCCCGGCCAACGCGGGGATCTCGGCCGGCGTGGACGTGATCGTGTGCACCACGGGCGGTGCCCACCTCGTCGATCGGCTCGACCTGCGAGATGACGCCTTCGAGCACTTCCCCACGCAGGTCGCGCCCCTGGCCCTGGGCTTCGCCTGCCGCGCGGTCCTGCGCGACCGGATCGGCCTCTACGACTATTACGCCTATCTGGAGGACGACCTGATCCTCCGCGACCCCTGGTTCTTCACGAAGCTCGCCTGGTTCAACGGCCACCTGGGCAACGACCGCCTGCTCCAGCCCAACCGCTACGAAACGGCCCGCAAGGGCGTGGTGCTGAAGGCTTACGTGGACGGCGACCTGGCCGACCACGTGATCCGACCGTTCGGCGACCCGGCGCTCGAACCCAACTTGCGGAGCACCTTCCTCGGCCGCGAGATCGTCTTCCAGCGCCCCAAGAATCCGCACTCCGGCTGCTACTTCCTGAACGCCAGCCAGATGGCCACCTGGGCGGCGCGGGCCGACTTCCTGGACCTCGATCAGAGCTTCATCGGCCCCCTGGAAAGCGCCGCCACGCTCGGCGTGCTCAGGGCCTTCAAGATCTACAAGCCCGCCAGGGAGAACGCGGCCTTCCTCGAGATCGAGCACTTCGGCACCGCCTTCGTCGGCCAGATCCGGATGCCGGGGTGAATCAGGTCGGGTCGAGATCTTCGCCTGTCCCTTGATGGGACTTGCCTCGACCTCGGGGAAGCAACAGGATGGCCCCTCGGTTCCCTGACCTCGGACAGGAGGGTGATGCCATGCGTCGATACCTTGCGATCGCGTTGCTGACGGCAAGCCTGATCCCGGCCCCACGCAGTTTCGCCGAAGCGGGCGACACGGAGACGGAGGCGGCCTGGTCCGGGCTCAAGGGGCAGTGGGATGTGGTCTCGCTGACCATCGACGGGGACAAGCTGGAGCCCAGGGCCGTCGGGTTCAACGAGTGCCTGATCCTGGCACCCAAACCAGGCGTGAAGGATGGCACGAGCTCGGTGGGTTGGCTGATCTTCACGCTCGACAAGAGGCTCTTCGAGGAGTGGCCGATGTACCGCTTCGACCACGAATCCCGGCCCCCTCGCTTCAGCCCCCAGACCCACGCCCCGAACCTGCTGAATCGCGCCTCCGAAGGCATCTATCACCATCACGCCATCTATCGCCTGATCGGGGACGAGTTGACGATCTGCATCGGGCTCGGCGAGGGGATCGAGGAACCCACCCGGCCCGACGATTTCACCGCCAAATTGCAGAGCCGCCGCACGCTGATCACGCTCAGGAGGCGGCCCGCCGAGAAGCTCGCCAGGTGACCGTCAACGCGGCGGCTCATTGACAGGCCCGAACCCGACGGGCACAAAGAACGTGTTTCGACGCGTCGGATCGCGTCGTCCGTCCTCCGCGGCCCTCCCCGGCCGGTCGCCCTCCGCGCCTCGCCGACCTGACAGGAAGTGAACATGATGGTGCCCGTTCTGCTTTTGGCGATGAGCCTCGCCCTCGCCGCCGACCGCCCCGATGTGGTCCTCAACGACTTCGAGTCCCCCTCTTATGGCACCTGGACCGTCACGGGGACCGCGTTCGGACCCGGGCCCGCCGAGGGCGCGCTCAAGGGCCAGATGGCCGTCGGCGACTTCCAGGGCAAGAGGCTGGTGAACACGTTCTTCGAGGGCGACGACGCGGTGGGCACGCTCACCTCGCCCGAATTCGCGATCGATCGCAATTTCCTTCGATTCCTGATCGGCGGGGGCCGCCACCCCGGCGAGACTTGCATGAATCTGCTCGTCGGAGGCGAGGTCGTGAAGACCGCCACCGGCCATGCCTCGGAGTTCCTTCGCGAGGCTTCGTGGGACCTCTCGGTGTATGCGGGCAAGTCCGCGAGGATCGAGATCGTCGATCGACGCAAGGGGGGGTGGGGCCACGTGCTCGTCGATCAGATCGCGATGACCGACACAAAGCCCGAGCCCATCGACGAGCGCGCGGTCCTCTTGAAGAAGGCCGAGGAGAGCATCAAGGCCGCCGGCGAGCGCGTGGCGAAGGACCCCTCGCGCCCCATCTACCACATCCTTCCCCCGGCGAACTGGCTGAACGACCCCAACGGCCCGATTTACTACAAGGGCTATTATCACATGTTCTTCCAGCACAATCCCTACGGGGAGGACTGGGGCAACATGCACTGGGCGCACGTCCGCAGCAAGGACCTGGCGCACTGGGAGCGCCTGCCCATCGCGCTCTGGCCCTCGAAGCTCGACGGCGAGGAGCACGTCTTCTCGGGCTCAGCCACGGTGAACCCGAAGGGCGACCTCATGCTCTTCTACACGAGCATCGGCGGACGCCTGCCCGAACAATGGGCCGCCCTGCCCGAGAACGACGACCTCACGCTCTGGAAGAAGCATCCCGCCAACCCGATCCTGACCGAGACGCTCCACGGCGACACCAAGGTCCACGAGTGGCGCGACCCGTTCGTGTTCCAGGCCGAGGGCAAGACCTTCATGGTCCTGGGCGGGAACCTCAACGAGAACAAGGGCGGCCAGGGAACCGTGACCGTCTATCGCGCCGAAAATGACGACCTGACGAAGTGGACCTATCTGGGCGTCCTGTTCACCCACCCCGACCCCGAGGTCAAGAACGTCGAGTGCCCGCTGTTCTTCCCGCTCGACGGCAAGTGGGTCCTGATCACCTCGCAGGGCCGCCCGGTCCACTGGTTCGTGGGATCTCTGGACACGAAGACCATGACCTTCAAGCCCGAGCGTCGCGGGATCGCCGACGCCGGCAACTTCTACGCCCCGAACGTGGCGAAGGGGGCCAACGGCCAGACCCTGCTGTGGGGCTGGGTGCCCGACTTCCCGAAGGGCAAGGGCTGGAACGGGTGCCTCACCCTGCCCCGCGTGATGTCGATCACGAAGAGCGGCAACCTCGCGTTCGCCCCGGCTCCCGAGCTGGCCCTGATCGGGAATCCCGAGCACGCCGTCATGATCAGGTCGGTGGAGATGAATGACGAGGCCAAGAATACCGACTTCTCAGGCGATGCCACGGAATTACGGGTGACGCTCGACCTCGGCACCGCGAAGACCGTCGGCCTGCACGTCCGCCAATCATTCGACGGCACGCGATCCATTCCGATCACGTTCGACGGCTCAACGCTGGACGTGCAGGGTGCGAAACTCTCGATCCCTGCAGAGGCCGCGAAGGCCGGGCTCGAGCTTCGTATCTTCCTCGACAAGTCTGTCCTGGAAGTCTACACCCCGAACGGGCAGTGCCTCGTCAAGGTGATGGATTACCATCCCGATGATCAGAAGATCGGCGCCTTCGCGACGGGCGGCAAGGCCTCGATCCGGTCGATGGATGCCCGGATGTTGGACACGATCTGGAAGAAATGACCTGACCCTCACTCCGATTTGCCGTTGGCGAGAAGGTTCTGCCCCTCGTCGCTCACGGACTGCTCGGCCTCGCGGAGCACTCGCTCCTGCGGGGAGGGCTCGCCGTCGGTCGCGGGGACCTTCGACGCCACATGGCTGTCGTGGGCGAGGTTCTGGCGGAGCTTCTCGGCGGTCATCGGCTTCTCGTGAGTGGCCAGCTCCTCGTCGCGCTTCGGGTCGGGCCGGCTGATCTCGATGGGCACCCCGCCCACGACCGAGATCGCGTATCGGGGGGTCGCCAGGGCCACGCTCGCCTTCTGCAGCGCGACCTTCGCCTTGAGCATCAGGTCGCTCTTGATCTGCAGCGCATCCACGCCCTGCGAGGGCTGCCAGTAGAGGACCCGCAGGCGAACGCCCGAGGGTTCCACGCCCGTCACGATGACCCTCGCGGGCGGGTCCTGCAGGATCCCGACCTGCGAGCGAACCGCCCCGGTGATGGCCTCGATCGCGGCGGCCGTGGAGGCCTCGAACGTGATGAGGACGTCGAACCCCTCGCGGGCGCTGGGCGAGGCCGACGAATTGACCATGATCTCCTTGAACATGGTCGCGTTCGGGATCCGCACGTGCTTGCCATCGAGCGTGACCAGCACCGTGGCGCGGGTGTTCAGCGTCTTGACCACTCCGCTGTGGCCGGCGATCTCCAGCATGTCGCCGATGCGGAACGGACGCCGGATGCCCAGCAGGAGCGACGCGATGAAGTTCTCGGCGATGTCCCGGAACGCGAACCCCACCGCCAATCCCACCACGCCCGCCAGGCCCAGGATCGAAAGCACCGCCTGCGTGAGTTCCAGCACCTGGAGGGCCAGCAGCACCCCGCCCAGGACGATCAGCGTGCTCAGCAACGACCCGGCCACCGACCGCATGAGCGCATTGCCCAGGAAGGGCGAGAGAAGGGCTTCGGAGTACCGCGCGAAGCCTCGGGCCAGTAGCATGGAGGCCAGGAACAGCCCGGCGGCGATCAGCACGACCAGCCATTCCTTGCGGATGAGCGTCACGTAGCGGTCGATCACGCTCGCCGCCAGGTCTCGCGCGGTCATGACCTGCGCGTCGGTCTTCATCTTGTTCACCACGAAGCTCACGCCCTCCACCCGACGGGCCACGTCGGTCACCTTCAGGCGCACGTTTGCATCCTCCACGCGTCCCTCCAGCGTGACCACGCCCTCGGCCACCCGCACCTCCACGCTCTTCACGCCGGGGTACTGCGGCAGGAGGGCCTGGAGCTTCTCGCGGACGAGGGGATCGGGCGTGTCGGACGCATCGACGGCGATCGGCCCGGCCGCGGCCGAGACGGTGGCCTCGGGGTTGTCGTGCGTGGGGGCCGGCGTGGTATCGCCCTGGGCTGTTTTCTCGTTCGTCGTGTTCGACTTCGGCAACCCCGGGATCTGCCCCGGCGCCAGGCCCGCCAGGCCGAACGTCACGCACCAGGAGACAAAAAGGACCCACCGGAGCCCTCGGCCCGGACCTGCAACCCGTTTCATAAGCATGGGGAAATCCAACCCTGGAGCGAGACCGCGACGAACGCGAGCGAGGGAACGCCGGCCGACCGAACGTGCCGATCCGTGACAACCACGGGAACATAGGTGCAAGTCCCGGGCCACCGAGCCCCCGCGACCGGACCGTGAAAAAGCAGCGATGCCCTCCGAGCGTGGCACACCCTCCTCCTCTGGGGCGGATCGTTCGGCCTGCCCCAGGAGATCGCATGCTCCCGCGATCAATCGTCAGGACGCGGTGGCGTCCTTGCCCCCAAGGTCCACAGATCCTCGGCTTCCTCCAGAGGTTCTCCGCCCGTGGACGTGAGAAGGGCGCGGACGACGCCCAGAGGCGGAGTCCCCCTCAACACGCGGACCGAGCCGTCCATGAAGAGGAAGCGTGGCCCTCCGCGATAGGGGCTTCCGAAGCCCATCTTTTTCCGAGGGCCGTCAATCCGGAAGTCCATCGCGTTCAGCAACAGGTCGCGAGGCTCCGACCACAGGATCTCCGATTCGGCCACCTCTCCGAACAGGATCGTGCTGGAGAGGCCATCGGTCGCCTGCGCGAAGGTGGTGTGGACCGCGCCGGGGAACGGCGTGGAGCGGCCGATCACGGCGAGGAACTTGGTGATCGTGGGTCCGGTTTCGGAGGAATCCTCGGGACGCATGAAGACGTTCATGCGAGCCAACTTCACGGTGCGGTTCTCGTCGGCGTTCCAACCCAGGCTGAAGTTGATCTGGTTGAAGACGTTTCCCTGCTCCAGATAGGGCAGGATGGCGACTCGCCAGCTGTCGGTCGGCCGACCGAACCGGTCGGGCAGGTAGGCGGCGGGCAGGCACTCGTTTGCCGAGTGGTAGTTGTGCACCGCCAGGCCCGCTTGCTTCAGGTTTCACGTGAATTGCGATCGTCTGGCCGCTTCGCGAGCCGCGTTGACCGCGGGGATCAGGAGCAAGAGGCCCACGCCGATCACCCCGGTCGCGACCGCCGCGCTGATCAGGCAGCCCGAGCGTCGGGGATCCGTCGGGTCCTGGTCACGGTAGGGCGAGATGACCATCGTCACGAGGATGCTCCCTTCGAGGGTGAACAGTGGACGATCCCAGCCCGAATCTCGGGCTGTCCCGTTATCCTGGACTTCCGGATCCGTCGCCGCAACCCGCCCCTTGGCCCTTCGCGAACTGGCGGACGACGAGGGTCCCCAGCCATCCGGCGATGAGCGTGAAGAGGCAATGACCCGCCGCGAGGAACGCGGGATCGTTCGCCGCGCCAGGGATCATGGTCCGCCATCGACTCGGCTTGAGTGGAGCGTTGCTCGGCTGGATCCACGCGGAGTGGGCGGGTTTGACCGTGATCGGCGCGCTTCCGGTGTTTGCGATGCGGAGCGTGTGCCAGACTTTCTGACCGGCCAGGTCGATGCCGGTATCTCCGCCCGGCGGCGAACCGGGATCACGCGTGGAATTCCTTGCGGAACTGCTCCAGCGTGGTCCTCCGGCCGAGCAGGACGATGGTGTCTCCGGCGCTGAAGGGCTCGTCCCCCGAGGGGGGGAACTCCACGCGTCCGTCCGCGCGTTTGACTGCGATGACCATCACGCCCGTTCTTCGCCCGATGTCGGCGTCGCGGAGGGTCAGGCCCGCGAACGGGCCGGGGTCGTGCACCACGACCTCGTTGATCTCGATGGCCAGGTGCGACCGATGCGTGACCAGCTCGGTGAACTCCACGGCCGAGGGGTTCGTGAGGATCGACACGATCCGGTGCGCCCCGATCGCCGCGGGCAGGACCACGTTGTTGGCCCCGGCCTGCTTGAGCTTTTTGGCCGTGGTCGAGCGCTCGGCGCGGGCCACGATCTGGATGCGGGCGTTCATCTGCCGGGCGGTCAGGGTGATGAACACGTTGGCGGCGTCGTTGGGGATGGCCGTCACGATGGCCTTGGCGCGGGCGATCCCGGCCTCGTTCAGCACGCCCTCGTCGGTGGCGTCGCCGCTCACGTGGAGCCAGCCTCGGGCCTGGATCGTGGCGAGCTTCTCGGGCGATTCGTCGATCAGGACGAACGGCTCGCCCGCCGCCGCGAGCTCCTCGCACACGATGGCGCCCATGCGCCCGAGGCCCGCGACGATGGTGTGGTCGGTCAGGGAGTCGATCATGCGTCGCACGCGATGGTGCCCCGTAAGCCTGGCGAGTTCTTCCTCGGTGATGATCCTCAGCAGGCCGGCCACGGTGTAGCCCACCGCCAGCACGCCCGTGCCGATCAACAGCAGCGTATGCACGCGCAGGAGCGTGGTGTCCACGGGCCGGACCTCGCCGTACCCCACGCTCGAGACCGTGACGACGACCATGTACAGGGCGTCGCCGAAGCTCCACCCCATGATCATGTAGCCCGCGATGCCCCAGGACAGGACCAGGCTCAGGCCGATCAGCCCCCGGCGCAGATGCACCGTGGCGGGGACGCGAGGCCCTCCCCCCGGGAGGGCCGTTTTGTGGCGGGTCGGCAACGGGAGAAGGAGCCTCCGCGAGGCCCCTCGCCCCTGAGGCTCATCCACGTCCACGGAATTTCTGGTTCAGAGCCACGGCCAAAACGATGATCGTGCCCAGGACCAGGCCCTCGATCTGCGTGGGGTCGATCCCCTTGACCACCAGGCCGGTCCCCTTGATCACGATCTGGATGAGGATCAGGCCGAGGACCGTCCCGCGGATCGTGCCCACCCCGCCCGAGAGGCTGCTCCCGCCCACCACCGCGGCGGTGATGGCGATCAGCTCGTACGAGACCCCCATGGTCCCCTTGCCCTGCCCCGAATTGCCCGCGAACAGGAGGCCCCCGAGCGCCGAGAGCATGCCCGAGAGGCCGTAGGCGATCGCCTTCAGGCGCTTCACGGGAAGGCCGCTCAGCCTCGCCGCGGCCTCGTTCCCGCCCAGGGCGTAGAGGTGGCGGCCCAGGACCGTCGCCCCCATCATCACGCTGGCGGCGATCACCACGAGCACGAAGATCGGGACCGTGTAGTTATTGTCCGCGCCGAACATGCGGAAGGCCGGGAAGTTCGCGTTGACCGACTGGTTCTTGCTCACCACGATCGCCACGCTGCGCAGGCCCGCCAGGCTCGCGAGCGTGGCGATGAACGGCGGGAGGCGGAACACCGTGATGAACAGGGCGTGCATGAGCCCGATCGCCAGCCCCAGCAGCAGGGTGAGCACCACCGCCATGGCGATCACCCCCGGCGAGATGGCCCCGCCCGAGCGCGTGGCGCCGGGCAACCACTCGGTCATGAGCTTCGCCGAGACCACCGCCGACAGCGCCACCACCGAGCCCACCGACAGGTCGATCCCCCCGGCCACGATGATGATCGTGGCCCCCACCGCCAGCACGCCGAACAGGGCGATGTTGTGCAGGAGGGGGATCAGGTTCTGCGTCTGGAAGAATCGGAGGTCGGGCAGCTGCTGCCAGTACAAAAAGCCCAGGACCAGCAGGATGCCCGCCACCAGGCTCCATTCCGGGGCGCGCAGGGCGCGGGCCAGAGCCCCTCGTCCCGCCCCCGCGCCTCGACCGGTCGCTACGCTCATGAGGACTTCAGCCCCTTGCTCTGGAGCCACGACTTCATCTCCTCGATCGTGATCACGTTCTCCCCCTTGACCGGGGAGTCGGCCTTGGGAACGATCACGCGCACGCCGGTGTCGCGGGTCTTGCCGTCGGGCAGGACCTCCTTCACGGTCTTCTCGTCCTTCTGGATCAGGGCCTTCAGGACCTTCACGCCCTGGAAGCCCATCTCGTAGGGATTCTGGCACACGCTGGCGTCAATGTGACCCTTCTCCAATTCGCCCACGGCGGCCTCGTCCAGGTCGAACGTGACGACCGAGGTCTTCTGGCGGACGGCCGGGACCTTGGCGACCTCCTCGGCGATCGGCTGGGCGTTGTACGACCAGAGGCCCAGCAGCACGCCCAGGTCGTTGTACTTGGAGAGGGCCGTCAGGACGTTGTCGCGGGCGCGGGCGTGGTCGCCGTTGTCGTCCAGGGTCTCGACCTCGGTGAACTTCGCACCGGCGCCCTGGAAGAAGCCCTGCTTGCGCTCGCGGGCATTGGCCGCGCCCGACAGCCCCACGAACACCGCGACCTTGCCGCCCTCGGGGCGGATCGTGGCGGCGGCCTTGCCCGCGGCCTCGCCCGCCTTCACGTTGTTCGTGCCGATGTAGGCCGAGCGGCGATCGGCCGAATTCAGCTCGATGTCCGAGTCGATCGCGATCACGACCTTGCCGGCGTCCTGCAGGGCCTTCATGGCGTCGGCCACGCCGGGGGCGTCGGCCTCGATCACGCTCACGGCCACGCCCTGCACGTCCAGGCTCAGGGCCTCCTGCAGGCGGTCGATCTGGCCCTGGGTCGTGCCCTCATTCCGGCGCATCTGGACCTCCACGCCGAACTCCTTGCCGCCGTCCTGCATCCCCTTCTCGACCGCGTTCCACCAGTCGGCGTTGCTGTTGGTCACGAACAGGAGCTTGATCGGGCCGCTTTCGGGAGGTGTGGTCGCGGGCGTTGTGCCCGTGGCCCCGCCCGGCTTCTTGCCCGTCAGCGCCGGGTCATCCCCGGGGCCGTACGAGCAGCCCACCAGGGAGGTCATCGTGGCTGTCATGCACGCCAGCATCCACCGGCGAAAATCGAGTGTCTTCACGGAATCGTCTCCCGAGGAGAGGAGAAACAGAGGGGGACGCCACGCCCGATCGCGATCCGGAAAGGCAAGGGCCACGGCCGGATTTGGCGGACAGAGGGTCGCCACGATCAGGGATTTTCGCCTCATCATAACCGCACCGATGGCCCAGGGGAACGGGCCGGAATCCGGACCCTCGCGCGGTCATTCGCCTGTTGTGAAGCGGCCCGAGGCCCGCGCTTCGGGAGCCCTGGAGACCTGGCGAGGGCTCCCCAGGCTTCCGTGAGGATCTGAAGAAAATCGGGCGGGGGCTAAAAATTCCTCTTGGCAGAACCGGAGAATGCCGTTATTCTTTTCTACCCCAGAACGACAGAAGCGGTTGTGAAAATAGCCGGTTCGTGGAGGTCTGGGGAAGGCAGTTGACGACACGGCGTCTGTCGATTTCTGTCTGAGGGGGAACGGCATCTCGATTCGGCAACCGGGCCGGTATCCCCCAAGAGTGCGAGTGAGGCCTTCCGCGGTGGTGGACCACCGCGTACGTTTCGATCCCCCGGCGCGACGATGTGCCGAGATCAAGCGTTCATCGAGGCCAAGCTCGGCGCCAGGGATGGGGGAAGGCGGGTCTCGCGGCCAACACGATTATGGCCCGATCGACGACTCGCCAGACCTTTTCGGGAGTTTCTGATCGATGAGTCTGGCCAATTCCAAGAAGAACGCTCCTCTCCACGGTGGATTCGAATGGGCGGGCGTGGTCGCCCGCGTGAAAAGGGGCGGCGGATCCTCCCGCTCCGGCCGTCGCTCGGCCCTGCTCGGCGTGCTGACCTCGGTCTACGCCAACTCCTCGCGGGGCACCGGCTCCGCCACCCGGACCAGCGGTTCGGGCAACACCGGCACCGACCGCGCCTGAGGCTCGCTCAAGGGCGCACGTACTCAAGCCAACAATGACGTTTATCCCGATCGACCGGCAGGCACTCTGCTGGTCCATCGGGATATTTTTGTTGAGTCCGCAGAACCGCAACGCGGTCGCCTTCTCAGTTCAGGGCAGGATTTTGAAGGTGAGCGCCGAGGCTTCCAGATCCTCGATCGTCTTCTCCGTTCCGAATCCCGTGATCACGAACGGGGTTTTGGCGTCGTAAGTGGCGTAGACGAACCCGAAGCCGCGACCTGCCACGCCGGGCAGGTTCTCGGCGCTGTATCGGGTCCGGACAAACGTCTTGCCCTCGATCATTCCGCGCTCGTAGGGCGTGAGTTCGACATTCCGGAAGCGCTGCTTCATGAGGTTGACCACGCGGTCAAGCCCCTGCTCTAGGGTGATCTGGTCGGCGGGGTTCAGGGTCTGGTTCACGGTCATGCCCCCCTGCTCGGGCTTGATCCAGGTCGTGCGGGTTTCCCGATCGTCCTTCTTCGTCCGATGCTCATA
This sequence comes from Planctomycetales bacterium, assembly GCA_031411935.1. Classification (GTDB taxonomy): domain Bacteria; phylum Planctomycetota; class Planctomycetia; order Isosphaerales; family Isosphaeraceae; genus JAQGHR01. The sequence goes on along the minus strand of JANOBY010000781.1, from coordinate 8,362 downwards.
GCCCGCGAGCGGACGGATGGACCACCCCTCGAACTTCATCTCCGCCGCCAACCGCTTCGATCGGGCCTCGTCGGGCCCCCAGGTCGGAGGCTTCCCGGGCTCCTGGCCCGGTGCGATTTGCGGGAACGCCAGAACGCAAGGGCTCAGGGCCGCCAGGATTGCGACGATCTTACGCATGGCCACGAACTTCCTGCTGGTGTTGTGAGACGCACACGGTTCAAGCGGGTTTCGATCCCACGCCGCATAAGTCCTCACAACTCGTACAAAACTCGTGCCGACGGCGGCGACCTACGGAGTTTGACCGCGGTGGACCTTCGGCTTCTCGAATCCTGAAAGGGGTCGGGTACGATATCGGTCCAGGATGCGGCTTTTCGCGTGGTATTGGCGTTCTTCTGTGCTGGGGCCGGGTGATAGGCTCGGAGGTTCGTGATCATGCCCCCTTCGATCTCGGGCTGGACCTCTTGGTCAACGCGAAGTTCCGCGCGCTCAGGGTTGGAGCCTGCACCCTTGGCCATGATCCCGGCAAGGTCTTCGGCAATGGATCAGGCCGGGATGCAGGCATTTGTGGATTCGGTCCGTCCCGGTTGCGATGCCATGTCGGGGCGGGGTCGTCGCTTCATCGGATTTGCTCGATCACGGCCACGGCCCGAGCGATCCCGTCCTCCGCGCGGATCCTCTCTCCGAGATCGGCCGCATTCTTTAGGATTGTCGGGTCGGAAACTGCGGTGCGGATGGCCTGGGCAAGTCCCTCGGCGGTGAGCTTCCGGCGCGGGATGGGTCGGGGCCCCACGCCGAGCTCGTGGACCTTTCGCCCCCAGAAGGGCTGGTCGCCGAAGAACGGGGTGAGGATCGATGAGACGCCCGCGCTGAGGCCGGCGCCCGTGGTCCCGGCTCCCCCGTGATGCACGACCGCCGCCATCCTTGGGAAGAGCCATCCGTGGGGGATCGAGCCCACCATGTACACGCTGGGCGGGAGGTTGTTCTTGCGGAGCCCCCCCCAGCCCGACGATAACACCCCACGCTGGCCGGATCGCTCCAGCGCCTTCAAAACCACGTCCGCGGTCTCCTCGGGCTTCTTGCTGAGCATGCTCCCGAACCCCACATAGACGGGCCGAAGGCCGGAATCCAGGAAGTCGAGCAGGTCGCGCGGGGGCTCCCAACCTGCGGGCGGGTCGAGGAACCAGTAACCGGTCACGTGGAGGGAGTCGGGCCAATCGGCGGGGCGCGGGATCACGTGCGGGCTGTACCCGTAGAGGATCGGCTGCGAGCTCGTTTGCAGCGCGGCGAACGGCCCCCCAGAACGGGGCGGGCGCCATCTCCAGGACCTGGGTCCGGGCCATGCGGTCGGCGGAACGGAGCATCTGCCACATCATCTGCTGCGCCACCCGGTGGGACAGGCGATTGGCCCACGGGGCGAACGGGGTTTTCGGAATCTGCGGAGTGAGGACGCTGGAGAATTCGCCCGTGGGCGTGAACGGCATGAGGTGGGCCTGGAGGAACCGGATGCCGAGCTTCTCCGAGAGGGCGACCCCGTGCGAAAGCCCGGCGAATCCGGCGACGATCAGGTCGGACCCTCGGCAGGCCACCAGCCCCGTCCTGGCCGATTGCAGTGCCATCTGTCTGGCCCCCTTCCCGGTCGCCGCCAGGATCTTCAGGAGGTTGCCCCCCTCGATGATCTCCTGGATCTCGCTCTGCGCCATGAGCTTCACGCCGCCGCCCATGTCGTGGAAGTCCAGCCCATGGTCGGTGATCAGGGACTCGTAATCCCCGGGCGCGAGGATGCGCACCGCATGCCCGGCGTCCCGCAGTCCCCGGCCCAGGGCCGCGTAGGGCTGAACATCCCCGCGGCTGCCTCCCGCGATGAGCGTGATTTGCACCGAAGTTGGCTCCCCAGGCCGGCGAGATGGAGGCACGCCACCGATCGTCCCGCCGTCACCGAGCCCATCGTATCAGAACGGGTGTCGACCGGGCTCGATTGCGGAGGGTCCCTCGGCCCCCGAGGTCGGCCCGGCATCGCGTTTGCGATTTTTTTGGTCAAGCGATGGGATTTGTCCGGTGGCCTGGCGTGCTCGGGGGTGCTTATGCCTGCGGAATCGGAAGACTTCACGATGGGCGTCGAGGAGGAGTTCCAGATCGTCCATCCCGAGACCCGGGAGCTGGTGCCCAGGGCCGGGCGGCTCCTACCCCGGGGCCCTGAGGCCGGACATGCCGAGGTCACGAACGAGCTGTTCCTGTCGCAGATCGAGGTGGGCACGCCCGTTTGCCGGACCCTGGGCGAGGTGCGATCGCAGATCGTGAGGCTCAGGCGCGAGGTGATCGCGTCGGCGGCGCGCGACGGGAGCCGGATCGCCGCGGCGGGCACGCATCCGTTCTCGCACTGGGGGGACCAGCGGCTCACGCCCAAGGCCCGCTACTTCGGGATCGCCGACGAATATCAGCAGCTGGCCCGCGAGCAGATCATCTTCGGCTGCCATGTTCACGTGGGAATGAAGGACCGGGACGCCGCGATCCGGGTCATGAACCGCTCCCGGCGTTGGCTGTTCGCCCTGCTCGCGCTTTCGGGGAACTCGCCGTTCTGGCTCGGGGACGACACGGGGTATGCGAGCTATCGGAGCGAGCTGTTCCTGCGATTCCCCACTGTGGGCACCCCGCACTTTCTGAGTTCTCGCGCCGAGTACGACCGCGTGGTGGAGGACCTGGTGGCCGTGGGGATGGTCGAGGACGCCTCGAAGATCTACTGGGACGTCCGGCCGTCGATGCACTTCGACACGCTGGAATTCCGCGTGGCCGACGTGTGCACCACGGTGGACGAGGCCGTCATGATCGCCGGGCTCTGCCGCGCCCTGGCCCGCGAATGCCACGCCCGCGACATGGCGGGCGAGCCCGAGGAGGACCTGCGCCCGGAGCTCTTGAAGGCCGCTCGCTGGAGGGCTGCCCGGTTCGGCCTGGACGGCGACCTGATCGACCTGGCGGGGCGGACGACGGCCCCCGCCGCCGAGATGATCCACGCCCTGCTCAGCTTCGTGAGGCCCTCTCTGGAAGCGACCTCCGATTGGGACGAGGTCTCCTCGCTGGTGGACGCCACGATCGCCCGGGGCAACGGCGCGAGGCGCCAGCGTGAGGCCTTCCAGAAGGCCGGCCGGATGGAAGACGTGATCGACCAGATCGTGGCCGAGACCGCCCTCGGAACAAGCTGATCGGTTTCCCGGCCGAACGGGGCGCCGGGCAACTTGACTTTGCGATGTGAGATCGGATGGTGGACGTGACCGATCCGGGGCTTGAGGTGGTCCGGCGGAACGAAGCCCGGAAGGCGTGCGGGATCCTGGACGCCGGGCTTCTCCGCCGCCATTGCGTGTCGTGACATTGCGATTCGTCGCAGCAACCTCTCCGTCCGCACCTCCGAAGCCTCAACGGCCGACTGAGCATGGCATCAAGACCGCAGGAAAGGACGTTACTCCGGGGCGGGCGCAGGCTCAGGTGGGGTATGTTGAGTCAGACCTCTTCCTCGACGGTGGCCTTGGGCTTCTCTGGCAGGGGGTCCATGCCGAGGATCTTCTCGACCTCCTCGGTGGCCAGCGCCAGGCGTCCCACGAGCTTGTAGTGGAGCGGGATGATCTTGTCGAGCGCGTGGCTCCCGGCGTCGAGCAACTCTCCGATCTCATCGTTCCGGGGCACCTTGGGCAGGGCGTATTGCGCGAGCGAGACGATGCCGCCGGCGTGGTCGAACGGGTAGGCGATGGTGTTGCCCAAATGGAGTTGGAGCTCGGTGAGCTTGTCGGCGAGGATCGTCGCGGCGCGTCTCACGGCGTTGTGGATCTTGGGATTCTGCTGGTCGTTCTCCCACTGGTTGAGGATCGCGAGCAGGGCGTGCTGGGCCTGCAAGACTTCGTTCAACGAGGGCAGGACCACTCGCCCCACGTGGCGGGCCACCGGGTAGAGCACGCGGGATTCCTCGCGCCAGGCCTGGCCGTCGGGGACCGACTCGGCCATGGCGTCGGTCTCCAGGATCGAGAGCGCGGCGTGGATCCGGCGGATGGTGGCGCTCTCGCGCACGGAGAGCGTGTCGGAGAGCTGGTCGGCCTCGTGTTCGAGTTCTTCGAGGGCCTCGGTCGCGCTCTCGAGCTTCGCCTTGCGGATCCCAAACTCGGCGGCCCTGGGCTTGTAATCGGCCTTGAGCATGGCGGTGGCGGCGGCGACCTTCACGCCCTGGGTCCGCAGCTCGTCGTTGCGTTTGATGGCTTCCTCGTACTCGGCAAGCGTGGCCTTCATGCGGTCGCGGGCCGAGGCGAGCTTGTGTCGGGCGTCCTTGATCTCCTCGGGGGCGGCGGGCACGGCCTCGGGCAGGAGGAACGGCCGGAACGGGTGGAACACGCCCTGCGAGAAGCGGTCGAGCGCCTTGTTGCCGGCCTGCGCGGCGGTCTGGGTGCGGACGACCTCGGACACGGGGCGGAGGCTCTCGCGGTCCACCACGTGCTTGCCGAACACGGACTCGTAATACTCGAAGGTCAGGGCGCGGCAGAGTCCGTCGAAGTCCTTGAAGAGGTCGGTGGCGGGGCCTTCGAGCTGGAACACGCCGTCGGTGTCCTCGGCATGCGCTGCGAAGATGCGGTCGCGGTCGGTCGGGTGGGTGTCGAACAGGCCGGTCTTGCCCAGGGTCACGTTCTCCTCGATCTTCTGCATCGCCTCGGGCGGGATCTGCCCCACGTTGGCGGTGATGAGCTTGGGCAGGTTGTCGGCCAGGCGGCCCTCCCTCCAGCTCTCGGAGAGGTCGTAGAAGGCCCCCTGCATGGCGGCGTTCAGGACCTGGAGCCGCCGGGCGGTGGACTCGAACGTCTCGCCGCCGACCATGCGGGCCTCGTAGCGGTCGGCGTCGAACTCCATCTGCCTGAGGAGGAACCCGCTCACGATGTGGCCGACCATCATCAGGACCCAGAGGATCCTGCGGGTGAGCCAGACCACCCCGCGGAAGAGCCAGACCACGACCATCACGCGGACGTCCCCTCCGCGGCTCCAATTGGCCAGGTTTTCGTCCCAGGCGTCGCGCTCGTAGACCACGCGGGCGAACCAGAAATTGATGTAGCGGATCATAGTCGAGAGCCGCATGCCCGCGCCCTGGGAGAAGTGCCCGAACTCGTGCGCCAGCACGCCCGAGAACTGCCTCAGGTTCAGGCCCGCCACCAGGGGCAGCCCCACCGTGAGCACCAGGTTGCGGTTGAAGAAGCTGAACGGGCCGCCCTCGAACCCGGCCGAGGCGTTGACCTGGCAGTCGATGTCGATCCTCTTGGGCGTGCGCGCCCCGACCGTCGAGCACACGCCGTCCACGAAGGCGAACAGGAGGGGCTCCTGCGACGGGTCGAGCGACCTCGACTTGCTCGATTTTCCGCTCCTGGCGAACAGAGGCTTGATCATGAACACGACGAGGAACCCGCCGGCGAGGATGGGTGCGGCGTACACCATGAACGCCCCCTGCCCCTTCCGCCCCCCGCCTGCTTGCTCGAGGATCCCGGTGTTGTTCGTGGCGTGGTAGAGCACGAGCCAGCCCACCAGGGCAATCAGGCCGAGGTAGATCAGCGGAAGGAGGAGCATGACCCCGGCCACGACCACGATCCAGAACCGGTAGAGGGGCGTGGGCTTGACCGGTTCGATGTAGTCGTCGAAGGCCGCGAGGATCTGCGCGGGGGTCCGCGTGGCGGTGGTCACCGCGTCCTCGTCGGTCAGCAACAGCGGGGCGTCGGGCCCCTTGCCTGCGAGGCCCAGGGAGGCCATCCCCGCGCGCCCGACCACGGGACGGGGGGCCTGGCCGGCGAGCTGGTACGGGGAGTCGTCCTCGGGCTCGTCGGCCAGCGGGACGAGCCCGATCTCGTCCTGGGCCTTCGGCTCGGGCTGGGGGTGCGGGATCGTCAGGACGGCTCCGCACTTGGGGCATTTGCCCTTGCGCCCGGCCGCGGCCTCGGCCACCTTAAACGCGCACTCGCACGACGCACAGACCACGCGTATGGGCATGGGATGCCTTCCCAGTCGGGAGCCAGATCGAACCGGACGCTCACCATCCCTGGACCCTCTGCCGGGACGGGACCCGCCGCGCCGTGGGCCATCATTCAGGGAAACTCGCACCAATCGGCGTCACTCTATCCGAGCGGACGGGGGCTCCACAACGAGGAAGTTCGGGGCCGTTGGCGATGACGCCCCCATGCCCGCGCGGTTATGATAGATGGGAGAGATCTCTCGCCTTCCGGAGCACCCATCATGGCCACCGTGGACCAGGCGCGATCCACGCTCGACGACCTCATGAGGACCGAGGGCAAGGCCGAACTCATCGGCGGGAGAATCGTGACGTTCATGCCGACCGGCTTTCTACCCAATCGGGTTGCGTCCCGCATCTGGCGGAGTCTATCCGACTACTGCGACCTCACGGGCGACGGTGAGGCGTTCACCGACGGCGTGGGCTATGCCGTGAAGGAGTTGCGCTCGGGACGGGAGTCGTTCTGCCCCGATGCCTCGTACTTCGCGGGTCAGTTGCCATCCAATCCCATGAAATTCCTCCAGGGCCCGCCCGCCTTCGCCGTCGAGGTCCGCAGCGAGGGGGACTACGGCCCCTCCGCCGAGCGCGAGATGGCGGCCAAGCGGACGGATTACTTCGAGGCCGGCACGCGCGTTGTCTGGGACGTGGACCCCGAGGCCGGGACCGTGGTCTCCTACTCGTCCGACGACCCGGCCACGCCCCGCACGTTCCGGCGCGGCCAGGTGCCCCACGCCGAGCCGGCGCTATTGGGCTGGCGTGTCGGGATTGATCATCTTTTTGCCTGAACCGTCCGGATCGGAGCCCTCGGCGTGCCCCGCGAATCGAACCCGTTTTCGGAAAGCCCGGAGTTCCTCCGCCTGTTGCGCGGGGAGGTGGAGCCCGACCTCACGCGGCTCGCCCTGGAGATCGCCGCCGATGCGTATCCCGGGCTCGACCCGCAGGCGTACCTGGACCAGATCGAGGCCCTGTCCGACCGCGTGCGCGACCGCTGCCCGCAGGGGGCGAAGGCCCGGCACATCCTCGGCCAGATCAACTGGGTCCTGTTCGTCGAGGAGAAGTTCCGGGGCAATACCGAGGAGTATTACGACTCCCGCAACAGCTACCTGAACGAGGTGCTCGACCGCAAGCTGGGCATCCCCATGAGCCTGTCGCTGGTGTACCTGGCCGTGGCCGAGAGGCTGGGTCTGCTCATGTCGGGCGTGAACCTCCCGGCGCACTTCATCGTGAGGGCCGACGCCGGGCAGGACGCGATCTTCGTGGACCCGTACCACGCCGGCCAGTTCCTCGATCGCGAGGGGTGCGAGCAGGTCGTGGCCCGCGTCACGGGCACGCCCGAGGTCGCCCTGACCGACGCGAATCTGGCGCCGTGCCCGCCCCGTGTGCTCGTGGCCCGCATGCTCCGCAACCTGAAGGCGGCCTATCTGCGCGAGCACGAATTCCCCACCGCCCTGCCCGTCCTGCGGAGGCTCGTGGCGCTCGAAAAGGACGACCCCGAGGAGCGGCGCGACCTGGGCGTGTGCTGCGTGCACGCGGGGAGGCCCGGCGAGGCGCTCGACCACCTGGACGCCTACCTCAAGGCCCGGCCCAAGGCGGCCGACGTAAGGGACGTCGAGGCCGTGGCCAAGGTCGCCCGCCGCGAGGTCGCCGGATGGAACTGAGCCGCACGCCCTGAGCGGCTCGCCGTCACGGATCGGGGCCGTTGGCGTAGTGGTGACTCAACGCCTCGTTGGAATGGGTCTCGCACGAAGGCTGTGCTAAGCTCCTGGCATCCCACACACGTGTTGATGGAGGGTCGATGATGCCCATTTTCGCCCGATTCGGTTCGTGGGCCGTGATGCTGGCCGTGGCCGGCGCGGCCTCGGCCCGCGAAGAGAAGCCGGTCACTCCCGCCTCGTCGCGCGAGGTCGTCAAGCTGCTTGACCTGCGGGCGCTGCCCAAACTCAATGTCGATCGCGAATTCTCCTCGCTGCCGACCGCCCTCTCGTACTTCGCCAAATCGAGCATCCCCGGCGCGATCGCCTTTTACAACGCGGAGTTGGGGGGGCAAGGCTGGAAGGAGACGAAGGGGGTGGGCACCTCGCCCGACACGAAGGACTATGCGGATCACACCTACGAGAAGGCTGGCCACCGCCTGCGGATGACCCTGGGGGCCTCGGGCGACGAGGGGATGATCTCGGTCTCCCTCTATCACATGGGCAACGTGGACGTGTCCCGGCTCACCAAACCGCCCGAGGGCAAGCCCCTGGCCCCGCCCGTGGCCACCAGCGCCCAGTACGACACCCCGGCAACCGTCAAGGCCGCCACCGAGGTCTGCGTGAAGGCGCTCACGGCCGAAGGCTG
>JANOBY010000780.1:0-11269 GCA_031411935.1 Planctomycetales bacterium | reverse complement strand
GGATCTCCCACGGGACGGTGGACTCCGAGCGGGGGCCGGCCAAGGCGGCCTCACCCGTCCATCGCATCGTCCGGAGATTTCGAGAGTCTACCACCCGGCGCGAGGTCAAGCCCGCAGTGAACGCACTGATCTCCCACCCAGACGATCAAGCCGTGGTAGTTGATGAATGGCTTCTTGCATCGAGGACACCGGAACTCGCCGAGGGCCATCCCGTTCCCGAGCGAGCTCAACCCGCAAAACACCGCGACCAGCCCCGAAGAGACAAGCAGGCCCATCCTCAGGAGCGGCGGGAGGAAACCCTGCAACGCGAAGGCCGGCAGGAAAACGAAGACCAGGGCCGTGAACGTGGCCAGGGGGAACAGGCAGCCCTGCCTCCGCGATTGTCGATAGCCCTCCGACGCCTCTCGCCATTCGTCGCTGTCGAGATCGCCCATCGATCCCTCCGCCCATCAGGCGAGGTTGCGAATCCGTTTCAGCCAGGCAGGGACGACCGCCCCTCGGAGCCACCCTTACGCTCAAGCGAGAGCCTCGGCAACCTTCGGGAAAGAGGAGTCCGGCCCGGGCGAGGCGGTCGGCCCCGGATTTCCTCCCAGGCTCCGACAAAACCCCTACGGCATGAGATTGTCGGTACGTCCGGCCCATTCTGGAAGACCGGCGATGCTTTCGAGTGAGAGATGCGGGACGCAGCCGGGAGCAACGATTCCAACGTCGGGCACTCCGGGCGAATGGCCCGGCCCCAGGGTTAGCCGGGAAGGACGATATTGTGGTAGATCTCCTGCACGTCGTCGCAATCGTGCAGCATGCCTAGCAATTTCTCGAACATGGCCAGATCTTCCCCGCTGAGGGTCTTGCTCGTCTGCGCGACAAACCTGATCTCCTGGATTTCCAGCTCGGTGCCGGGGAACGCCTCGAGCAAGGCCATCCTCGCCTTGGAGAACTCGGCGGGTGGGGCGAAGATCGTGACGGTGCCATCCTCGCATTCGACCTCTTCGACGGCCACGTCCGCGGCGAACATGGCCTCGAGCACCTTGTCCTCGTCGTCACCACGGAAGGAGAGCACCGCCAGGTGATCGAACGACATCACGACGGACCCGTTGGCAGCCAGTTTGGATCCGGTCTTGTTGAAACAGATGCGGAGGTCGGAGATGGTGCGCGTGCTGTTGTCGGTCAAGCATTCGACGATGAGCAAGGAGCCGCCGGGGCCGAACCCCTCATAACGCGCGGCCTGGAAATCCTCGCCGCCGGCGCCGGCCGCCTTCTGGATCGCCTTCTCGATCACATGATTCGCGACGTTATCGCGCTTGGCCCTTTCGATCACGCTGCGAAGGTTCGCATTGGCTTCTGGGTCGGGCACGCCATTCTTGGCGGCCATGTACAATTGCCTGCCGTATTTGGAGAAGAGCTTCGATCTCTGGTCGGCGGTCTTGAAGATCGACTCTTTGCGCTTCTCGAAGATCCGTCCCATCGGAATGTCTGCCTTTTCGTTTTGCCGACGAGGCCAAGCCCCGAGTGGTTTCGAGCCTTCACTATCGGGAATGATCGACTCGATTGCAATCGAACGGTCGCCCACGAAGGGCCGGGCTGACCGTCGCGTGTGCGGATGAGGGCTTCCCGAGGGCCGGTCGGCAGGCCGGGGCTGCGGGAGGGCCCGGGCCATACGTCGAGCTTACGGGAGAGAGGAGGCGATCCTGACAGGGGCATCGGCCAGGGCTCGGGAAGCACCCGGTTGCGTCCCCTTTCGCCAGGCGTGGGCTGCGGTCCTGTCAGAGTTGGTTCGATTTTGGTCAAGGTACCGGTTCGGGCGGGCAGGGATCAGACGCGAGCCTCTCCACCATTCCTGAGGACGACCGGGCCCCCGGCCAGTTATCGCAGGTAGTCCTCGCTCTCCAGGCCCCGCAGGTAGGCCAGGGCCTCATCGACCGTGGCCACCGGGGCGCCGGGCTCGCGACCGGCCTCGTCCAGGTCTCGCAGGAGCTTGAGGTCGTCGCAGTACTCGGAGGCGTCGATCGCGGCGCGGAGCTTCGGGCTCATGGGACGGTCGGGCCGGGCCATGAGGTCCATGTGGTGCTCGATCAGCCAGGAGGTACGCTCTGTCAGCGTCCCCTCCAGCGCCCTCAGGCCTGCCACCACGTGATCGTGAGGGTCGATCGCCTTCCCTACGTCGTGCAGGAGCGAGGCCAGCAGGAATTCCTCGTCGTAGGGCCGGACCTGCCGGGCCTTCTCGAAGACCTGGAGGCTGTGGTAGAGCGCGTCCCCCTCGGGGTGCCACCTGGGGTTTTGCTTCACGGCGGCCAGGGGCTCGAGCCTCATCTTGTAGATCGCGAACCGGTCGATGTGATCGGAAAGGCGATGGATCCCGCCGGGCTCGGAGTCGTCCTCGTCCCCGTCCTCGGACGACTCGGGGGCGTCTTCTCGGGCTTCGAGGAGGGCCAGGACCTCCTCGCGGACCTCGGAATCGGTGGGCAGGTCGCCGGGCCTCACGGGGTGGCCGAGCACGGCCGCCGCCTTGCGCTTGGCCGTGTAGAAGTCGCTCTCGCTCGCCTCGCGCAGACGCCGGGGGTCGGCCCCCTCCTCGGGCGCGAGCAGGGGGAGCATCCGCCGGGCGGCCTCGCGGGCGATCTGGCGTCTCACGCGGTCGTCGGCGCGGGGGGCGCGAAACTTGTTGCGATACTTGTCCGGCTTCATCGTCTGCAACGGCCCTTCCAGAAGGCGAGGTCTCTCCCGTTATCGTACGACCCGATCATCAAACGCGGCAAGTCGCGTACCCAAATCCTTCGACTTCGTCACCACGTCGGTCGCAACGAGCTGCGCACCCGCCCCCACGAAGTCGCGGAACTGATCCGCCTCGTTCTCCACGTCGATCGCATAAACCGCGTCAACCACAACCACGACCTTCTGACCTCTCGCGAGCAACCCAAGCACCACGGCCCTCACGCAATAGTCGGTGGCCACCCCGTACACGACGAAGGTGGGCCGAGCTCGACCGTAAAGCTCCACCACAAGGTCGGCGTCGGGGCGGGAAAACAGGTCGTATCGCGTCTTCTCCAGGGTCAGGTGCGGGGGGAGCTCGGGGAGCGTGGCGATCGAGGCTCCGGGCGAAAGCGTGAGGCCCTCGGGCCATTGCGTTGCGGGGATGCGCCTCTGGCCCTCGGTCCCGACCAGGCAATGCGGGGGGAAGGGCTCGGGATCTTCCTCGTCGAGCGTGTGGGCGCACGACGTGGCGATCACGGGGATCCCTCGCTCGCGGGCGAACCGCGTGAGCCGTTCCAGATTGGGGAGGATCACCCCGGCGCCCGGGATCGAGAGCGAGCCGGACTCGTGGAGGAAGTCGTGCTGGGTGTCCACGTCCACAAACACGAGCGGAGGGCTGACCATGGCGAGATCCCAGGGGGACGACGTGGGCGGACGCGCAAGGCGGCTCCGGGATGGAAGACCTCGACTTCCCCCAGTCTCCCCGAAGGGTCCGGAACTTGCCAGGCCCGCGGATCGCCGGCCAGGGCGGTTTCCCCAGCATGGTCGGGCTGATGGACGCCCTGTGATCTTCCGGCTCGGGGCTCGGGCGGATCCCCCTCCGCGTGGAAGGCGCCCTCGCTCGGGGACAAGGCGGGCGGCCCGGGCCCGAGGCAGGCCCTCGATGACTGGCCCCTCCGCCACCACTCTGCCCGCCGACCACGTCGCCAGGAGGTCCTTCTCCGATGGCAAAAAACTCGACGATCCTCCCCCCACGCGGTTAAGATTCCGCGGTGAGCACCGAAAGGCTTCGGTGTCCGCCCGTGTCCTCACGAGGAACCCGCACCGATGACCAACTCCCCGTACCGTGTTGTGCTTGCGGGCCTGGGCCTGGCGGCCTTCGTCGCCTTGACCCTGGGCTCGCCCACCAAGGGATTCGCCCAGTTGCCCCCGCTCATCCCGCGCGACACCCTCTTCGGGAACCCCGAGAAGGTCTCCCCCAAGCTCTCGCCCGACGGCACCCGGCTCGCCTACGTGGCGCCCAACGCCAAGAACGTCCTGCAGGTCTGGGTCGGCACCGTGGGCGAGGACGACGCCAAGCCCGTGACCGCCGACGAGAAGCGCGGGATCCGCCAGTACGGGTGGGCCGAGAACTCCAAGGTCGTCCTCTACCTCCAGGACAAGGACGGCGACGAGAACTGGCACATCCACGGCGTGGACCTCGCCTCGGGCAAGATCACCGACTTCACCCCCGGCGAGAAGCTGCAGGCCCAGCTCACCGGCTCCGACCCCGCCTTCCCCGACGAGATCCTCGTCTCCCTCAACAAGCGCAACCCCCAGCTCCACGACGTTTATCGCCTGAACGTGAACACCGGCGAATTGACGCTCGACACCGAGAACCCCGGCGACGTCCTCGGGTTCGTGCCCGACGCCAAGTTCCAGATCCGCGCCGCGCAGGTCTCCACGCCCGACGGCGGGACCGAGATCCGCATCCGCGACGAGGCCACCTCCTCCAGCCCCTGGAAGACCTGGAAGAAGGTCGGCCCCGACGAGATCCTCTCGTTCCTGGGCTTCAACGCCGACGGCACCGGCGCGTTCCTCATGTCGTCCGTCGGTCGCGACACCGCGGCCGTGATCGAGGCCCCCTTCGGCAAGGGCGAGGCGGTCCCCATCGGCTCGTCCGACGAGGTCGACGCGGGCGGCGTGCTCATGCACCCGACGAAGCACATCGTCCAGGCCGTGGCGTTCTCGCCCGGACGCACGTACTGGTCTGTGATCGACCCGTCGGTCAAAGGCGACTTTGAAGGCATCACGAAGCTCGCCGACGGCGACTACTCGATTATCGACCGCGACTCCGCCGACAAGACCTGGCTCGTCGGCTTCACGTCCGATCGCGGGCCGATCCGCTACTTCGCCTGGGACCGCGCGGCGAAGAAGGGCACGTTCCTCTTCACCCACCAGCCGAAGCTCGAAGGCCTGGCGCTCGCCCCGATGGAGCCCGTGACGATCAAGGCCCGCGACGGCCTGAAGCTCCACGCCTACCTGACCCTGCCCGTGGGGCTCGATCCCAAGAACCTGCCCATGGTCCTGTTCGTCCACGGGGGGCCCTGGGCCCGCGATAGCTGGGGCTACAACCCCGTGGCCCAGTGGTTCGCCAACCGCGGATATGCCTGCCTCATGGTGAACTTCCGCGGGTCCACCGGCTACGGCAAGACGCACCTGTACGCCGGCAACAAGCAGTGGGGCCTGAAGATGCACGACGACCTGATCGACAGCGTGAAGTGGGCCGTCGATCGCGGCACGGTCGACCCCAAGAAGGTCGCCATCTACGGAGGCTCGTACGGGGGCTACGCCGCGCTGGCCGGCGTGACGATCACGCCCGAGGTCTTCGCCTGCGCCGTGGACATCGTGGGGCCGTCGAACCTCAAGACGCTCGTGCAGTCGATCCCGCCCTACTGGAAGCCCATGAGGGCCGTGCTCGACGTCCGCATGGGCAACATCGACGACACGAAGGACGACGAGCTCATCACGAAAGCCTCGCCCCTCTTCATGGCCGACAAGATCGTCAAACCCCTGCTCATCGGCCAGGGCGCCAACGACCCTCGCGTGAAGCAGGCCGAGAGCGAGCAGATCGTCTCGGCGATCGCCAAGGCCGGGGGCAAGGTCACCTACGTCCTCTACCCCGACGAGGGCCACGGGTTCCGCCGCCCCGAAAACTCCATCGACTTCAACGCCCGCGCCGAGATGTTCCTCGCCCAGCACCTCGGAGGCCGATTCGAGCCCCTCGTGGGCGACAAGGTCCCCGGCTCCACCGCCGTGGTCCGCGATGTGAAGTGACGACCGGACAATCACAACCAACCTGATGAGGGGTCGGGTCCCTCGGGAATCGTCCGGCGAGCCGGCCCGATTCCTGGACCTGCCCCCTTTGTTGCATCCCGTCATCGTGAGGAGTCGGAATGAAGCGGGCCTCGTGGTTTTCTCGGAGGATCGTCGACCCGGCGAACTCGGTCGCCTGGTTTGCGATGGATGCCTTCTGGCTCGCCGACCTCGCGTGGCCGGCCTACGCCGCGTCGGGACTGACGCTCCTGTCGGGCGGGACGCTCCTTTTCCTCAACCGGAAGAGGGCCGAGCGGCTCGACGACGACCTGGCCCTGAACGCCTGGATGTGGATGAACGCCCTCTGGGTGATCTCGGACCTGGGCAAGATCCCGAAGCTCCGATACGCCGCAATGGGCGTGGCGGCCCTGGGGGCAGTCCTCCTCATCAACGCCATCCGCCCCTCATCGCAAAGCCGAGGCAAGATCCGCCGCCTCAAAAAGCTCCGCGCCCGAGGCCGCTAAGCTCGGCATGGCATCGCCCGACGGAGATCAAACGGCGACGTTCTACTGATTTCGTTGCAGCGGCGAATGGTCGCTTGTTCCCGATGACTCCCGGCTCCACCGCCGTGGTCCGCGAGGTGAAGTGACGACCCCGAAGGGGTCGGGTACCTAAACAAAGGCGGAACAAATCCCGCCTTTACTGGTCCTGGCCCTTTGTTGATCCGTCGTCGGTTGCATCCCCATCCGGGTCGCCCGATTCGGGGGCTTGCGCCTCGGAGGGCTCGTCCTCCTCGTCAACCAGGTTGGAGAAGAGATCGGGCTCGGGCTCGGCCTTGCCGAGGGACTTCCGCCACGACGGCGGCACATAAAGCGCCCCCGCCGCCCGAAGCTCATCCACGGAAATCAAGTGTGGATTCTTCACAGATCGCCTCCAGGAGTTCGGCCTGCTCCGGTTCCAGGTCCACGAGCATGGCCAGAACATTCAGAACATTGAGAAGCTCGCTCGTGTATTCGGCCAACCAGTGGTCGGGCTGAATGTCTCCGAGCGCGGACGGCGGCCGACGATCGCCGATGATCGGCCGCTCACGATTCATTTTTCGGTAGCTGAACCATTGCGTCAACACCCGTTTGCCCGAGACCTCGTATCGCCAGACGGCTTCCGGCACACGATCGATAAACCCCGTCCCGATCCTCAGGCGTTGCCCGGCTTCCTCATACGCGATCTCGTCGGGCATGGAGCCGGGATCGTCCGGGATGGCGCCCAACCTTGGGATGCGGGGGGCCCGGTCCTTCGGCAATCGCGGCGGGCCCGGGGGACGGCCTGCCTTCGCGTCGGCGAACCGCTCGCCGAACGTGTGCAGCCAGATCACCCGGCGCCCCACCACGGCGGCGCTGGCGAACAGATGGGGCTGGGAGGTCAACGCGATCCGCAAACCGGGCTGGACCAGATCGGCCTGGAATCTCGCCGTGTACGCCGGGTGGGCCGCCACACCGGCCAGATACGCGAGGAAATCCTCGGCAGTTACGTTGAGCTTGAGTTTCTCCGACAGGAATTCTAAAAGCTTGACCGGGAGGTTGGGCTGAGTCGCCTCGGGGTCTCGCCATAGGGGAAAAACGCGGCCACCACGACCGTTGTAGTGATCTAGATCTGGAATCGCGGCGGAAAAGGTAATTGCTGGACCCGAAGAGGGGGAGGTTCGATTCAGGCCAGTTACATAAACTTGTCGTGCACCGTGGGAACGCCACAATTCGGGATTAGGCCGATTGAGAACTCGGTTGTCTGGGATGATCCATTGGCGGTCGAAGGATCGAAAGCCGTAGGGTACGGGAGGAAGGGAATCGACCTTCTCCTTGGCGATAGGCGTTGGATTGTCGTCGAAGCCCAGAAGCCCTTTCCGCACGATCCGATCCACATGACGGTCGCCAAGCACGCCCTTGTTTAAGTGTGGCATGAACAATTCTTGCTTTTTTTCTTCCTTTGCTTGGATCAACTTTCGCCAGCGCAAACGTAACGATTCCGCATCCGGTGCGATGATCCATGTACGCCCGGGCATGACTCCTGACCCGTTGTAGGCGAACAGTTCGTCGATCGCCGGATAACTGGCCCAGTTGCCCGTGAGTGCCGGCAGGAAGGCCGCACGTGCTTCGTCGGGGCAAACCTGCCAGCCCTTCGATTCGATCTTGAGTTTTGCCAGGGCGGCGAACTTATCCTCGCGTTTGCCGACCGGAAGGGCCGTGTACTTCACGGCGGCCATCGCCTTCGCGGCCTTCTTCTTCGACCTTGCCGCCAGAACGATGCAAACCGGCTGTTGCACGCCCTGAAAGATGCGGGTGGGCACGTCGGGCTGATGCCCCTCGGGCGAGCAGTCGATCACCCAGATCCGGTCGGCGGTGCGGCGCAGATAATCGCGCATCCGCTGGAACCCGGGGCCATTCAAAAAGCCCGCGACGGTGATGAAGCAAACGATCCCCGCGTTGTTCTGGGGGTCGTGATCAAAGACCTTCCAGGTGGCCCAGCGCCAGAAATAAACGTAAAGGTTGCGCAGGTGCTTGGAATGGGCACTCACGCCCCACTCGGCGGGCGGAATCCAGTCGTTGAGCAACCCCGACCGCCCGGCCGCGTAGCTTCCCTCTTCAATCCACCCGCCTCGGCCCATGGCCTTTTCTTTGTACGGGGGATTGCCGATCACGACGGTGATCGATTCCTTCTGCTTGACCTCGTTGGCCTGCTTGCGGGAGTCGGAGATCTTTCCGTACCACGAGCCCAGGGATTCGACCTCAACATACGGGCTGGCGAGCGTATCGGTGACGAACATACGAGGGACCGATTGCGGGGCCTTGCCAATCAGTTCCAGGAGTTCGGCGTACAGGCGGAGCTGGGCGACCGCGAACGGGCCGAGCTGCATCTCGAACGCGATCAAGCGACCGATGGCGGCCTCGATCTCCTGCGGAACGGCCCCCGCCCCCTTGTCGGCTTCCACCTGGGCGGCGATGTGGCGCAGGACGCCCAGGAGGAACGTGCCGGTTCCCACGGCGGGGTCGGCCACCTTCACGTTGGCCGAGGCCAGGCCGGCGCTTTTGTCGAAATACTTGCGCAGCACGTCGTCCACAAGGCGAACCATGGGCCCGACGACCTCGGGCGGCGTGTAATAGGAGCCCGTCTGCTTGCGAAGCGTGTTGTCGTAGACCGCGAGAAAATCCTCGTAGAAGTAGAGCCAGGCGTCGGGGTTCCCCTTGCTGATCGCGTGCCAGTTCACCGAGTCGAGCACGCGGACCAGGGTATCGATCGACGTCTTGAGGGTCGCCTGGCTTTCGACCTCATCGGTGAGCAGACGCAAGGCGGCGCCGATGAGCGAATTGGTCGTGCCGAGCTTCTTGCCGACCTGGTCCATCCCGTCGGCGAGTCGGATCTCGCTGGAACGGGCCATGAGCAGGCCGAAGGTGACGGCCTGGGCATAACCGTCGGCGAACTGCGTGTCGTCCGCTTCGGGGAACAGGAGCTTTCGCCAGTCGGAGGCGAGCGCCGTGAGGGCCGGGCTGTTCTGCTCCAGTTGCTCGGTCACCTCGTCGCGCAACAGACGGCAAAGCCTCGCCGAAACCTTGGCAAGCTCCGAGGCGGTCTTCGGAGGAATGGGTTCCCACCGGATAAAGTTGTCAAAGCGTGCGACGAGGTCGGGCGGGGCCGTAAGCTTTCCTCCCGCCTGATACAGGTCGCCCTCCAGCGTGACGACCGATCCGACGAGCTCACCGTTTTGCCAGAGGCTGAAGGATTGCCCGTCGGTGTACAGCAAGTTGGGAAGGGACTGGAGCTTTTCCCACTGGTCTTTATCGTGCCCCCGGTAGCGGCGAGGGTCGGCGCCCTTGCCGGGAGCCTTGACCTCCACATAACCCACAAGCACGTTTCGCAGCGTGATCGCAAAATCGGGTCGCGTCTTGAGCGAAGAAAGTGCCGTTTCACCCACCGCCCTGAGCTGACCCTGCTTGAAACCGCATAGCTCCGCAAGATCATCAAAGAGACGCTCCAACGGATTGCGGAGCTGGTCCTCCGGCTCGCCCCTGGCGCTGGGATTCGAGAGCTTCGCCTTGGCATCAACGCCAAAACGGGAGATGGCCGTTCGCAGGTCAGACATTCGATGGCACCGTGGTTGTCCAGGAAAAGCGAGGGGACATCACCCGAGCGGCGGGCCTTACCAAGGGGACCTCTCCAAATCCTATCGGGTTTTCGACGATCGAGGTAGGAGCCCGGATGGTCCCGAATTCTCATCTCGATCCTGGAGCTTATCCCGCAGAGGACGATCCAGAGTCTGTGCGGCGGCTGTCCACGGACAAAGGATCCTGTTCATCGACTGATTCCCGGAAGAAATCCCGTGTTGCTCCCGATGATCCTTCGATAGGAGCTCGATTAACCCCTTCCCCGAGGAGTTGGGGGTCGGCGCCGGTTGGGCTTATTGGCCCTGGGAGCGGGCCGCGTGTTTTGAGGAGCCTTGCCCTCGAAACGCGATCTCTCCATGACCAGTTCTGCGAAGCTTGATGCCAACCGTGCGAATGCTCGCAAGAGTACCGGGCCGAAGTCGGATGCGGGTAAGGGTCGGTCGAGCCGGAATGCGGTGACTCATGGGCTCACGTCGCAGCCGGGGGAGCCGACGGCGGCTTATCGGGAGGCTCTGGCCGAGTGGGTTGAGGATTTGCAGCCTCGGGGAATTGTGGAGCGGACCCTGACCGAGCGGGCGTGTCGGGCGGCGTGGAACCTCCGGCGGTGCGACCGGTTCGAGGATGCCACCTCGTTCCAGAAGAACCGGGACGCGGCCGAGGAGCATGCGCTGGCCGAGGCCCGTCGTGCGGAGGCCGTCGGTCGGGTGTTGCTGGCCGGGACGGCGGGGGGCGATCCGCAGGACTCCGGGTATGCGGTTCGGGGGGCGGAGACGCCTTCGGCCGAGGACCCGGCGCTGCTCGTGGAGGAGCTTCGCCGGTCGGCGGCGGGCGTGGAGTGGTTGCTGGCGAGGTGGGGGGAGCTGGCGAGGTCGTTGAAGGCGACGGGAGGCTGGGACGCGTGGCAGACCGGGGTGGCCGTCCGCTTGCTGGGCTTGCGGCCCGAGGCGGCGATCCATCATCCGGTCCTGGGTCGACTCCGCGAGCGATCGACGGGCCTGGAGGGGCCTCCGGGGGGCGGTTCGTGGTTCGGGCATCCGGGGCTCGAGGGGGCGCTCGATGCGGCCGAGGAGGCGGACCAGAGGGGCCTGGGGGATCCGCTCACGGTCTGGCTCGACTGCGTGGAGGCGGTCGCGGCGCGGACCCGGCGCGACTCGGGGGCGGAGGCCGCCGACAGGAAGCGACTGGGCGGCCTCGTCCGCTCGGAGCGCGAAAAGCTGGCCCGGCTCCTGAGGCGGGTCTTGAAGGCCCGCGCCGCCGAGGATCGCGCCGGGGCGGCCGACCGCGCGGCGTTCGAGGAATCGAAGGCCCTGTCCCTCTGCCTCCGCTACGCCACCGCGGCGAGCCGCGAC
>JANOBY010000779.1:0-1894 GCA_031411935.1 Planctomycetales bacterium | reverse complement strand
GGCTTGTCCTTATCGACTTCCCTGGTAGCATCCCATTGAACAGTGGTCATGATGTGACTGGCTGAGGGTCCTGAATTCGCTTTGGTGATCGCCCTCGCCGCTTGGGGGCGATCCAGGGCGGCGGTGGGTTCGCCTGGCTCAACATTTCGTGCATCGTCCAGCGGTGGTCGGTCAGGCCCGCTGCCATCGCCGGAGTCCGAGCCACCCACTTCAGCGGCCCTCCCGGTTCAGCGGCGACCCGAAGGCTGTCGTGCTCCCATCAGTAATTGTACGCACATCCCACCAGATACATCCATCCGTTCAGCACTCCCTCGCCGCGGGCGATCGCCCGACTGCGACGCAACAGCGGGCACATCGACGCTTGGAACCTCGCGTTGAGCCGCTCGATGTACGACGTGTTGATCCCCGTCCACGTGCCGGTCGTTGCCAACGCCCCGGCGATCGCCTCGGCCGTCCCCGGCACCACGCGACGGGTCACATCGACCAGACGACGGCCGCTGTGATGCTTGATCACCTGGCCCAGGAGCAGTCCCGAGATCGCCTTCAATCGAGGTCGGCCTCGTTTGCCGGTTCGCTCCGGCTCGCGGAAGACCCGGGTGAAGGGTAACCGTCCGGTCGAGCTTTCAATTGCCCACAAGTCTGGCTCTCAAATCAAATCCTGTGGAGATATCAGCGAGCCGGGACAGCCCGCGCCAGATCACCATGTTCCCCGGCGGTGGGTCCTTCGCCCGGGCTAGATAGCCTCCCATCTTGGCAATCGCCATGAGGTAATACCGTATTGCCCGAATCGCTATCCTTCCTGTGGAGGTATCGCCTTCACGGAGGGATAGCACCCTGTCCCGCCCACGCCTGCCGATCGCCCCGCACCTGAGCCCCGACGAGGTCGCGAGCCGTTACCGCGCCTGCCGCGACGGACGCGAGAAGGCCCACTGGCAGATCCTCTGGCTGCTGACCCGCTCCGACGAGCCGCCCACCCCGGCCGAGGTCGCCTCCGCGTCGGGCTGACCCCCGCCTGGGTCCGCACCCTCCTGAAGCGGTGGAATGCCGAGGGGCCCGGCGGCCTGGCCGATCGCCGGGCCGCGGCCAACGGCGGACAGCCCAAGCTCTCGGACGAGCAGCGGGCCGCGCTGTTCGAGGCCCTGCAGGGTCGCCCGGCCGACGGCGGCCTCTGGACCGGGCCGAAGGTCGCCGCCTACGCCCGCGACCATTGGGGCGTGACCGTCTGCGTCGAGACCGGCTGGCGGTGGCTGACCGGCCTCGGGCTGAGCCTGCAGGTGCCCCGGCCGAGGAACCCGGGCGCGGCGACGGCGGACGAGCAGCGGAGGTGGAAAAGGCGACCTGGCCGACCGGATGGCCGGGCTGCGTCGCGACCACCCCGGCAAGGTCGTCGAGCTGTGGGCCGAGGATGAGGCCCGTCTGGGCCTGAGGCCGATCGCCCGGCGGGCCTGGGCCGTCAAGGGACGCCGGCCGACGGCCTGCGGCCGCACCAAGTACCGGTGGCTGTACTTCTACGGGTTCGTGCATCCGGCCAGCGGCCGGAACCTGGAGCTGATCCTGCCGGCGGCGAACACCGACTGGATGGCCGCGGCCCTCGAGGAGTTCGCCCGGTGGGCTGACCCCGGCGACACCAAGCTGCTGGTGGTGCTGGTGGACAACGCCGGCTGGCACGTGGCCCAGCGGCTGATCATCCCGCCGAACGTGGTGCTGCATCGGCCCCCGCCGTGCACGCCGGAGCTGCAGCCGGCCGAGCCGCTGTGGCCTCTGTTGCGGGAGGCGGTGGCCAACGAGGGGTACGACGACCTCGGTGCGATGGGGCCGGTGCTGGTGCAACGATGCCGGTGGCTGATCGACCACCCCGAGACGGTCCGCGGCGCGGTCGGCTTCGGATGGGCCG
>JANOBY010000778.1:0-3754 GCA_031411935.1 Planctomycetales bacterium | reverse complement strand
CCGGCCGCGTGCCGCCGGGCCTTGGGCCGGTGCCAGGACCGCCTGCGGGGCCGGGGGGGTTATTCCGGGGACGGTCATTGTCGGGGCGACCAGCGCGGGCTCCGTTGGGGCGGGGCCGGTCGGGCACGTCGGCGCGGGGGCGGGGCCGGTCGGGGTTGGCGGCCCCGGGTCGGTCTCCGTTGGCTCGGGCCACGGCCCCGGGCGGGCGGGGCCGGGCGGCTCGGCGGGGCTGTTCCGGGGCGTCGTTTCGGGGGCCGTCGTTTCGGGGGGCTCGGGCTTCCTGGGTCTCGGCGCGGCGACGGTCGTCGCGGAAGCTCTGGATCTGGGAGGACCGCTCGGCGATCTCCTGGCGACGCGCCTGGTCGATCCTCTGGAAGCGGGGGCCCTGGCCGTTGCCTCCGGAGTTATCCACCAGCTGCCGGAACGGGCGGGCGATCGCGTTGTCCGAGGCCAGCGACACGTTGCGGGGCAGGTTGCCGTCGGCCGGGCGGGCGGCGAACCGCCTCTGATCGGCGAACGTCCGCGCGGGGCGGGCGTCGGGGTTGTCCAGGCGATACTGGTAGGTGTCGCGGATCCGCCGGTCCCACTGGGGATCGCTGCGGCGATTCTGGGCGAAGGCGTGGGCGTACAGGGGGTCGAACCCGCGCCGCCCCTGGTTGAAGCTGTACCAGGGCTGGTAGCCCGACTGCTGGAACCGGTTGCCGTAGTAGTCGCCGAAGTAGTAGTGATTGTTCGCCGGCCGGATGAACAGGTTCTGGAAAAGCAGGCTCGTCACGAGCCCCACGGCGGGCGTGAAGGCGTAGTTGGGCCGGGTGTAGACCGGCTGGTTGAAGTACACCGGGGCGAACAGGGTGCCTCGGGTCTGCACCGGGTAGTCCCAGTAGCCCGGGTTGAACACGTATCCGCCGGGGGTGTAGCAGTAGCGGTCGGGGGTCCAGACCCAGTTGGGCTGGGGGGCGACCCAGTAGCCGGGCCTCCACGCGTACTGGGTCTCTTGCCAGATCCAGATGCCGGGGGTCCAGGTGGAATCCTCGGTGGGCGGGGGGCCGTTGGGCCCCTGCTCCAGGGTGGCGGGGATCGCGGAGTAGTAGACGACTTCCTGCACCTGCTCGTCGGCGTCGTCCCAGTAGCCGGGGACCCATCGGAATCCGCCCTCGGCCTCGAGCCAGTAGCCGGGGATCCAGTCTCGGCCGGGGGGCACGGCGCGCCAGAGTCCGCTGACCCACAGGAAATCCTCGCGGGCGTCGTCCCAGGCCCAGTAGCCGGGGATCCAGACCACGTTGTCGCCCTCGGGCTTCTGGTCGGGGGGAAGCTCGGCCACGGGGCTGGGCGCCGCCCTGAGCACCACGGGGCCGGGCGCGGGGTCGAACAGCATGGGCTCGGCGAACGCCTCGTGCACCGGGCCCTGGGTCAGGACCTGCGTGTCGGCCCCTTCAAAATCGTCGATCGGGAGCGGGGGGGGCGGGTCCTGGGCGAAGACCGAGGGGCTCGCCGTCCAGAGGGCGCCCGCGGCCAGGAGTCCCGTCGTCGCTATTCTCCAGCCTCGAAGGGTTCGTTTCATGGAAGTGTCCTCTGATCTTGTCGGGAGAGGTGGATGCGAGATTCTTGAGCAATTCTCGGTCCCTTCCCCCTTAACCGTAAAAAAAGCCCCCTACCGCGCGTAATCCCCGCGGATTTTCCGCCCAGGCTCCGGCGGCGCGCTATATTACGGCGGCCCGGGATGCGCCGGGCTTTCGGTTCCACGGAAGGGGCCCGCACATGCCGCACGATCGGTCGGTGGATCGCCGTTTCCGGGTCAAGCTTGAGCCCCTGGAAGGCCGGGAGTTGATGTCTCGCGGCCTCGGTGCCCCGCCGTCCGAGGCGGCCGCGGGGGAGGTCCGGCCTCGGACCGAATCGCCTCGATACGGGATCTCGCGGACGGCCTCGGACGTGGTGTATGCCCGCTCGGGCGCGAAGCTCGACGTGTACAGGCCCACGGGCGGGGAGGCCCCCGAGGGGGGATTCCCCGCGATCGTGGCGCTCCCGGGCGGGGGCTGGCGCGAGGTCGATCGGGGCAACTACGGGGCGGCCGTGGCCTCCGCCTTCGTGCCCGCGGGCTACGTGGTCGTCCCGGCCGACTATCTCTATGCCGCCAGCAGCGGAGGGCGGGCCTGGCCCGCCAACATCCGCGACGTGCGCGACGCCATCCGCTACGTCCGCAAGAACGCCGCCGCTCTGGGCGTGAACCCCGACAAGATCGTGGTCTCGGGCGAGTCGGCCGGGGGGCACCTCGCGGCGCTCGCGGGCACCCTGCCCGAAGGGGCCTTCGCCCCCGACGCCCGCCGCCCGAAGCTCGTGGACGGCGACAAGGTCTCGGGCAAGCCCAACGCGGTGGTCGCCTTCTACGCCCCCACCGACCTGCTCAACGAGTGGCAGATCCGCGGCAACGCCCGCCCCTATCTGACCACGTTCCTGGGCGACTCGCCGAGGCGGGCCAGGGGCCTCTACCAGGCCGCCTCGCCCCGGTTCCATGTGACGCCCGACGACGCCCCCACGTTCCTCGCGCAGGGGACCGCCGACAACGTGATCCCCGTGAGCCAGACCGAGGCCTACGACCAGGCCCTGAAGGACGCCGGCGTGAAGCAGTCGCTCTCGATCCTGACCGGCCAGCCCCACGGGTTCCGCTTCTTCCTCAAGCAGCTGAACCTCGCCGCCGAGATCCAGACCTTCCTCGACTCCGTGTGGACCGAACAGGAGAAGGCCCGAGCCTGATCCGGCCCGACCCGAACCGATCGAGACCCACGCACGCCGTGATCGGCATTCATGCCGGAGCGTGACGTTCCAGCAGGTCCCATCGGTTCCCGTACAGGTCCGCGAACACCACGACCCAGCCGTAGGGCTCGCGCCGGGGCTCTTCCAGGAAGCCCACGCCCCGGGCCTTCATCGCGAGGAAATCGGGCCAGAAGTCGTCGGCCTGGAGGAACAGAAAGACCCGGCCCCCGGCCTGGTCCCCCACGCGTTCGAGCTGCTCGGGGGTCGCCGCGCGGGCGAGCAAGAGGCTCGCCCCGTCCCCTCCGGGCGGGGCCACGACCACCCAGCGCTTCCCGCCCGGCAGGGGGGAGTCCTCGACGACCGTGAAGCCCAGGGCGCCGGTGTAGAACGCGAGCGCCTCGTCGTAGTCGCGCACCACCAGCGAGACCATCGCGATCCTCGCAGCCATCACGCCCCCTTCGGGTCGGTGCGGAGGGCCTCAAGACCGGGAATCGCCTTGCGCATGGCGAATCGGCGGAAGCTCACGCCGTTGCGGGTGACGACCTGCTCCTCGACCACGCGGAACCCCTGGCGCTCGAAGAACGGGCGAGCGATCAGGCTGGCCTCGGTGTAGGCCTCGGCGGCGCCCAGGGCCGCGATCGAGGATTCGGCGCGGGCGTAGAGCGCCGAGGCCACCCCTCGGCGGGCGAGGTCGGGCGCGGTGAAGAGCAGGTCGATGTGGGCGTCGTCCTCGTAGGCGAGGAACCCGGCGAGCGTCCCGTCCTCCTCCTCGGCCACCAGGGTGTGCAGGCGGGCGAGCCGAGCCCTCCAGGCGGTCAGATCCGGCGGGCGGGGGGCCCAGGCGTGGCACTGCGCGGCGTCGTAGTGCGTCCAGCCCAGTCCGTGCACGGAGTCGGTGAACAGGTGGGCGACCGATCGCAGGTCGGACTCGTCATAATCTCGGATGTTCATGCCTGGGTTCCCGGCCCGCAGAGGTCGTCCCTGCCGACCCATTGATGCTCGA
>JANOBY010000777.1:0-8729 GCA_031411935.1 Planctomycetales bacterium | reverse complement strand
CCACATGAGGCAAGAAAGCAAAAAACCGCTTCACAGCAGTTGCAGGGACGCCCGCCCCACTGGGGACTTTGGATTTGTCGATACGAAAGGCCCCGCTATCGAGTCCGCATGGCGGCGAGCTTTCGTTCGACCTCGGGGGGGGGCTGGGCGTTCAGGACGTCCTTGGCGGTCAGGCCCGCTTTCCTGGCCACGCCGATCCCGTAGTCCAGGTCGGCGAAGCCGCTCACGGCGTGGGCATCGGGGTTGATGGCGATCGTGATTCCTGCCTCGTGGGCGCGCCGGGCGTATTCGTCGTCGAGGTCGAGCCGGTGGGGATTCGCGTTGATCTCGATCATGGTGCCCGCCTTCGCGGCGGCGGCGATCACGGCTTCGAGGTCCAGCGCGTATCCGTCGCGAGCCAGGAGGAGCCGGCCGGTCGGGTGGCCGAGCATGGTGACCCTGGGGTGGCTGACCGCGCGGACGATACGCCGTGTCATCGTGTCGCGGTCGAGCCCGAAGATCGAGTGGACGCTGGCCACCACGTAGTCGAAGCCTTCAAGGAGGTCGTCGGGGAAGTCGAGCGAGCCGTCGGGCAGGATGTCGCACTCGGTCCCCTTGTAGATGCGGAAGCCCTTGCCCAGCTTCGCGTTCAGGGCGTCGATCGCGGCCCATTGCCCGTGCACGCGGTCGATGCTTAGCCCGCCCGCGTAGCCCGCCGATCGGGAGTGGTCGGCGATGCCCAGATAGGTCAGCCCGGCGGCCTTGGCCCCCTCGACCATCTCCTCGAGCGTGGCCCCGCCGTCGCTCCAGTCGGTGTGGCAGTGGAACGTGCCGGTGAGGTCCGATCGTTCGATCAGCGTGGGGATCGGCCCACGTTCGGCCAGCTCAAATTCGCCACGGTCCTCGCGCAGTTCGGGCGGGATGTAGGCGAGGCCCAGGGCCCGGAACAGGTCCTCCTCGGTCTTGCAGGGGATCGGGCCGGAGTCGCCTTCGAGGGCATATTCGTTGAGCTTGAGCGAGCGGTCGATCGCCCGGCGACGCATGGCGATGTTGTGGGCCTTGGATCCGGTGAAATAGTGCAGGGCGAAGGGGAAGCTCTCGTCGGCCACCCCGCGCACGTCGCACTGGACCCCTTCGGCCAGCCTCACGCTGACCTTTGTGGGGCCGTGGGCGAGGACCTCGGCGATCTCGGGCCTCTTGAGGAAGTCGTCCAGAACGGCCGCGGGGTCTTTGGCCGAGAAGAGGATGTCGAGGTCGCCGCAGGTCTCGGCGCGGCGACGGAGGCTCCCGCAGGCCTCGGCGCGGATCGTCTGCTTGTGGTCGCGCACGGCCTGGAGCAGGGGGGCGACCAGGCGCCTGGCGGTGCTCTGGAGGATGCGGTCGCCGGCCTTCTCGATGAAGGCGATGCCCTCGCGAATCTTCGCCTCGGTCTTGTCGCCGAAGCCCTTCACGGCGGCGATCTTGTGGGCCTCGGCCGCGAGCCGCAGGTCGGCCAGGCTCTCGATCTTGAGCTCGTCGTGCAGGGCCTTGATCTTCTTCGGGCCGAGCCCCGGCACGCGCAAAAGGGCGACCAGGCCGGGGGGAGTCTCGCGCTTGAGCTTCTCGTATTCGGGCAGGTTGCCGGTGGTGACCAGGCGGACGATTTTGAGGAGCATGGTCTCGCCGATGCCGGGGACCTGGGCGAGGGTCCCGTCGTCGATCAGCGGGGCGAGGTCGCCGGGCAGGGCCTTCAGGGCCTGGGCGGCGTTGTGGTAGGCGCGGCAGCGGAACGCGTTCTCGCCGCGAACCTCCAGCAAGGTGCCCATCTCATCCAGAACGCGGGCCACTTTGGCGGTTTCCATGGCGGGACGCGGCTCCTTCACTTCGATCGGGAAAGACATTTCACGCACAGACTGCAGAGGGGGTGCTATAGGACTCGGAGAAGAGGGGAAGATGGCAGATCTCCGAATGCAGATCCCCGGCTTCCTGCTCCGCGTCCTCTGCGTTTCTTCCGCGTGGCCTGCGTGAAACTCCTCAATCTACCCGAGACAAGGAGCCCCCGGCGAGGGCTCGGCCCGCATCGGCGTCAACTTGAGCGATTCCGGGTTGACACTCTTCGGGAGGCCCGATAAAGTGCCGCCACCTCGGGCCGGTCTCGTCATGGTGGACGGATCGGGCCCGCGCCGTGATGGATGGATCCGGAACGATCCGGGGCCGTCCATCGCCCGCACGGACGAAGCGTTTCTCGAGCCAGGAATGGATTCCGGATGGCGACTTTTGCCCACGCACGGGCCGATCTCCAGCCTGATTTTCCCCCCAGCGGCCGCCCCGGTCCCCTCCGCTCGACGTTCGCGCCGTTTCGTCCCTCGGCCATGCCGGCCGGGGGTGTCGCCACGTTTCGCTCACCGTCACGTCTCGTCGAAGTGTTTTGTCCTGTCGGGGAGGTTGATCCGTCGGGTGGGATCAGCCCGGGACAAGGCCCGTCAAGTCGATCGAAGCCGAACTGTCCGCCCAGGCCGGAGGAGGCCCCGCCCCGCACAGGATGTGCTGGGCGAGGTGATGCCCGTGTCTTCGGCCGGCTTCAAGGAGTTCACATGCACCGGATGCGCCGCTACTTCGCTTTGACCAGCCTCATGGCCCTGCTCGCACTGTCCTCGGCCCCGAAGGCCGAGGCCGGGCTGCTCCAGCCCTCGAACGGGCCCCAGAAATATCCCGACATCATCGCGAACCTGGGCAAGGGTGTGAGCTACACCTACGACCCCACGTCGCAGAGGGGGGCCTTCCACCTCAAGAACACCGCCTACGTGCTGGTGACCGGCAACTCGGCCAGCGACGAGTTCGACATCGACCCCGCCACCAACGGCGGACGCTACCAGACGTTGCACGTGACCCTGGACAAGAACGGCAACTTCGTCGATAACCCCGCGAACCTCTACGAGCTCCACGGCAAGGTCACGGCCGACGATGGCACGGTGTTCGACGGCCTGCTCCTGAAGGGCAAGCCCGTGGCCTTCTCCACGCTCGACACGCTGGAGTCCGACGGCAGCCGCACGACCCAGTTCCAGGCCTCGCTCAAGCTCACCGGCGAGGGCTTCCTGTCCTCCTACTACGGCCCGGATTCCTACATCCACCTGATCGCCGAGACCGGCAACGGGTTCGCCGGGGCCTGGGACAAGGACTTCAAGATCGCCAAGGTGTCCTCCAACACCCACGGCCCCAACGTCGATCCCCAGCCGTTCCCCATCCCCGAGCCGACCTCGCTGGTCCTGCTCGCCGTCAGCGGGATGGGCCTCGTCTATCGCAACCGCAAGCGTCTGGCCAAGTAATTCGGATCGAACTCGATCTTGATTCGACTCGATCGGTTCGCGACCTGACGACGACGAAACGCGTCCACCAGAATGCCCCGCCCCCGGGATCAAACCCGGAGGCGGGGCGTTTCGCGTTGACGCATCGTGCGAGCTTCACGCCGAGCACGCAGAGATTC
Organism: Planctomycetales bacterium; assembly: GCA_031411935.1. GTDB lineage: Bacteria > Planctomycetota > Planctomycetia > Isosphaerales > Isosphaeraceae > JAQGHR01. Next base: position 5,287 of record JANOBY010000777.1, on the reverse strand, counting down.
GGGTATCCGGAATCTGCCCCCCTACGCCCTCTTCACTGGCCCGGGAAGTCCGCGGGGATGGGCAGGGTGACCTTGCCGGTGGCGGCCCATTCGCTGCCCCGGGCGACCACCGTCTTGAACCCCACGCACTTGACCGCGGTGAGGTCGCCCCCGCCCACGTGCCCCATCACGGTCGTGAACACGCGCCCCTTGCCGTAGGGGATGGTCCAGATCATGGGCTCGTTCGTGCCCGTGCCGCCCTTGTCGCTGGACGAGAACGCGGTGGCCAGCACGTGCATGTCCCTCGCCGGCCCTCGCTGGCCGTGATAAAGCTCGTCGCGGGTGTGCATCCACTCCGCGGGCATCCCGGCGGTCACGGGATGCTGCTTGTCCCGGACGGCGATCTTGTATTCGTGCTGCGGCCCGTGGCCGGCGCCGGGGCCTTCCCCCTTGGGCGTGATGACCACGTCGCCCTTGTCGTCCAGGGTCAGGCGGTTGCCGAACTTGGCGTCTCGCCAGCCCAGGCCGATCATGTCGTTCCACGCGGGCCAACCCTCGAACGCGTTGTTCGCGGCGTGGACGACCACGAGCCCCCCGCCGTTGCTCACGTACTGCTCGAGCGCCTTCTGCACGGTCTCGGGCCAGGGCTCGCCGTTGTAGTTGCTCAGGACCACGTCGTACTTGGTGAACTCGGGGCGGAAGTCCTGCCAGGCCTCGGCCTTGGACTGCGCCGGGGGGGTTGTGGCCACGTCCACCTTGAACCGGCCGGTGGCCTCGAGCGCGGCCTTCATGGGCGGGGTCATCGACTTCCAGTCATGATTGTTCTGGCCGTCGACGATCAGCAACTTCAGCGGGTCGGCCGCAGGGGCCGAGGCCGCGAATCCCAGCACGAACAGGGCGGAGAGGATCACTCGCTTCATGGCGGTCGGCTCGCAGTTGGAGGGGTTTCCGTTTGAGGGTCAAACCGGCTCAGACTGCGGCCGTGGGGGCGCGAAGTCAAGGGACCAGACCTTGAAGGCGGTTCTCCCGGAGGGCGCAAAGTGGGGAGGATTCGGTCGGGCCGATTTCGGATTCTCGCTTCTCCGCGTGCTCCGCGTGAACCATCTTCCCAACCTCCCCGGCATTGAAAACCACAACGGCCGGAGACAAGATGGGGGACGCCCTCCTACCCCGCGTCCGACGAGGTCCGTCCGATGAATCGATCGATCGCCGTGGCCCTCCTTGCCGCTCTGGCCTGGAGTTCGCCTTCGCTCGCCGGCGAGGTGAACGTCGAGGGCAAGGTCTTCCGCGTGCCCGAGGGCTTCGTGGTCGAGCGCGTGGCGGGCCCCCCGCTCGTGGATCGGCCGATCGTGGCCGACTTCGACGAGCTTGGACGCCTTTATGTGGCCGACTCCTCGGGATCGAACGACCCCCCGGCCGAGCAGCTCAAGAACCCCTCGCACCGGATCGTCCGCCTGGAAGACACGAACGGCGACGGCGTGTTCGACAAGAGCGTGGTGTACGCCGACAAGATGATGTTTCCCGAGGGGGCCATGTGGCGCGAGGGCTCGCTCTACGTGGCCGCGCCTCCCTCGATCTGGAAGCTCACCGATACCGACGGCGACGGCAAGGCGGATCGCCGCGAGGAGTGGTTCAAAGGCAAGACCCTGACCGGGTGCGCCAACGACCTGCACGGCCCCTACAACGGCCCCGACGGCTGGATCTACTGGTGCAAGGGGGCCTTCGCCGAGCAGACCTACGACCGGCCCGGCAAGCCCCCGCTCAAGACCCGCGCCGCGCACATCTTCCGCGCCCGGCCCGACGGCACCGGCGTCGAGCCCGTCATGACCGGCGGGATGGACAACCCGGTGGAAGTCGCCTTCAGCCCCGGCGGCGAGCGCTTCTTCACCACCACGTTCCTGGTGCAACCGGGGGGCGGCAAGCGCGACGGGATCATCCACGCGGTCTACGGAGGGCTGTACGGCAAGGACCACGACGCCATCGACGGCCAGACCCGCACCGGGCCCGACCTCATGCCCGTGATGACCCACCTCGGCCCCGCCGCCCCCTCGGGCCTCATGCGGTACGAGTCGAAGGCGTTCGGCAAGGACTATCAGGACAACCTGTTCGCCGCACTCTTCAACATGCACAAGGTTACGAGGCACGTCCTTGAGCCCGATGGGGCCACGTTCAAGACGACCGACTCCGACTTCCTGGTCGCGGCCGAGAACCTCGATTTTCACCCGACCGACGTGCTCGAAGACGCCGACGGGAGCCTGCTCGTGCTCGACACCGGGGGGTGGTACAAGCTCTGCTGCCCGACCTCGCAAATCGGCAAGCCCGACGTCCTGGGCGCGATCTACCGCGTGAGGCGCGCCGATGCCCCCAAGGTGGACGACCCGCGAGGGCTCGACCTCGACTGGGCCGAGATGACCCCGGCGGAGCTTGCCAGGTTGCTCGATGATCCCCGGCCCGCGGTGAGGCGCCGGGCGGTCGCGACGCTCGGCCAAAGGGGGGACGACGCCGTGCCCGCGCTGGTCGACACGATCACGGCGAATCGCTCGCCCGAGGCCGTCCGCAACGCGGTCTGGGCCTCGTCGCGCATCGGCGACCCGTGGGGCGGCGAACCCGCCAGCCTCGGCCTTCGCCACAACGACCCGAGCGTCCAGACCGCCGCGATCCACGCGGCGAGCGTGAGGCGACACGCGGGGGCCCGAGAGGCGTTGCACGGGCTGCTGGAGAAGGGACCGCCCGCCGTCCAGCGGGCCTCGGCCGAGGCCCTGGGACGCATCGGCAATCCCGCCCACGTGCCCGCATTGCTGGACAAGATAGAAACGGCGGTCACCGACCGCGTTCTCGAACACACGCTCACGTACGCCCTGGTCGAGATCGGCGACCCGCGGGGGCTTGCCGATTGGAACGACCCGCGCGGCCCCGAGACACGCCGCGCCGCCGTGATCGCTCTGGACCAGATGGGCGAGGCTGTCAATCCGGGAAGGGTCGAGGGGATGCGGACCCAGGGGCCCCGCGGGGCCGAGACCGAGCGTTGGTTTTTCTCGCACCATCCCGAGCACGGCGAGTTCCTGGCGGGGAGTCTCCGGGACCGCCTGCGGCAATTCCCCGCCGAGCCCGGCAACCCTGGTCCTGCTCTGGCGGCAATCGCTGCGGACCTCGCGGGGTATGCCTCGTCGGCCCCCGTTCAGGCCCTGATCGGCGAGATCCTCGGCCTTTCTTCGACTCGTCATGATGTCCGGATGACGGTACTGAAAGCCATGGAGCGGTCGGGCGTGAAGCCGGTGCCCGCCACGTGGCGGACGGGCCTGGTCACCTCGTTGGCCACGCACGACGCGGAGGTCGTGGCGCAGGCGGTCAAGTCCGCCCGGGCCTTGCAGGGGGGCAAGGGCGAGGACGCTGGGGAGGATGCCCTGACCGCCGCCCTGATGACGGTCGGGACTTCCAAGTCCCTACCTGCGAGCGTCCGGCTCGATGCCCTGCTCGCCCTGCCCGAGAAGCGGCTGGCGATCGACCCCGCCCTGTTCGCCTTCCTCGGCGAGCAAATCGCGCCGGATCAGCCCGTGACCATGCGGCTGGCCGCGGCCGATGTGCTCGTCCGGTCCCGGCTCGACGCGAACGCTCTGGCCTCGGTCGCCCGCATCCTCAAAACGGCGGGCCCTCTCGAGGCCGATCGCCTCTTGCCCCTGTTTGACGGGTGCGCCGACGAGGCGATTGGTCGGGAACTCGTCGCCTCGCTCAGGGAGTCGCCCCTGCTCGGGTCGCTCCGCCTCGAGACCCTGAAGCCCCGGTTCGCGAAGTTTTCGGAGGCCGTCCAGAACGAGGCCCAACCGCTTTATGACCTGATCGAGCGGGCGCAACTGGAGCAGAAATCGAAGCTCGACGAGATCCTGGCGACCATGCCCGAGGGCGACCTCCGGCGCGGGCAGGCGGTGTTCCAGAGCACGAAGGCCGCGTGCATGACGTGCCACGCCGTGGGCTACCTGGGCGGGAACGTGGGGCCGGACCTGAGCCGGATCGGCTCGATCCGCGGCGATCGCGACCTGATCGAGGCCGTGATCTACCCCAGCGCCAGCTTCGTGAGGAGCTACGAGCCGATGGTCGTCTCCACGAAGGCCGGGCAGGTCCACAGCGGGATCCTCAAGAAGGACGCGCCCGACGAGGTCGTGCTCGCCGTGGCCGCCGACAAGGAGGTGCGCATCCCCCGCGACGAGGTCGAGGAGATGAAGCCCGGCACCGTCTCGGTCATGCCCGCCGGGCTCGACACCCAGCTCTCGAAGCAGGAACTCTCGGACCTGCTCGCCTTCTTGAAGTCTCGGCGTTGAGGGGAAGACGTTTCACGCAGAGGACGCAGAGAAGTCAGAATCTGGAATCCGAAATCCTTGTTCTCTGCGTGAAACGTCCTCAGATCCGGGTCAGGGGGAATACCTCCACCTGAACCTCGCTCGCATAATGAGCGAGCGGAGCGGTCGCGGGGCGAGCGATGCCCGAGGCCGCGATCAGGTTCTCGTCCAGGTCGAGCAGCGAGGCCGATTGCAGAGGGTACGGCGTGTGATGGACCCGCCCCAGGCACATGCCCCGGCGTCCCTGGGCGTACAGGATGTAACGCTCGGCGAGGAAGTGTTCGAGGCTGCCGGGCACCGCCGGCGAGGGCGTCCCCTCGGCGCGATACGCGAGGTCGCACGACCCCGGCAACGGGCCGGGCCAGAGGCGCTCCGAGCGATAGCGGACCGCGCCCTCGGCCCCGCGTTCCAGGCTCATGCGGGCGAAGTGATAGGGGAGATGCCAGATCGTCCTCGCGATCCTCACCGCCAGGCTCTGGGCGGCGTCGAGGCTGAAGAACCACACTCCGGGGTCGCGTCCTTCGCGGTGCACATAGGTGCGGACGTTGATTTCATGGAAGTTCGACAGCCCCGGCACGGGGGGGCTCCACACGGGGCGCACGCCCGTCATGGTGAACGGGACGAGCCCCACATAGGCGTCGCCGCCGAAGGTGTCGACCTCCAGCTCCGGGGGAATCAGCGGGCGAAGGGCCTCCGCCGGGACCGGCCAGTGCAGGAACAGCAGGTCCGCCCACCGCTGACGCATCGCCACCCGGCCCGAGGGGCGAAGCGTGGGGGCCATCCGGTCGATCGTGAGGCTTGGCATGAAGTCGGACTCGATGGAGACAAGGCGGCCCTGAAATTCTGGCGGATCGGGGGCCGGTCGGCAACAATGGGGCTCTTCAGGAATGATGTAGGAGATGAACCGCCTGGACGCCAAGGCGCAGAGTCAAGAATTGATAAGAATGTGTCTCCACCGCGCCATGGCGTGCAGG
>JANOBY010000776.1:0-10730 GCA_031411935.1 Planctomycetales bacterium | reverse complement strand
GCAGCTGCTTCACCTCGGGCAAGCTGGTGGTCGGGGCGATCGAGCTGATCTGGCCCCTGCTCAAGGGGCAATCCTCGGTCGAGCCCCAGCGCGTGTCGGAGACGCTCCGCCAGGCCAGCTTCTGGCAGGGGCGAGGGGGCTCGGTCGAGCACGCGATCAGCGGGATCGACATCGCGCTCTGGGACCTCATGGGCAAGGCCTGCCGCCAGCCGGTCTCGCGGCTCCTGGGCGGCACCTACCGGGACCGGATCAAGCCCTACGGGTCCATCCTCTTCGACGAGCCCGACGCCCTGGCCCGCAACCTGGAAAGCGTGGTCGGTCGAGGCTTCCGCGCGATCAAGATGGGCTGGCGGCCGTTCGGACGTCGCGACCGCAAGTTCGACGAGCTGCTCGTGAAGACCGCCCGCAACGCGGTGGGCGAGGACGTGGAGCTGATGGTCGACGCCGGCGGGAGCGAGCAGTTCTGGCCGCACGGCACCAACTGGGCGCGGAACACCGCGAACATGCTCGCGGACTACGGGATCGTGTGGTTCGAGGAGCCCCTGCCCCCCGACGACCTGGAGGGCTACGCGGCGCTCACGAAGGTCTCGCCCGTGCCGATCGCCGGAGGCGAGGTCCTCACCCGCAGGCAGGCGTTCACCCCGTGGATCGAGGCCCGCGCCGTGGACATCCTCCAGCCCGACTGCACCAAGAACGGCGGCCTGACCGAGTCGCACCGGATCGCCGAGCTCGCCCACGACCACAACATCCAGGTCGTGCCCCACGGGTGGAACACCGCGATCGGGCTGGCGGCCGACCTCCAGTTCTCGGCCTCGATCCCGGTCGCGCGGTACGTCGAGTACCTCACCCCGTGCGCCTACATCGACCAGATCCTCAACGAGCCGTTCCAGCTCGACGACGAGGGGATGCTCCTGATTCCCACAGGGCCGGGCCTCGGCGTGGAGATCTCGCTCGAACGCCTCAAGCCCTTCTGCCCCTCGCGGATCGTCTTCCAGTGAGATTCTTGGGGGTTCGTCCGATTCTTTGAGAGCTGATCAAGGACCTCGCCCATGCCCCGGATCGTGACCCGCCCCGACGACCTGGATTTCGACTCGCCCGGCCGGCGCGACTACTGGGTGGCCCTCGAACACGACACCATGTGGGGCACGCAGATGATCCCCCTCACGGTGATCGTCGGCCCCAGGGCCCAGCCGGGGCGCGGCCTGGTGGCGATCGGGTCCACGCATGGCAACGAGTACGAAGGGCCGTCGGCGATCAAGCAGATCCTGCACGAGGTCGCGACCGACGACGTGCTCGGCCGCCTGATCTTCGTCCCCGTGCTGAACGTTGAGGCCTTCCGCACCGGCACCCGCGACAGCGTGGGGGCCGACCGCGTGAACCTGAACCGCGCGTTCGTGGACGGCGCGGGGCATGTGCCCGCGCTGGCGGGGATCACGCATCGCCTGGCCGACTTCGTGCGCAAGGCCATCTGGCCTCATGTGCATGTGGTGCTGGATCTGCACTCGGGCGGCCAGCAGATCCGCTTCGATTTCTGTTCAAGCTTCCACCCGATCGACGACCCCGAACTCGCCCGCGAGATCGCCGAGACCGCGCGCTGGTTCGGCTGCCCGTTGATCATGGTGTACCAGAACCGCACGCCGGGGCTGCTGACCAGCGAGAGCGAACGCCTGGGGAAGATCACCGTGGGGACCGAGCTGGGCTGGGGCGAGGCCGTGCTCTCCGAGGGCGTGAAGTACGGCCGTCAGGGCGTGCTCGCCGCCGCGATCCGCCACGGCCAGCTCCGCGGAGAGATCCAGCCCATCGCCCACCACGCCGCGAAGACCCAGAAGTGCGCGGCGATCGTGGACTTCAACTGCTACGTGCCCGCCCCGTTCGATGGCCATTACGAGGAAATCCAGCGGTGCGGCGTGAGGGTCCGCAAGGGCGATCTCGTCGGCCGTCTGCACGACTTTCAGCGCATCGACGAACCCGCCTGGCCCGTGACCGCGCCCATCGACGGGATCGTGGTCGGCCAGGCCTGGGGGGCCCGCGTGCGGCAGGGGCAATTCATCCTTTGCGTGGGGGAGGAACAGCCGTGGTGACCTCGCATGGATGACGCCCTCGACACGCCCCGGCCCACCAACATCCGCTGGCGCGTGTTCGCCCTGGCGTGCGGGGCGTCGTTCCTGCTGTACTTGCATCGGTATACGTGGAACCTTGTCGGGCCCCAGTTGCAGAAGGATTTCGGGCTCACGAACACCGAGGCCGGGTTCCTGTTCTCGCTGTTCTACTACACGTACGCGGGCGGGCAGATCCCCAGCGGCGTGATCATCGACCGGTTCGGGCCCCACCGGTTCCTCGCCGCGATCATCGCGGCGTGGTCGGGCGCGATCGCGATCATCGGGCAGACGCCGGTGCTCGGGGTCCTTGGCGTGGCCCGGTTGCTCTTCGGCGCGGCTCAGGCAGGCTGCTATCCGGCGCTCACGAAGGCCACGCGGAGCTGGTTCCCGGCGTCCTCTCGCACGACCATCCAGGGCTGGATCGCCACCACATTCGGGCGCGCCGGGGGGGCCATGTCGCCGATCATCCTGGGCACGCTGCTCATGGGCTGGTGGGGGCTGTCGTGGCAGACCTCGCTGGGCGTGCTCGGCCTGATCGGGGTCGCGTATGCCGGGATCTTCGGGCTCCTCTTCCGCAACACCCCGGCCGATCATCCGGGCGTGAACGAGGCCGAGCGCAAGCTCATCGCCGAGGGCCAGGCCCCCGCATCGGCGACCGTGACGACCCCCCTGCCCGCCTCCCGCGCGTGGAAAAGCCGCAGCCTCCGCTTCTTCGTCGTGCAGCAGTTCCTGGACGCCGGGTCGGACGTGGCGTTCGTGAGCCTCATCGGCACGTTCTTCCTCCGGGCGCGCGGGTTCGACATCGCCAAGACGGGGTGGCTCGCGAGCCTGCCGCTCTGGGGAGGGGCCCTCGGAGGGATCGCCGGCGGATGGCTGAACGACCGCGCGATCGCCTCCACGGGCAGCCGCCGATGGAGCCGCAGCGGCGTGGGGTTCGTGGGCAAGGTCGTCGGCTGCGTGCTCCTGGCGATGGTCGTCCCGCAGACCGACGGGACCATGGCGGCCCTGTTCCTCATGGGCGCCAAGTTCTTCAGCGACTGGAGCCAGCCCACCACCTGGGGGGCCTGCACGGATCTGGGCGGACGCTACAGCGCCACGGTCTTCAGCATTGTGAACACCGCGGGCACCACCGGAGGGATCGTCATGCCGATCCTCTTCGGCGCGGTCCTCGACCTCTTCACCACGAAGACCCCCGGCGGCCCCGTGACCGACTGGAACCCGCTGTTCCTCCTGCTCGCCCTCATGTATCTGGGCAGCGGCGTGTGCTGGCTGCTCGTGGATTGCACGAAGTCCCTCGATGATGAGTTTGCCCAATAGATCCGGATGAACCGCCGAGGCGTGAAGAGACCAAGGACGAGAGAGAAGGATCAAAGAATCCTGGACTGAGATGGCCTTTCTTCCTCCGTGGCTTCGCGTCTTGGCGGCTTACCTCTACCAACGCCCCCCCCAAGGACCTCGACGATGAGCCGGGCTTCGACCGAGTATCGCTACAATCGCCTCACCTGGCCCGAGATGAACGAGGCCATCGCGCTCCAGAAGCTCATCATCCTCCCCACGGGCTCGACCGAGCAGCATGGGCATCATTTGCCCCTGGACGTGGACGTGTTTTTGAGCGAGTCCGTGTGCCTGGAGGTCGGCCGACGCGTGCCCGACAAGGTGCTTGTCCTCCCTCCGATCTCGTACGGGCTGAACCGTCACCATATCGACTTCCCCGGCACGATCCACATCGAGCCCGACGTCTTTATTGGCTTCTGTTTGAATATCACCAAGAGCGTGGCCTATCACGGGTTCGAGAAGATCCTGATCGTCAACGGCCACGGGTCGAACGCGTCGCTGATTGATCTCGTGGCGAGAAAGACGGTGCTGGAGACGAAGTCCCTGTGCTTCGCGACCACGTACTTCTGGTTCCTCATGGAGGCGTTCGAGAAGGTCCGCGAGTCGAAGGTTTTGGCCCACGCCGACGAATTCGAGACCTCGCTGTATCTCCACCTCGCCGGCGACCGCGTGCAGATGGACAGGGCCGTGGAGGACAACGACCGCATGGGCGAGTTCGTCTCCAGCGACAGCACCGCCAACTACTTCGTGAGGTTCAACGACTACTGGGGCCGATGGACCAAAACCGGAGTCCACGGCGACCCCACCAAGGCCACCGCCGAGAAGGGGAAGATCATCTTTGAGGCCGCCGTCCAGGGGCTCGTGAAGCTCGTGGACGAGCTGAGGGCCTGGCCGATCGAGGACCGCGCCGACATGCACACCAACCCCGTCCAGTCCGACATCCGCTGGTGACTTCGAGGAGGTTCCACGCATGAACAAGCTCAAGTTCGCGGTCGCCTGCCTGATGCTCGCGGGCGGAGACCTCGCGAGGGCGGACGAACCCCCCGAAGCCCTTCGCGCGGTCTTCTCGCCCCCCGCCAAGCTTCGCGACGACCTCGGATCCTACAAGTCGCCATTGATCTTCGACGACGGACGCCCCGTCCGAACGCCTGCCGAGTGGTCCGAACGTCGCAAGGAGATCCTGAAAGCCTGGCACGCCGAGATGGGCGCCTGGCCGCCTCTGATCGCAAAGCCCGAGATCGAGATTCTCGGATCCATGCCCGGGGACAAGTACGTGCAGAAGCGCGTCCGATTGCAGGTCGCGCCCGATCGGGTCGTGGATGGGTACCTGCTCGTGCCCGAAGGCCCCGGGCCGTTCCCGGCGATGCTCGTCGTCTATTACGAGCCCGAGACCGCGATCGGCGAGGGGCAGCCGCATCGGGATTTTGCGCGAATGCTCGCCCGCCGGGGCATCGCCGCGCTTTCGATCGGGTTCGACCCGCGCGTGATCGACACCGACAAGTCGGACATCAAGATCCAGCCACTCTCGTACCTGGCCTACACCGCCGCGAACGCCCGCAACGCGATGGCGACCCTGCCCGAGCTCGACCCGAAGCGGATCGGCGTGATGGGGCACTCCTACGGAGGGAAGTGGGCCATGTTCGCCGCCGCCCTGCACGAGGAGTTCGCGTGCGGGGTCTGGTCGGATCCGGGCATCGCGTTCGACGAGCCTCGATCGAACGTGAACTACTGGGAGCCCTGGTATCTGGGTTGGAAGTCCGGTGTGAAGCGAAAGCCCGGCCTCATCACGGCCGAGAACCCCCGCACGGGCGCCTATAAACGGCTCTTCGAAACGGGCCACGACCTGCACGAGATCCAGGCGCTGATGGCCCCTCGCCCGTTCCTCGTGTCGGGCGGTTCCGAGGACCCCCCCGAGCGCTGGAAGGCCCTGAACCATGTGGTCGCCGTGAACCGAGTGCTCGGCGTGACGAACCGCGTGGGGATGACCAACCGGCCCGACCACACGCCCACCGAGGACTCGAACGCCAGGATCGTCGCGTTCCTCGAATTCGTGCTCGGGCCGAAGTCGCGGTGATCGGCCGCCCGGTTCGTGTTATCCTCTTGTTGAACAATGGGTGCTCTCTCCCGCCCTGGAGCTTCGATCATGACCAACGCGATCGACCGTCGCCGATTCCTGGGGGCCGCCGCCGCGACCGGCCTGGCCGTTTCGCAGATGAGTCTGGCCTCGGCCCGAGGTGCGAACGACTCGATCGTGGTCGGCGTGGTGGGCGTGGGGAGCCGGGGGCTCGATCATGCCAGGGGCTTCGCAGGGCTCGACGGCGTGGAAGTCGCCTACGTGTGCGACCCCGACTCCCGGCGCGTGGATCAGGCCGTCGAGGCTGTCGCGAAGACGGGATCGCGAACGAAGGCCCCGAAGGGCGTGGGCGACTTCCGCAAGATCCTCGACGACAAGACGGTCGATGCGATCATCGTCGCCACGTGCAACCACTGGCACGCCCCGGCGGCGATCCTCGCGTGCTCGGCGGGCAAGCATGTGTATGTGGAGAAGCCGTGCAGCCACACCGCCCGCGAGGGGGAGATGCTGGTCGAATCCGCCCGCAAGAATGATCGCGTGGTGCAGATGGGCAACCAGCGACGGAGCTGGCCCAAGGTGGTCGAGGGCGTGGAGTTCGTCCGCTCGGGCGGGATCGGGAGGCCGTACTTCGCCCGATGCCTTTACAGCAGCGACCGGCCCTCGATCGGGCAAGGCAAGGAGGGCCCGGCTCCGGCGTGGCTGGACTTTGACCTGTGGCAAGGCCCCGCGCCCCGGCAGGCCTATCGCGACAACATCCTCCACTACAACTGGCACTGGTTCTGGAACTGGGGCAACGGCGAACTCGGCAACAACGGCGTGCACATGATCGACGTGGCACGCTGGGGGCTCGGCGCCGATTACCCATCGCGAGTGACCTCGTCGGGCGGCCGCTACCGGTTCCAGGACGATCAGGAGACGCCCGACACGCATGTGGTCTCGTTCGACTTCGACGGCCGCAAGTCGATCACCTGGGAAGGCATCAGCTGCAACGAATACCGGCCCGGAGGCCCCGGCGCCGACGTGGTGTTCTACGGCGACGAGGGCTCGGTCGAGATCACCGCGGGCGGCTACTCGGTGCACGACGTGAAGGGCAAGACCACGAAGACGGTCAAGGGCCCCGGCGGCGACGCGGTCCACCAGACCAACTTCCTCGCCGCGATCCGGGGCGAGGCCAGGGCCAACAGCGAGATCGAGGAGGGCCACAAATCGACCCTGCTCTGCCACCTCGGCAATATCGCCCACCGCACGGGCCGGGCCCTGCGATGCGACCCGTCCAACGGGCACATCCTCAACGATAGCGAGGCATCCGGTCTCTGGACCCGCGAGTATGCCTCCGGCTGGGAGCCGAAGGTCTAAATCAAGAAGAGGAAACCGCCAGGACGCCAGGGCGCGGAGTGAGATTTCCGAGGGTTAAATTAAGGTGATTTGAGTTCTTGGTGCCTTGGCGGTTAATCCGAACTTTTCAAGTCTCACCGAGGGCGAGCCTCCCATGATCCGGATCGGCATGGTCGATTTCGATACGAGCCACGCGGTGGAGTTCACCAAGAGGCTGAACCACGTGGACATCGCCGAGTCCCAGTGGGTCGATGGGGCGAAGGTGGTCGCCGGGGTGCCGGGCACGTCGCGGATCTCGCCCGAGGTCATCCCCAAATACACCGAGGCTATGAAGGGGTACGGCATCCCCCTGTTCGCCGACCCCGCCGAGCTCTACGACAAGATCGACGCCGTGTTCATCGAGGCCGTCGATGGCTCCGTGCACTGGGATCGCGCGAGGCCGTTCCTCGAGCGTGGGATCCCCACGTATGTGGATAAGCCGTTTGCCTGCTCGCTCGCCGATGCCAGGGCGATGGTGGATCTGGCGGCCATGAAGCACGTGCCGCTCATGTCGAGCTCGAGCCTGCGGTACGCCCCCGAGGTCGTGAAGGCCCGGTCGGGCGAGGGGGACGCCGGCAAGGCCGTCGGCGTGTCCACGTATGGACCGGCCCCGCTCGACACCACGGGGCGGAACCCGGGCCTGTTCCACTACGGGATCCACCCGACCGAGATGCTCTTCACCCTGATGGGCCCGGGATGCCAGCGCGTGACGTGCCTGTCGGACCCCAACGGCGAGGTCGTGACCGGCCTCTGGTCGGGCGGCCGCGTGGGGACCGTCCGGGGCCTTCGCAAAGGGGCCTCGCCCTACGGATTTACCCTCTTCGGCGAGAAGGGCGTAGCCACCCAGGGCGTGAGCACCGAGTTCATCTATCGCGAGCTGCTGAAGGCGATCGTGGGCATGCTCCAGACGAAGGAGATGCCGATCGACCTGCGCGAGACGCTGGAGATCGTCGCCTTCATCGAGGCCGCGAAGGCCAGCGCCGAGGGGGGCGGGACCCCCGTGAAGATCGCCGTCTGATCCTCGCCCCCTCCCGACCGTTCTCCCCCCTCCCACGATTGTCGAGATGACTGCATGACCCGCCAAGAGACCAGCCCGTCGCGACGCGAATTCCTGAGGGCGGGCCTCGCCGGGATGGGCACCCTTTCGCTCCCCGGCCTCCTGAATCTGAGGGCCTCCGCGGCCGTCCCCGACTTGGGCGAACGCAAGGCGGTGATCCTCGTGTGGCTCCGCGGCGGTTGCAGCCATCTCGATACGTACGACCCCAAGCCCGGCGCCCCCTCGGAGTTTCGAGGCCCGTTCTCGACGATGGCCACGAAGACGCCGGGCTACCGGATGAGCGAGCTTCTCCCCTTGCAGGCCGGGCTCTCGGACAGGTTCAGCGTGCTGAGGTCGATGGCCCACGGCGGAGGCGGCCACCCGGCGGGCTCGTTGCAATTGCTCTCGGGCGACCCCGACCCCGCGGACAAGCCCGGCCCGAACCTGCCCGACGTGATGTCGGTCGCCAACTACCTGAAGCAGGGGCCTCCGCGGGCCCTGCCCAACTACATCGGCGTGAACCCCGTGCACGGTTACGACGGGTTTCGGATCGCCGGGCCAGCCTTCCTGGGCTCCACGTATGAGCCGTTCGCCGTGATGGGCGACCCCAGCGCGCCCGACTTCCGCGTGCCGAACATCGGGATCGCCGACCCCGCCGAGCGGGCGCGCGTGGCCGATCGCAGCCGCCTGCGCGTGACGCTGGACGACCTCCGCCGGTCGCTCGATCGGCCCTCGGTGGAGACGTCGATGGACGAGTTCCAGCTCCGGGCCCTGGACCTTTTAACGAGCCCCGACGCGGCGAAGGCCTTCGACCTGAACCGCGAAGATCCCAGGCTCCGCGACCGCTACGGACGCAACGCCTGGGGCCAGCAATGCCTCATGGCCCGCAGGCTCGTGGAGGCGGGCGTGGACCTCGTGACCACCACGTTCGACGGCCCCCTGTGCGGGCGCGTGGCGAACTGGGACGACCACGCGGTGAATCATCATGTGTTCGACGCCCTGAAGTTCCGCGCCCCGACCTTCGACCAGGCGGTCTCGGCGCTGATCCAGGACGTGTACGATCGCGGGCTCGATCGCCGCGTGCTGGTGGTCGTCACGGGCGAGTTCGGCCGAACCCCGAGGATCTCGTACGTGGCCAGCAGCGGAGGGGGCCAGTCGAGCGCCGCGGCGGGCGTGGTGCAGCCGGGGCGCGACCACTGGAACCTCGCGAACTCGATGATCTGGGCCGGCGGAGGCATCCCCGGAGGGCAGGTCATCGGCGCCACGGATCGGCGAGGCGAGGAGGTCATCGACCGCCGCGTGGGGCCCCACGACTTCCTCGCCACGATCTACCACCACCTCGGGATCGACTACCAGAACATCACGATCCCCGACCGCCTCGGCCGCCCCATCCCCATCGTGGCCGGCGGCATGGCGATCCCGGAGCTGACCGCTGGTCGGGCCTGAATTTCATCAATCGCGGGCCAGGCTCCAATCCATCGCATTGCGTAAGAGGCGGGCGAAGTCGGGGCTGGAGAAGTCGTCCTTCTGGCCGAGCGAGGTGTAGACCACGCGGCCCTTGCCCTCCGGGGCGTTGACCCAGAGGACCGGCTCGGAGGGCTGCCCGGGGATCGAGCCGAGGAGCAAGGTCGTGGCCGTTTTCGCCAGCGGAGAGACCTTGTAGAGCGACCCGTTGCCCACAAGCTTCGTGGCGTCCACGCCCTTGAGGATCGGGTGGGACTCCGAGCCGGGGGCGAGCTCGATCGCGACCTTCGGCCCGTCGTCGTGGTGGCCGTGGTAGTTGCCGCCGAGCACCTGGGCGTCGAATTCGGGCCAGGCGGAGTGGCCCTCCTCGGGCTTTGCGTTGCCGCGAGGCGCGAAGGCGTGGCTGGCCGTCCGGATGCCGACCACGGGCTTGCCCGAATCGACGAAGGCGCGGATCGCGTCGAGTTGAGCTTTGGGCAGGACCCGCCTGCGGGCGCTCACGAGCAGCACGTCGGCGTCCTCAAGCTGGTTCACCCCTCCGATCGTGGCCCTGTCCCCTTCGAGCCCGATCAGGTAGTCCACCCGGTAGTCCTTGAGCAGGCTCGATGAGGCGAAGGCGGGCAGCGAAGCCTCGGTTTTGTACTCGTCGTCGGCGAGGATCATGGCCACGCCGGGCCTCTTGTCGTCCTTGAACTGGAAGGGCTTGCCGCCGAGGATCTGGTCGCTGGTGACCGTGGGGCAGACGAACTTCTCGACGTGCTCGACCATCAGGTCGGTGCCGGCGAAGTGGTTCACGTAGGGGGCGCGGGCGGGGTTGTACATGGTGTCGGTCATGTCGCGCATGAGCACCACGTTGCGGCCGTTCTTCGCCATCTGCCGAAGGCCGAACGGGCGACCGAGAACGCACATGTTCAGATGAACGCCCAGGAGGACCACGTTCTTGATCCCCTTCTGTTCGAGGATGCTCCAGATCTCCTCGCCGTTGGCGCTGATGTAGTCGCGGTCGGGGTCGATGGTCAGCAGGTCGGTCTGCTGCTTCCAGGGGAGCTTGGGGTTGCGGCCCATGTCGGCGAGCTTTTTGGCCCATTCGGCATGCTCATTCGGGTCGTCGTCCTCGCCGCCGTCGGTCTGATCGATGGGATAAGTGCCCTTCTCCTCGTTGGGGATCTTGTAGCACCAGGCGCCGATCTCGGCGGGGAGGGCCTTCGCTTTGGGGGTGGCGATGGCCCGCAGGCGGCCGGGGGCGTCCTTGTAGTGGTCCATGCAATCGCTGGGGGCGTGGATGATCAGCGAGCCCCGGTCGCGGGCGGTCCTGAGCACGCGATCCATCGTGGGGGCCAGCTCGGTG
>JANOBY010000775.1:0-7325 GCA_031411935.1 Planctomycetales bacterium | reverse complement strand
GCCGACCGGGAAGGCCGACGCGGAGCGTCGCGGACGGCATTCCCACGCGGAGCGTGGGAACGAGGGGCACCATCACTCTGGAATCTTGACTGCTAGAATCTAGAATCCTCCTTTTCTCTGCGTCCTTTGCGAGACATCCGCGTCCTTTGCGTGAAACGCATCCCCGACTTACCGGATCACTCCGTCCACGTCCAGAACCTGCGAGGCGGCCAGGCCGTTGCCGAAGGTGTCGAGGTTCTTGAAGGTCCAGACCACCTTCTTGTCGCGCGTGACCTCGAAGAGCTGCGGATTCTCGGGCCCGGCGTGGCAGTTGCCCACGATGATGTTGCCGTTGGGCAGGACCTGCAACGTGGTGACCCAGGCGAGCTTGATCCCGGGCAGCTCGTCGTGCTCCAGGGTCCAGACGGTCTTGCCCTCGGGCGAGACCTCGATCACGCGATTGCCATTGCCGGCGGCGATCAGGGTGTTGCCGTTCTTCAAGCGAAGGGCGCCGAAGACCTCGGTGCCGTGCCCTTCGGTCCCGTGGCCCGGCGATCGCGGGCGGCCCGCGAGGTCGAGCTCGTAGGTCCAGATGACCTTGCCGGTGCCGTCGTACTCGCGGACCTTGCCGTCGCCCTCGTGGCACACAAGGTAGTTGCCGTTGGCCAGCTTGCGGGCCATGCGGGTGTCGCGGTGGGGATCGGGATGGTCGATCGTGAGCGGGACTTCCTTGACGACCTTGCCGTCGCGATCGACCTCGATCAGGCGGCGGTTGCCGCTCTCGGCGATCATCGTGTTGCCGTCGGCCAGGCGCTGGAAGGCGTGGACCTCCACGCGCTGCTTGTTCGTGGAGTCCGGCTTGCACTCATACTTCCAGACGACCTTCTTCTCGGGGGTCATCTCGACGATGGTCGGCCCTCGCATGGAGAAGAGGACGTTGCCGTTGGGCAGGAGGGCCAGGTCGTGGACCTCGCTCGGGTTGGGCACCTCCCACTCGACGGTCTTGCCGTCCTTGGCGAGGATGGCCACCTTGCCCTTGTCGGAGCCGAGCACGCGGTACGACGGCGAGTCGTCGGCCGGGGCCGGGCCGGCGACCGCGACGACGAGCGTCGCGGCGGCGAGGAGGGTTCGTGAGAGCTTCATGGGTTCGTTCTCCGGGCTCGTTGCGGGTTCCAGGGGGCCCCATCGTAGCGGGCTCGCGACCCCGTGTCATGCCGAGGGACGCTCTCCCGGCCCGGCTTTCTTCTCGGCTCCCTCGCGGGGCAGGTGTCCAGAATCGTCGCGATTCGCTAGCCTGATGGGGCTGGGCTCGGGCTGACGGCGCCTTTTCGAGAAGGATCTGCACGATGGACGAGACGGGCGAGACCGTGGCGGGACGGGTGGTGGCGATCTGGCGGTATCCGTTCAAGTCGATGATGGGCGAGGAGCTGAATGCCGCCGACGTGACCGAGACGGGCGTGGTCGGCGATCGGGCCTACGGGATGATCGACGTGGAGACCGGCAAGGTGGCCAGCGCCAAGAACCCGAGGCGGTGGCCCAGCCTGTTCGACTTCCGCGCCTCGTTCCCCGAGCCCCCGCACGATCCCGCAAACATGCCCCCGGCGCGGGTCACGTTCCCCGACGGCCAGGTCGCCATGACCGACGATCCGGGCCTCGAAGGGAGGCTCGCGGCCGTGGTCGGACGCGCCGTTAAGGTCGCGCGGTCGGCCCCCGCAGGGACGCACGGCGAGGGCTATTCGCCCGACTACGACTGGCTCGAACAGCCCGACCACGTGTTCGAATACGAGATCCCGGCGGGCACCCTGTTCGACGGCGCGCCGATCCACCTGGTCACCACGTCGTCGCTCGATCACCTGCAAGCGCTGGCCCCCGCGAGCCGGTTCGACGTGGCCCGGTTCCGGCCCAACTTCGTGATCGAGACCGACGAAAAAGGCTTCGCCGAGGATCGCTGGATCGGCAAGACGGCCACCCTGGGCGAGGTCGTCCTGGCGATCTGGCGGCCCACCCCGCGATGCGTGATGACCACCCTCCCGCAGGGCAGCCTGCCCAAGGACCCGACCGTCCTGCGGACCTCGGTGCAGAACAACGCCGGCAATGTGGGCGTTTACGCGACCGTGGTCCGGGGCGGGCGGGTGCGACGCGGGGATCGGCTCACGATCGCGTGAGAGGCCGGCGGATCAGGGCCGGTTTCGGACCAGGCGGAAGGTCTGGAACCGGCTGGGGATCTTCGTCTTGAGGGCGTCGTTGTCGTAGACCACCAGCAGGTTCACGGCGTCCGGGCCGTCGGCCTTCTCGGCGTCGACGACCGAGAGCCCTTCGGCCTTCATGGCCACCTCGAACCGGGCGATCTCGTGCGCCTGCGAGGTCTCGCCGTCGGCCACGAACCAGAGCGTGTTGCCGTGGAACACGTTGAGCTCGTCCTCGGTCGACGTGAGGACGAGGAACCCCTTGAGATTCGGCACATATTCCAGCGAGGTCAGCTCGCAGGTCACGCCCTCGGACGCGCCGGCCGAGAACTCGAAGAGCGGCCTGAGCGCGACCTCGGCCCCATCCTCCGCGTGCGTGATATCGGCGGCGAACACGCGGACCCGGTCGGTCGGTGCCCGAAGCCCGACGACGAGTTGGCGAACGCCGTTCGCCTCGCGGATCGCCAGGCCCTCGACCTTGCGCTTCGCGATGGAAGCCTCGCCCACGCCCTGGGCCCTGAGGGCGGCGATGATGGGCCTGGAGAGGTCCCAGCGGGCCACCGAGGCGTCGTCCATGCTGGGCGTCTCGCCGTGCCCGAGGCGGAACCGGGTGAGCACGCTATGGGCGGCGATCTCCTCGTCGGTGGCCCCTCCGTGGGAGCCGATCACATAGAGGCTGCCGTCCCCGTCGCGGGCCAGGCCCTCCCACTTCGGGCCCGCCTTGCTGGCGGAGAGGAAGCGGGGCGAGGCGATCGGCTCGCCCACGAGCTCGCCGGTGGCGACCTCAAGGACGTGGAGCGGGGCCAGCTTGTCGTGGGCGACCAGGGCCAGGCCGCGATCTCCGAGGCTCTGCACGGCGGAGGCTTCCACCACGGCGTTGAGCTTCCCCTGCGAGAGCATGGGCCGGGGCAGGGCCGTGGCCTCGAGCGTGAATCGACTATCCGCGAGGCCGGGGCGAACGAGGAACGCGAGGAGCAGGGGCGTCAACGAGAGCAAGCGCATCATCGGTCGGATCCTGGAGGGGTGCGCTTCAGGGCAGGGTGATCGAGTAGTCGGTCTTGCCGGCCACAACTTCGACCTCGATCTCCGAGGAGGAGACGTTGCGGTACTGGATCGGCACGCCCTTGCCCGTGACCGCGACGCGGTGGGTACCGCCCACGGCGCCATCGTTGGTGGAGAACGTGCCCAGGGTGAAGGTGCCGTCGGGCCCGATCTCGCCGTAGGCGGTCCGGCCGGCGTCGGGCTCGAACTTCACCGTCCCCGAGGTGAGGGGCTTCCCTTTCAGGAGCACCTTCCCCTTGACCGGGACGGTGCTGAACGCGGCCTGCGCCTGGGTCGACGAGCCGCATCCGCTTGCGAAAACGGCGATCGAGGCGGAACCGAGCAGGAGCATCAGGGCGGTGCGAAAGCGCATCGGGATCCCTTTCCATGGAGACGAAACGCCCGGGCCCGGCCCCCTCGATGGAGAGGCCGATCCCGAGCGAATGGGGGAAACCGCGGAGGAAATCCGCCGCGGATCAGTACGAGTCGGCGGAGACGATCTCGCCGCCGGCCATGGTGCCGAGGTTACGCCAGGTCGTGGCGTCGACCGAGTCCTTCACGAAACGGACGCTCCCGTCGGCGAACAGGGAGTTCACGCCGCCCGGGTGGCGGCTGCTGGCCGACAGGGACATGTAGGTCGGGCCGCCGTCGTTCTCGTCGGTCGAATCCCAGTCCATCTTGACGACCTGCCCCGCGTTGGCGAATCCGGTGGCACGGCTGAGCGCCCGGGGCGCGCCGTTGGGGGTCATGGCGGTGGTGAAGCCCGAGTAATACACGGCCCCGTTGGTCCAGCGGCTATGCCCGATCGGCCCGCCGGCCTTGATCTTGCCGGTCGCGGTTCCGCACGAACCGATCATGGACGTGAGCGCCGCGACGGATGCCACGCCCGGGGCGGGGATATTGGTCGGGGTCCAGGCCCCCGTGACGGGGTCGGAGGGGGCCGTCGGGCTCTTGATGCAGCTGCGCATCTGGGCGTGGCCGACGAGACCCTCGGAGGCCATGAGCGTGTTGCTGAGCCCGTCGGTCACCATCGCGATCGACCGCGAGTAGTTCGGGCCGAACAGCGACCGGTTCATCGGGCCGACCGAATTGGTGGCGCCCCAGTTGACCGAGAACACGTACCAGTCGCCGCTGCAAACTCCGTAGCTGCTCGTGGCCAGGCCGGTCCCGCCCATGGTGGCGTCGTCGATCTTCGAGCCCGGGTCGCTCGGGCACGACAGCATGTTCAGCGGGGTGATGGAGACGGTCGTGTTGGGCGGGGCGTCATACGTGAGGTTGAAGTTGATCGCGTTGAAGAACGCCCCCTGCTCCAGGAACGGGGCGATGCGGGCGAACGGGCTCCACGCCGACTCGAACGTCCACGTGCCGGCCTTTCCGGTGCTGGCCGGGACCAGGATGGTCGTCATGGGGAACGAGCCCACCGCCGACTCGTAGTTGTGCATGGCCAGGCCCATCTGCCTGAGGTTGTTCACGCACTGGGCCCGACGCGCGGCCTCGCGAGCGGCCTGGACGGCGGGAAGGAGCAGGGCAATCAACACGCCGATGATGGCGATCACGACCAGCAATTCGATCAACGTAAACCCGGACCGTCTGCGCTTCATGGGGGGATCCTTCTCAACAACACGGCATTCCACGTCGACGTGAAATTGTCATGAAGGGACGATACCGCGATTGTGAAGACGGCGCATGAAGAGTCGGCGAATCCATTGTGAAGATTTCACAAAGGAATGACCAAGGCGAAATCGTCGAACGCCTTGCTGTTGAACTCGGCGACGGTGATCACGCCGCGATCGACCAGCCTTCCGCCCTTGCGGAAGGCTGCGATCAGGCCGATCCCCGATGACTCGTCCATCACGCGATGATCTGCGAGATCGGCTCCGCGCCCTCGACGCCGACGAGCTTCTGGTCGAGCCCGTTGTAGAAGTAGGTGAGCTTGTCGGGGTCCAGGCCGAGCTGGTGGAGGATCGTGGCGTGGAGGTGCTTCACGTGGAGGCGGTTGGTCACGGCGGCCCCGCCGAGCTCGTCGGTCTCGCCGAAGCTGATGCCCCCCTTGATGCCTCCTCCGGCCATCCACATGGTGAACCCGTAGGCGTTGTGGTCGCGGCCCGTGCCGGCGGCGTACTCGGCGGTCGGCTGGCGGCCGAACTCGCCGCCCCAGACGACCAGGGTCTCGTCGAGCAGCCCGCGACGCTTGAGGTCCTTCAAGAGGCCCGCGATCGGCTTGTCGGTGCGGCCGGCGTGGAAGTTGTGGTTCTTCTCGAGGTCGCCGTGGGCGTCCCAGTTGCTGTCGTTGTGGGCGCCTCCGGCGTAGAGCTGGACGAACCGCACCCCGCGCTCCACGAGGCGGCGGGCGAGCAGGCAGCGGCGGCCGAAGTCGCTGGTCTTCTCGTCGTCCAGGCCGTAAAGAGACTGGGTCTCGGCGTTCTCGCTCCCTACGTCCACGGCCTCGGGGGCGTGCCTCTGCATGGAATACGCCATCTCGTAGCTGGCGATCCGGGCGGCCAGGTTCGAGTTATCGGCGCGGGGCGCGAGGTGGTCGTCGTTGTAGTCCTTGAGCGTGTCCAGCAAGCGGCGCTGGTCCCCCTCGGTCAACCCGCTGGGCCGCTTGAGGTCGAGCACCGGGGTGCCCGCCGACCGCAGGATGGTGCCCTGGAACGACGCGGGCATGTAGCCGCTGGACCAG
Organism: Planctomycetales bacterium; assembly: GCA_031411935.1. Classification (GTDB taxonomy): domain Bacteria; phylum Planctomycetota; class Planctomycetia; order Isosphaerales; family Isosphaeraceae; genus JAQGHR01. Next base: position 1,436 of record JANOBY010000775.1, on the reverse strand, counting down.
TTCTTGGCGCCCGAGATCGGCCCTCCGGTGGGGTCGAGCATCACCACGAAGCCGGGCAAATCCTCGTTCTGGCTGCCGAGCCCGTACCCGGCCCACGAGCCCAGGCAGGGGCTCCCCGAGAGGATCTTGCCCGTGTTCATCTGGAGCATGGCCGAGCCGTGGATCGGCGAGTCGGCGGTCATCGAGTGGAGGAACGCGATGTCGTCCACGCACGTGGCCAGGTGCGGGAAGAGGTCGCTGACCATCTTGCCGCTCTGCCCATACGGCTTGAACTTCCACTTGGGGCCGACCACGCGCCCCTCGTTCTTCTTGCCCCCTCGGCCGAAGGTCTTCAGCGCGATCGTCTTGCCGTCGAGCTTGTACAGCTCGGGCTTGTAGTCGAACGTGTCCATGTGGCTGGGGCCGCCGTACATGAACAGGAAGATCACGCTCTTGGCCTTCGGCGCGAAGTGCGGGGGCCGGGGCGCGAGCGGATTCGCCGCCTTCGCCGCCACATCCGCAGCGCTTGCGGAGTTGCCGAAGAATTTGTCGCGAGTGAGCAGGTCCACCAGGCCCAGGCCCGTGAACCCCGCGCCCGCCTGCCAGAGGAACTCGCGCCGGGTGCGGCCGCAGAAGTCTCCCGAGGTCTCCGAACGTCGATCGGTCATGAGAGATATCCTTCCGTTCGGTGAGTTCGTTCAGTCCAGGTAGAGGAATTCGTTGAGGTTCAGGGCCACGAGGCAGAAGGCCCGCAGGGCCTCGTCGGGGCCCTGCTTCTCGCCCAGCGTGGCGATGAGCTTCACGCCTCGTCCGACCTCGGCATCCGACGGAGTGCGGCCCGTGACGAGCCTCAGGGCCAGCCTCACCCTCGCGTCGGCGGATTCGCCGGCCTCGCTCCTGAGGCGGTCGGCCAAAACGCCCGCCTGCCGGTTCAGGAACCCGCCGTTGAGCATGGCGAGCGCCTGCGTGGGCTGGGTGGTGCTGAACCTCACGGGCGAGGAGCGGTCCGTCTCGGCCATGTCGAAGCCTTCGAGCAGCGGCATGAGCAGCGACCGCTTCACATGCACGTAGATGCTCCGGCGATTCTGCTCCTCAGGGGGAGACTTGCCCCAGCCCGCGCCCGGGACGGACTGACCGGCGAGGACCTCGGGCGGGATCTCCGGGTAAACGCCCGGCCCGTACATCTTCGTGTTCAGGCTGCCGGTCACGGCGAGGATCGAGTCGCGGACTTCCTCGGCCGTGAGCCGACGCATGTCGAACCGCCATAGGAGGTCGTTGATCGGATCCTTCGCAATCGCCTCGGGGTTGCCTCGCGAGGACATGCGGGAGGCGTTGGACGTCATGAGGAGCCGGTGCAACGGCTTGAGCTTCCACCCCGGCGCGACGAGCTCGCTGGCCAGCCAGTCGAGCAGCTCGGGGTGCGTGGGCTTGTCGCCCTGGAGGCCGAAGTTGTTCGA
>JANOBY010000774.1:0-11447 GCA_031411935.1 Planctomycetales bacterium | reverse complement strand
TCCGATCTAGGAGATGAACCGCCAGGACGCCAAGGCGCAGAGTCAATAATTGAAAATAATGTGTATACACCGCGCCTTTGCGGCCAGGCGGTTAATCCCAAAGGGACATGATGAAAGAGGACACCCCGAGCACCGGTTTGTCGAGCATCTGGGCGATTTCGGATTTGCACCTCTCGCTGGCGCGGGAGGACCCACGCGAGCGATTCGCCGCCCGGTGGCGCGACCATGCCGCGAGGGTCGAGCGGGAGTGGCGCGCGGTGGTGATGCCCGGGGACCTGGTGCTTTTGCCCGGCGATCTATCCTCGGCGAGGAACCACCGGGAGGTCCAGCCCGACCTCGCCTGGATCGATCGCCTCCCGGGCGTGAAGGTCCTGTCGGCGGGCAATCACGACGCCTGGTGGAACTCGGCTGCGAAGATCCGGCCCATGCTCCGCAGGTCGTTACGCGCGGTGGGGGGGGATGCGATCGTCGAGGGCGGGGCGATCGTGTGCGGGACCGCCGGCGCGGAGTTTCTGGCCGATCGCGAGGAGGACGATCCCGCCATGAAGCGCGAGGTGTCGAACCTGGGCCGAGCCCTGGCCTCGGCCTCAACGCTGCGCGAGGCTCACGACGCGCCCGTGATCGTCCTCTGGCATTACCCGCCGTTCGACGCCCATCGCCGGCCCGGCCCGGCCGTGGCCCTCATGGAGAAGGCGGGCGTGACGGCCTGCGTGTACGGGCACCTCCACGCCGAGAGCCAGTGGAGCCTGGCCGTGCAGGGCCCGGTCAACGGCGTGAACTACCACTGCGTGGCGGCCGATGCCGTGGGGTTCCGGCCCTTGCGGATCGGGTGAGGTGTTTCACGCAGAGGGCGCGGAGCGAGGATCCCGCAGGGCAGATTCCAGAGACTCCGCGTCCTCGGCGTGAAACGTGTTCTCTCACCGAACCCCGCTCAACCACTTCTCGATCACGGGGTAGACCTGGGCCTGGGAGTTCAGGCCGACGAGGGCGTCGTCATGCCCGGCGTCGACCGCGAAGCCCTGCTCGCGCCCGAAGATGACCATCGTCTTGTCGGCCGATCCCACGTGGTCGTAAAGGAACTTCTGCACGACCGGCGGGGCGAACTGGTCGGCCGCCCCGCACGAGATGAACATGGGCACCGTGATGTTGCCCAGGCTTTGCGCGTACGAGAATTGCTGCTTCGCGTCCCAGAGCTCCCCGCGCTTGCCCAGGACCGAGTACTGCTGCATGAGCGCCATGCCGGGGATGTCGGTCGCGGAGCCGCTCAGGGCCTCGTAGATCTTGGAGTCGACGTTGCGGACGTTGAAGAACATGTTCTGCACGCTCGTGCGCGAGGCGTTGACCAGCTCCTCGCCGCGGAGCTGCCCGGTGAGCTGAAGCTGGCGGGACTGGAGCATCTCGGCGAGGAACTGGAGCGGGAGCTGGCCGTTGGGCATGGTGACCTGGCTGCCCACCGTGACGAGCCGCCCGATGCCCGGGTTGTTGTACCTGGCCAGGTGGGCGATCGCCACGATCCCGCCCATCGAGTGCCCGACCCACGCCACCTCGGGCGCCCCGGTCTGCTTGCGGACGAACCGCACGGCGGCCGGCACGTCGTACACGATGTGGTGGTCCAGCGACCAGTTGGCGAACTTCGGGTCGGCCGTGGCGTAACCCGTGGGGGCCAGCTTGCCGTTGGAGAGCTTGCGGATGGCCGACCCCACGAGCATGTCGGGGGCCTCGTCCAGCTTCCAGACCCACTTCTGGCTCATGCCCGACCCGCGGAGGTCGATCGACCACACGTCATAGCCCTGCGAGGCCAGGTACGACGCGAAGCTCACCGCCGGGTCCAGGTCCCAGAACGAGGCGTTGTAGGTGAGCCCGTGGCAGAGGATCACCGGCATGGCCCCGGGCTTCGGGGCGCGGGTGGGGCGGTAGTGGTGGGCGACCAGCGTCCATCCGTCCTTGGTGGTGAAGGGCACGGCCTCTCCGCGAGCGGCGCCCGCGGCGGCCCCCGTGGCGCGGCCCGGCACGGGACCGCCGGCCGGCTGGATCGCCTGCCTCACGGCCTTCTTCGCGGCCTTCTCGAAGATCCGGCCCAGGTCCTGGCCCCGGGCCTCGATCATCGCCGTCGGGGCCACCGTCAGTAGGACGGCCAGCCCCGCCGCCATCCTCGCGAGAGTTCGCCACGTCATCGTCGATCGCTCCATGATCCCGGTGGGAGGTTCCGACCGTTTGCTACCAGAACTCGTCCCACGCGCCCAGAGCAGCCGGCTACCCTACCGAGGCGACCCGACATGAACCTTTCGCTCCCGTTGCGTCACGCGGTGTGCCACCCGGGCTTCCCTTTTTCTCGGCCTCAGGATGAGAAGCGGCGATCAAGTTGACACTCTGCCACTAGGGGACGAGTGTTTCTTTTCGGCATCATGAAATGCCGAAGGTGTGGATGAATTGCGATTTGCGCCGACCCTGGGAAAATCTTGTTGACGACGGCGCGAGACATGCTTCATGATGTCGCTCGTTCCCATGGAGGATCGAGGCGAGGATGTCTCAAAACGGAACGTAAAGGAACGGAGCACACCATGTTGGTACTCAGCAGGAAGCTCGGCGAGAAGATCGTGATCGGCGACAATATCGTCCTGACCATCGTCAAGATCGACCGCAACCAGATCCGCATCGGGATCGAGGCGCCCAGCGACGTGGCCATCTTCCGCGAGGAGATCGCCCCCGGCAGCAGCCCCGTCCCGGTCCTCTCCCAGTAAGTCAACTCCGCGATGAGCGTGGGACCGGCCAGACCGACCGGAGGCTCTCGGCCACCCGTGCGGCGGCCGCCTCGGGCGGAAGCCCTTGCAACGATCGGCACGAGCCCAGGGGCTCGGCCGTGACCGGGCCGTCGTAACCCCGCGCCTGCAACTCCCTGAGCAGGCCCAGCGAATCCACCGATCCGTGCTCGCCGGGCAGCCCGCGCACGGAATCGACCATGTCCGACCGGTCGGGCCACGCCCCGGCCGGCAAGTCGGCCACGTGGACCCACACCACCCGAGCCACGTCACCCACCAGGGCGTTGGCGATCGGTTCGTCGGCCGCATAAAGGTGCCACGAATCGACCAGCACGCCCACCTCCACGCCCGACGCCCCCTCGATCGCCCGTCGCAGGGGCTCGACCTGATCCAGACGATGCACGAAGGGCTCGCCCCGCCCCGATCGCGACGACTGTACCCCGATCACCTCCAGCCCCAGGCGGATCCCGCATTCGCTCAGGGTCTTCACGACCGGAGTCAGACGCCCCACGTGGAAGGCCAGCGTGGCTTCCCCATCGCGCGCCTCTCCGGTCTCGGGCAGGACCCAGGTGCCCGTCCGCACGAGGCCCAGCTCGGCCGCGGCCTCGGCGTACCTCGGCAGTCGGCGGAGGTCGTCGGCGAATCGCGCCTCGTCTCCCCGCCAGTCGAAGGGCAGGGGGAAGGCCCCGCCCTTCAGGCCCAGGTCGTCCATCCTCCGCCGCAGGTCGCGCGGTCGTTCGCCCTCCTCCAGCGCGTCGCGGACCATCAGATCCACGCTGTCGAATCCGTTCTCCGAGGCCAGGCGTAGGGTCTCGTCGGCGGATAGCTTCAGGCCCAGGGCCCGCGCGTTGAAGCTCATGAGCATGGCAGGCAGGACTCCCGCATGGCGGCGACGGTGACGTTCTCAGCCTGAACGCCCGGCCCCAGGAAGTCCAGCCCTCGCCCGCCTCGTCGGCGCGGATCGCCTCCCCCTCAAACATCGCGATCGCGGTCCCCCTTGATCACCCGAATCGCGAACAGCGACTTGAATTCCCCGTCGCCCAGGCGTATTACTAATGCGGAATTCGTCACACTGAGGCCGCGATCGTCCTAGACAGGGCAACCTCCATGAAACGTCGAGGCTTCACGCTGATCGAATTGCTTGTGGTGATCGCCATCATCGGGGTGCTCGTGGCCCTGCTCCTGCCCGCGGTCCAGCAGGCGCGCGAGGCGGCCCGGCGGATCCAATGCACGAACAACCTGAAGCAGATCGGCCTGGCCCTGCACGGGTATCACGACACGCATGGGCGGTTGCCCATGGGCTACACGTTCTCGCCCGGATACGTGCGGGGCGGATTCGGGTGGGGCGCGATGATCCTTCCGGGCCTGGAGCAGAGGGCCTTGTTCGACTCGACGAACTTCCAGGTGCCGCTCTGGCATGCGGCGAACGCGACCACCTCGATCGTGGCCAATAGCGCGTATCTATGCCCGTCGGACGAGACCTCGCAGGGCAAGTTCCTTGAGCGCGACGGCTTCCTCTATGCGAAGTCCAGCTATGTGGGGTCGTTCGGGCCGGGCAACATGGACGCGAATCCCGACGACCGCCGCGGCCTGTTCAGCCGCAACAGCTCGGTCCGGTTCGCGGATGCGACCGACGGCCTCTCCAACACCCTCTCAGCCGGCGAGCGCCACAACGGAGAGTTCGGCGTGGCGATCGGCTCGCACGACCACTCGGAGGCCGAGACCGTGTGGATCGGCGCGGTGAAGGAGGACCCCGACGACGACCACGCGCACACCACGCTCTTCCAGTCCAGCCACACCCCGTCGAGCCGCGACATGAACGACCAGGACGCCGCCAGCCGCCACCCCGGGGGCACGAACTTCCTGTTCGGCGAGGGCTCGGTTCGGTTCGTGAAGAACTCGGTGAGTCTCGCGACGTATCAGGCCCTCTCCAGCCGCGCCGGGGGGGAGATCGCCGGTTCCGACGCGTATTGAATTGAGGCGCCTCGCGGGCCGGTCTCTTGATAAGATCGAGAGGGAGCCCCCATCCCCTCAAGAGACCGAGCGATGCTCATGGCCATGTTCTCCGCGATGCTGATGGGCTCGGGCGGCGAGGCCCGGCCGTGGCGGGACGAGGTCGTTTATGTCGTGATCCTCGAGAAGTTCTTCGACGGCGACGCCTCGAACAACGTGATGCTCGAGCGCTTCGGCAAGGATCGCCACAAGTACCAGGGCGGGTTCTGGGGGGGCGACCTCAAGGGCGTGATCGCCAGGCTGGACGACCTGGCCGACCTCGGCGTGACGGCGATCTTGCTCTATCCCGTCATGCAGAACGACGAGAAGCCCATCGGGAAGTTCCTGCCCACGGGCTACCGACCCCGCGACTACGAGCAGGTCGATCGGAACTTCGGCGACATCGCGACCCTGCGCTCGCTGGTCGACGCCGCCCATGCGCGCGACATGAAGGTGATCCTCGACATGCCGATCACCCTGCCCGGGTTCGAGCACCCGTATCTGGCCGACCCGGCGAAGAAGGGGTGGTTTGGCCCTCCGAGCGAGTACGGGGTGCCTCGCTGGAAGGTCGAGAACCCCGAGGTCGCCGACTTCCTCATCGGCGTGGCGAAGCGATGGAAGGAGAGGAGCGGGTGCGACGGGTTCCGCATCGACTCGGCCCACCTGCAACCGGTCGCATTCTGGAAGAGGTTCGTGGCCGAGGTGAAGGGAGCGCCGCCCGAGAAGCCGTTCGTGATCGTGCCCGAGCTGACGATCACCCCGCGAGAGATCGGCAAGTTCGTGACCGAAGGGGGATTCGACGGCGCGTACGACTTCAGCATCTTCCGCGCCCGTGACGTGTTCGGGAAGGACCACGACGTGGCGCAGCTGGCCTTCATCGCCCGCGAGGCGAAGCAGTTCTACCCCAGGCCCTCGACCCTGTTCGCGGCGGTCGACAACTACGAGGACGCCTTCCTCAGCGTGGCGAAGGAGCCGAAGGGCGAGAGGCTCAAGCTGGCGCTCACCTACATCCTCACGCACGACCGCGTGCCGCTCCTGTACGCGGGCAACGAGCTGGGGATCGGCTTCCACGAGGTCGGCGCGGCCTTCCCCGAGGATCGCCGCAACTCCCCGTTCCTGAAGGACGTGAAGGCCCTGATCGCCATGCGCAAGCGGGAGCCCGCCCTGCGACGTGGCGACTTCGCGGAGATCCTCGCGAAGGACGCGATGTATGCGTACGAGAGGGCGATCGGCGAGGACCGCATCCTCGTGGTGCTCAACACGTCGAACCAGCCCCGCGAGTTCGCCCAGCCGATCGGCGGTCGGCCCTGGAAGTCTCTGACGCTCGACGATTTGATCGTCGGAGGCGAGGCCAAGCCTGAGGGCCACGACACGCCCCTGCGCCTGGAGCCCTTCGGCGCGAGGGTCGTGAAGGTCAGGTAGAGGGGTCGTCCGCGAGCCGAGCCCGGATCCGCGAGGCGAGCGCCTCGGTCAGGGCCAGACGCCCGTCGGGATCGTCCTCGCGCAGGGCCCGGGCGTGGGCGTCGAGCGTGACGAGCAGGTCCTGGGCGACGACCGGGGCGCCCCGGTCGATATGATGAAAGGCGAAGCCCTCGGCGCACGAGCCCTCGCCGCTCTTGCAGCATTTCTGGTAGAGCGATCGCCCCTTGCGTGCGAGTCGCAAACGCTCTTCGGCCGAGATTCCGGTCCCGGAAGGGTCCATGATGAGGGCTCCGAATGTGGGGCGATCCTACCGACCCGGCGCGGAACGGCCAACACGAACCTGTGGCGCCGGGCGGGATCATGTTCTAGGCTACCTGTGGTGGATTCTCCATTCCCGCGAGATTGGATCGATGCGTCACCCTCGCCGTGGTTTCCAGGTGGGCCTCGAGTCGCTTGAAGGGCGGAACCTGATGAGCGGGGTGGCGGCCGCCGCGCCGGTGTCGCCTCGCGCGGTCGTGGTGGCCAGCACGCATGCCACGAGCCCGCCGGTCGCCAATCCTCGCCGCTGGAGCTGGCTCGCCGACACGTACTGGTACGTGCCGAAGGCCAACCTGCCCGCGATCATCTTCGATCCCGGCTCCGGCGCGCTCGTGCCGATCCGCGACCAGACGGTCTATCACATCAGCGGCTATCGCAACGGGTATTTCTGGGGCGAGACCGTGAACAAGTTCGGGCCGAACGCCGCATCGAGCTCCTCGCTGGTGGGGTCGGTCACGCCCGAGGGCCGGTTGCTGCTGTCGTTCAACGCGTCGTCCGGGGCCACGCAGGGCTATGGCGAGATGACCCGCAAGCGCGGCAAGTGGACGATGGAGAACCAGATGTTCACGAGCTCGGGCGGCACGCAGGTCGGCCACTGGGCCTACATGGTTCAGACGAAGCCGGGCATGAAGAGCTGGAAGTCCCTGCCGTTCGTGAAGGTCTCGGTGCCGACGTTCCTGGCCAACTACTCCGCGCCCGTGCCCACGCCGGTGGGCTAGCGCGGGGGGTGGATCTGCCCCCGAATCGGCGTTTGCCCAGTTCTCCCCCTTGGCGCAGCCCCCTCGGTCGGCGGAAAATCGCGGGGGCGAGAATCACGAGCAAGCCGGTGGGGTCTGTGGCCGCTCTTCGCGGTGGGATCGACGGCGAGGGACGGCGGGGGGGCGATGGTCTCTACGTGGATCGAGGCGGCGGCGAAGGGGCGGCACGGCGGGTCCGTGAGGGCCGGGATGTGGTCGGTCGTGGTGATCGGCACGCACCCGGTCGAGGCGGATCAGGAGGTCTGGCTCGAGCTCTCGGCCGACGAGGAGACGCTGGGCTCCCTGCCCGCGTTCTGGCTCGAGAACAAGGGCGTGAACAGCTTCTGGCAGGTGCCGATCCCGCCCCAGGCGATCGGCTCGCGCCTGAGATACCGATCGGGGGCGCGTCGGCACGGGGCCGAGACGGTTTACAGCCCGTTGCAGGACGTGATCGTCAGGCCGAACCTCCCGGACCGCACGGACATCGCCGCGACCTCGCCCGAGGCGCTCGTGGGCAACCGGCTCATGACCGCCCGCGTGGACAACCGCGGGGCCACCTACGACGTGTACTTCCCCACCGTGGGGCTCCACTCCGACGTGAGGCCCAGCGAGGGCGACCTGCCCCAGAGCCGCTCGCACTTCCGCGGGATCATGGCCGGGCTGGCCGTCGATCGGCGGCTCGACTGGTTCGCCGAGCGCCTGCCCTGGGACGTGTTCCAGCGCTACCAGGGGGCCACGAACCTGCTGGTCACCGAGCTCAAGTGGCGTCACGGCCCGGTCCGCGTGCTGGTGACCGACTTCATGGCCACCGGCCCCGACCTGCCCAAGACCAAGGGCGGGTCCGACTCGCCGGGGCAGTACCTCAAGCGGTTCCGGATCACGAACGAGGGGGACACGCCGCGCTGTGCCCTGTTCGCCGTGTACGTGCAGGCCGAGGTCAACGGCGGGGTGGGCGAGCCCGGGCTGTCGTGGCACGACGGCGACCGCACCCTGCTGGCGATCAACCGCGGGCACGGGCACTCGAACCGCAAGATGGCCCGCGACTCGACCGTCGAGTTCGCCCTGGCGCTGGACGGTCGCGGCGAGACCCAGTGCGAGCCCACGGGCGCGAACGAGGCGCTCCTGCTGCGAGGGCTGGAGATCCCGGCCGGGGCGTCGGTCTCGGTGGACCTGCTCATCAGCGGGGCGTTCACCGGCTGGAGGGGCGACCAGGGGACCTTCGAGCACTGGCTCAGGCCCGCGCTCGCGTGGTTCCGGGCCGCGGACCTCGATCAGGTCGAGCAGGAGGCCGCCGCCTACTGGGACAACTACGTCGAGCCCCTGCCCAGCCTGATCTTCCCCCGCCCCGCCTATGCGGTGAGCCTGAGACGCTCGGCCCTGAGCTCCGCCCTGCATGCCGACGCCAAGTGGGGCGCGATCGCCGCCGGGTACGATCGCGGGATCAACGCCTACTGCTGGCCGAGGGACGCCCTGTGGGCCGGGGGGGCCATCGCCCGCGCAGGCCACGCCGACATCGGCCGAGGGGTCTTCGAGTGGCTCGCCCGCGTGAGGGGCCAAAGCCGCCCGTTCTCGTACTGGTTCCAGAAGTACACGATCGACGGCTGGCCCGAGTGGGAGACCCCCGCCGTGGACCAGTCGGCCATGATCCCCTGGGCCCTGGAGCGCCATCACCGGCGCACCGGCGACGGGGACTTCCTGGCCTCAAGCTGGACCATGATCGAGCAGGCCGCCTCCGTGTGCGAGGGCCACTCGGGCCATCCAGGGATGCGCCGTGAGGAGTCGCTCGACCTGATCTCCTCGGCGGCGATCTGGGACAACCGCTACGGGGCCTTCCTCTACTCGAACGCGAGCGTGGTGGCGGGCCTGCGGTCGGCCTCGCGCCTGGCCGCGATCCTCGACCGCTCGGAGGAGTCCGCTCGCTGGAGGGAGATCGCCGACCGGATGTGGGAGCACGGCGTCCTGAAGAACTTGGTGGACGAGCCCTCGGGCCGGTTCCTCGAGGCGCGTCGGCTCTCGACCCGCAGGGGCCTCTGGGCGATCCGCGCCGACGAGGTGCTGGATCGCTCGGCGGCGATCGACATCAGCCTGCTCGGGCCGGTCGTGCCGTTCGGCCTGATCCCGGCCTCGGACCCGCGGATGAGGCGCTCGGCCGAGGCGATCCTCAAGCACAACTCGGCGGGCGGCGACCCCAACGCGCTGACCTGCTGGTCGCCCGACCCCTCGCGGCCCAACGGCCGAGAGGCGCCCAGCGACGCCCTCCAGCACGACCCCTCCAGCCTGGCGACCCTGTGGATGGCCCGCTACCTGATCCAGCTCGGCCGCGAGACCGGCGAGGGGCGGCACTGGAACCGCGCCCTGGCCATGCTCGACGACATCCTCGGACGCCTCGGCCCCCTCGGCCTCGCGCTCAAGGGCCAGATCGGCCGCGACGGCCCGACCGACGCCGGGATCCGCCCCGCGCCCAGCGTGTGGGGGCTCCACGCCATGCTGCTGGAGACCATGCTCGACCTCGCGGGGCTCGATTACGACGCCGCCGCCGAGTGCCTGATCCTGACCCCCGCGCTCCCGCCCGCGTGGCCCCAGATGGGGCTCTCCAGCCACTACCGATGCGGGGACGCGGCCTATCGTCTGGAACGCCCCGTGGGCGGGGTCACGCACCGGCTCACGCTCGAGACCAACCTCCACCGCCCCACGAAGCTCCTGGTGGATCTCGCCTGCCCCGGCCTGCCGGACCTCGGCCCCTGGGTCGCCCATCCCGCGGCCCCGCTGCCGGCCTTCGACCGCGCCAGCCGCCGCCTCACGTGGACCGTCGATCTGCCCGCGGGGACGTCAAAGCACGAATGGACCTGGGGGTGATGCCAACGGGGAGACTAGGTCCCCGCCGAGCCTCGCGCTCGTCCCGGTTGACGGCATCCCCGGAGGGCAGGTCCGCGCCCCGTCAGGAGCCCCGAAATTGGCTTCGTTTTGGGTTCGTTTTGGCTTCGTTTTGGGTTCGTTTTCCCCCCTGTGCACGTCCGCCACGCCTCGCCGTGGTCCTTACGCCGAGACCCAAGTTCTTGGCCCGCAATCCCATCCGCGTGGTGAGCCTTCCCGGCCCGGGCGGCCCCATTGGGTTCGTTCTGCAAATTCACGTTTTCGATGCGAGCGCAGCCCCCGTGATCGCCGGACCTTGCCCGGCCCGGCCCGAACATCCCGATTGTCAACGAGCGGGGAGGTGCCCGAGGACACCACGCCGTCTCATACTATCGCGACGCCCCCCGTCTCCGATCGCCGGGGGCCGGTCCGCTCCTGGCTGTCCCCTTCTCCAGAGCGAGCAGGCCCTCGCCGACGGGCGGCCAGGGCGATTCCCGCATGTTCGTAGCGGCCTTCAAGTAGGGCGGGCGGCCCTGCCCGCCAGTTCCTTATTTAGGCGGGCAGGGACGCCCCCTCTACTTGAAGGGAGGGCCGCTACGTTCGAGCGTGAACCGCTGTGGTGCGGTCCCCGCATGGGCGCAGAGAGTCCGGATCCCTCGCGGGGTCGGACTGAAGGTTCCGCTCCGGCGCCCGTTGACGGGCTGGACGACCCCTGGTTAGGGTTCAGGCCGGATCCGATCATGGGGCGGACGGCCGGGCACGCCATGATTCGGGCGAGGTGCCTTGCGGTCTGGCCGCTGGGCGATCCCGTCGAGGAGGTAGGGCTGTGACGACCGGCAATCGTGTGCGACTTCGCAACCTTGAGCGGGACGACCTGCCCGCCATGTACGACTTGCAAATGGACCCGGACTCCAATCGGGTCGCCGTCACGATCCCCCGTCCCCGGGCCGCGTTCGACGCACATTGGGCGAAAACCCTGGCCGATCCGAGGAACATCGCCCGGGCGATCCTGTTCAACGAGGCCTTCGTCGGATCCATCTCCTGTTTCCCGATGGATGGCCAGCATCACGTGGGCTACTGGATCGACCGGGCGTCCTGGGGCAAGGGGATCGCAAGCCGGGCGTTGCAACTGCTCCTGGAGGAAGTGACCGCCCGCCCGCTGGTCGCCACCGCGGCCACCACCAACGCGGCCTCGCTTCGAGTGCTCCTGAAGTGCGGATTCGTCACCGAACGCGTCGAGTATGCCCCGGCAAGCGACCGTTACCCCGAGGGCGAGGTGACCGTCCTGATCTTGCGGTGAATCCGGCTTCGCGGGCCCTGGAAGAAAGCTCGACTGGAGCCATTATGTTTTGGGTCAGGCACTTCC
>JANOBY010000773.1:0-10835 GCA_031411935.1 Planctomycetales bacterium | reverse complement strand
GGGCCGATTCGCGAGACTGCTCTTGCTCGAATTGCTGAGAAATCTAAGATAATTGATGCAAGACGCGCATCATTTCCCACGCCCTGCCTTGTGGATCCCCGTCTCGACCTTTGATGTGGTAAGATGGTGACAACACGAGGTTCTTGAGGTTGCTCGTCACGTCGGTTCGGCCGGAGAAGACCCAGGATCGGGTTCGTTCTACACGCATTGGGATCATGGAGGATCGAGCGATGGTGAGCACGCGATGGCCTGTTGTGTCCAAAGAGCTCTTGATGGGACTTGTGCTTGGCATGGCCCTCTTCTGGGTCCTGTCGGGGCGAAACTCCGCGCCCGTGCTGGCGCAGGGTCTGAGTTCCGGAGAGGCCTCGGGCACGATCGCGTTCACTTCCGGCGGAAGCGGATCTCCCCAACTTCTGTACCTTGTCGACACCAAATCCCAAGCCCTGGCCGTGTATCGTGTAGATCCCCAGAATGCCAAGGGGACGTTGAAGCTCGAAGCGGCACGCCAATACCGTTGGGATCTGAAGCTCGCCGAATACAACAACCAGGCCCCCGATGTCGCGTCCATCGAGTCGATGGTCGGTTCGCCCCGAAAGTGATTCGGGAGGGTTTGGTTGTGATGAGCGCGAGGCCGAGGTCCCCCTCCACGCGAACCACACCGAACCCGACGGCCTGACCTGATCATCGAGGCCGATCCCGACCGAGGAGGACCCGTCCGTGGCTGAGTTTTATAACCTCGAGGAGGCGGCTCGCGTCCTGGGCATGAGCGCCGACGAGCTCAAGCAGAAGGCCCAGCAGCGCGAGGTCCGCGCCTTCCTCGACGGCGGCACCTGGCGCTTCCGCCGCCCCGACGTGGACGAACTGGCCCGTCGTCGTGGCCTGGGATCCGATCCCGACCTCTCGCTCTCGGACATGGACCTGGATATCCCCGAGGGGAGCGGCGACATCGACCTGTCGGAGTTCCAGCTCGGCGTGGCCAAGCCCGACGTGGCCCCTCTGAGCACCGAGATCAAGTCCACGGACGACGACATCCTCCTGGATGACATGTCCCTGCCGCCCGGCCCCGAGAGCGGGTCCAGCTCGACCATTATCGGCATGAAGAGCGTGGGGAAGTCGCCCAGCGACTCCGACGTGCGCCTCGTGCCCGAGACCACGCCTTACAAGAGCGCGAGCGATTCCGACGTGCGGATCGGTACGCCTCCGCCTCGGATGAAGTTCCCGAGCGATTCCGACGTGACCCTGGTCTCGGAGACTCGCGACTCGTCGGCCGAGGTCAAGTCCATCGAGGATGACCCGAACGCCACGACCCTGCGGCGAAGCCCCATCCTGAGCGATTCGGCCGAGGTCGATCTGACCGATCAGTCGGACAGCGACTTCGAGCTCACCCCGTCGAGCGTGATCGACGCCTTGCAGCCCGAATCGGGATCCGATTTCGAGCTGAGTGCCCTCGACGCCTCGGACGAATTCGAATCCACGGCTCCGAAGCGGTCGCCCAGCGATTCGGACGTGACGGGCGCGGAGCCCGCGAGCTCCGGCGTGAACCTCGGACGACCGAGCGACTCGGGAATCAACCTGACCGGCGTGAGCGGGTTCGACTTCAGCTCGGCCGAATCGATCGAGCTGGCCCCGCTGGATGAGGACCTACCCAAGGGCCCGCAGCGTCCCACCGCCCCTGCCAAGCCCGCGGCGAGGAGGCCCGACCCCTCGGAGACGGCCCTGCCGATCAAGGGCAGCGCCATGGACCCCTCGGCGACTGCTCTCCCCGTCCGCAAGAAGGGCGGCGAGAAGGACATCTTCGAGGATACCGACTTCGAGGTCGACGCCCTGGACAGTGGCCAGGAAGATCAGACAGTCCAGCTCGAAGGCGTGAGCGACTTCGACGTGGATGAAGGCGAATCGGGCTCCGAGGTGTTCGCCCTGGACGAGGATGAGGTCGACGAGAACGCCGCCACGGCCATGGGCCCCGCAAGCCTCGGCAAGGACGATGACGACGACTTCGGCGACTCCAGCGATAGCGCCTCGGGCGATTCCGAAAGCGCCTGGGGGGATGTGTCGTCCGACGCGCCCGTGGCCGCCTCCTCCGTGAGCACGCGGGCTGCCACCTCGCCCGCCCTGGCCAATCGCGGCCCCGAGGCCGAATGGGGCGGCCTCTGGGTGTCCTTCCTGGGCGTGACCGCGGTGCTCATGTTGCTGCTTGCTTTCGTGGGGATGGACCTGGTTTCCAACCTGTACGAAAATCGAGGCTCGACGAACGCCTTCTCGGCCGGTCTGATCAAGACGATCTCCGGCTTCATGGGCGGTTGATCGGATCGACGTTCACGAGGGGGCATCTCCCGGGGCGGAAACCCGGGAGATGCCTCCGCCTCTGATCTCGCGGGTGTTCCGAAGGGAGTCGGGACGGATGAAACAAAAGCGATTCCGCCCATGGCCCACGGGATTCGTGGTTTTGTTGATTGCCCTGAGCCTGGCCGGATGCACGTCGGTCCCTCGCGGTGTTCATGAGGAATCCCGCCAGCAGATCGTCGCCTTGCGGGCCGAACTCGCGCAATCTCAAAACCAACTCGCGAAGTTGCGAACCCAGAACCGGGATATCGTTGCTCGAGCCGTCGAGGATGCGCGACGGATCTCCACCCTCGAAGAAACGAACGATCGTCTTGAGCAGAGCGTCCTGGCATACCAGGACGAGCGCGAGGAATATGCTCGTTCTCTGCGAGAGATCAAGCAGAAGGTGCTTGCGTCGACAACCACCCCGCAGGCGATGGATCAGGCCAGGCCCTTCAGCAATTCGTCGCGGAGCATCCCGGTTCACATTGCAAGCCGGATACCCTGAGACTGGGTCTGCCGGTCGAGTTCCTGTTCGCATCCGGTTCGAGCAAGGTCACACCCGAAGGGCTCGCATTGCTCGAGGATCTCATGGCGAGAATGGGGCCCACGTCCTCCGGGGGCACTCAGGGCGCGATCGCGATCGTCTCCGAGGAAGACTCCGTCCGGCTTGTTTCAGGGGAGGGGGGCGAGAACCTCTCCGGGAAGCGGTCCCGGCAGCTCAGGAACGAACTGTCGAAGCTATCTCTCCGCGAATTTCGTATGGCGTCCCCGCCTCTGGACCCTGCTGCCCACCGCGCCGACGACAAGCTGGGAAAAGTTTGGATCGATTTCTCACCAGCCGAGGGAATCCGGCCTCGCTCTTGACTTGGCTGCGAGTCCAGACCCACAATTGCCAAAGTTGCACGTTGATTTGCCCAAGGTTGAAGACCCTCCGGGTCGGGAGCCACTTGCGATGCTCACCGCGATGACTGCTCTCTTTGGCACCCTTGCCACGCTTGGAACTCCCCAGATTCAGGGAGATTACGTCGAGGCACGAACCGCCGACGTTTATACGGGACCGTGCTTCTCGAATGCCGAGGTATTCATCACGGGCAAGCACGCCGTGATGGCCTGGAAGATCCGCGAAGGCACCTACGCGGGGCAGAATCTCGCGGGGTTGTCGATGGCGGCCGCGCTGGAGGGGACCTCGACATTTTCCAAGGATGTGCCGTCTGAAACGCGTTCGGTCTTGATGGTGGATCGCACGGCGACTCCGGCGCAGAGAGACGCCCTCGTGGCCCTGGCCAAAGAGCTCGCGGGCGAGCGGCTGAACAAGGTTCTTGAAGTGAAGACAGCCACGATTGATTTGAACGTCGAGGACCTCATGCCGCACTCCGCTTCGACCGGCGGAACCCCTCATCACGGGATGCCGAAGGCGGCTCGAGCGAGCCTCAAGATTCCCGGCCTCGCGGACATCCTGACTCGCCCTCTGGAAGAAGAGGACCACGCCTGCGGGAACGAGGTCATCGAGTATCCCCCGCTCTCCAGTGGCGTGGACGTGCTTCCGGCCTACACTTTGCGTCATGGGTTCCGCGGCGAGAACCTGGGCACGACCTGGAATGACCCGAACTGCCGGAGCAGCTTCGTCGGTCACTTCCAGCGCTAAGTTATTCTCCCGCCGCGTTGCCAGACTCCGAATCGCTCTTCAGGATGTCCCTCCATGATGATCGCTCGCGTCCTGGGCCTGGTCTTTTTCGTTCTCGTTTGCGGCAACCCGTCTCGCGGAGAGGACTACAAAGCTGAGGCTTTCAAGGAGGCCGCGCCTGAGGGGTTCGCGGCCTCCATCCGTTCGTCTCTGACTGAGAATGGTGTTCGCGTGGTCGATGGCGAGGGCAAGCCCTTCGCCGAAATCTGGCTCCACAAGGGAGTCGAAGTTACCGCCAAGCCTGCCGGCTCGGTCGGCACGGTCCAATTCCCCATCCTCGCGGAAGGGGACCTGCTCGGCGCGATTCGGTTCCAGGCCGAAGGTCACGACTACCGCGATCAGGCGATCGCCCCTGGGCTCTATACGATCCGTTATGGTTTGCAGCCGGTGAACGGCGACCATCTCGGGGTGAGTCCTTACCGAGACTATGCCCTGTTGCTCCCCGCTTCGAAAGATCAGAAAATGGGCAAGCTGGAGCGAAAGGCGCTGGAAGCCCAGAGTGCCGAGGCGGCCGGCAGCAGCCACCCGGCGGTCATGCTTTTGCTTTCCGCTCCTGCGGACTCCAAGACCTCACCCTCCATCGTTCGCGATGAGGAAAAAAACCTCTGGAGCGTGATGCTCGGAGTTCCGCTGTTGGTGAAGGACGAGAAAGCCCCGACCACGCTCCCCTTGAAGCTGGTGGTCTCGGGAGCCGCAATGTAATCCACCGGACGAATGTCCCCCCAATCCGCCAAGCCCCTTCGTCTGGCAGCATCGATGCCCATTCCCCTGTTGCTGGCGATGATCCTTGCCTTCGGACTTCGCCTCCCGAGCGATGCCGCACCCCTGTCTTCCCCGGACTTGAGGCTTCGTCTAATCGAAGCCGTGCTCGCCGTGCTTGCGGTTGGCGCGATGGCTCTGGTCTTTGGGCAAGTGTTGCGGAGCCTGACGAAACGGTCGTGCGTCTCGGCGTCCAGACAACGCAGGCTCTTTCTTTGGGGATCGCGGCTCTTCCTGCTGAGTTCGCTGATCGTGTTTGCCTGGACGCTCGTGTCGCTCGATTGGCAAAGGGTCGTGGCTCGGGGCCTTGGGCTCAAAGATGTGGTGATCCTTGAGCAGGCCGCCCTGATCGCCCCATATGTCCTGACCCAGATCCTGATCTGGTGCGGGCTCTATCCGGCCGAGTCGGCGATGCTCCCCTGGAGCCCGGAGCGTCGCTTTTCGGGCTATCTTCTGATGAAGATCCGCCACACCTTCGGGATGATGATCCCGATGGCGATCCTTTATGGACTCACTCGCGAGATCTCGGCGTTTCGGCCCAACGGGTTCACCCACGCGGCGTGGCCGCTGGTCGGATCGCTCGCGGTGGGACTTCTCGTATTTCTCCTCTCGCCGGCCTTTGTTCGGCTTTGCTGGCCCACTCGGCGGCTGCCGGACGGTGCACTCCGCGATCGTCTTGAGCGCCTGGCCGGTCGGCTCAAATTTCGATACACCGATCTGTTGCTGTGGGATACCGGCGGCCTTGTGGTCAACGCGGGTGTGACCGGTGCCGTCCCCTGGTTCCGTTATGTTCTGATCACCGACGCCATGATCGAGGTCCTCGATGACCAGGAGATTGAAGCGGTTTTCGGACACGAGGTGGGACACATCGCGCATCAACACCTCCCCTTCTTCGCGCTGTTCTGCCTGGGGAGCATGGGGCTCCTGACGTTCGTGTTCGAAGGGATCTCAAGCCTCTGGGATGTCGGGCGGGTGATCGAGCGGGTCTTCCCTGACCCCATGGTGGCCGAGGTGGTGCCCGCGGCCGTCCAGCTTCTGGCGCTTGCCCTTTATTTCTATTTCGTGTTCGGCTTCCTTTCGAGGCAGTTCGAACGGCAGGCCGATGTTTACGGATGCAAGGCGGTTTCCTGCGGGATGCAGGTGTGCCCCGCGGAACACGATCCGAATTGTCCTGGCGAGGATCGGCGGTCTCCCGCGACCGCCTGTCCTTCGGGGATCGGGCTATTCGCGGAAGCCCTGTCCCAGGTCGCCCAGATCAACGGGACGTCCCCATCGGCCTACTCCTGGCGTCACGGCAGCATCGCCCGGAGGATCCAATTCCTCCACCTCATTGAATCGGACCCCTCGATCGAGCCGCGATTCCAACGAAACGTCCTGAGAACACGGTGGGTCTTCATGGGGCTCCTGGCGGCCAGCAGCGTGGGGGCCCTGGTCCTGGTCTCCCGAGGCGTGACCTCCTGAAGCCAAACGCCTCCGGCCGAGTCGTTCTGGGACTTGAGGAAATCGGCGAGAACTGCGTTTGAGCAAATCGCAGGCTTTTGCTAAAGTCCCGCTTATCGGTCAAACCATCGAGACCTGTCTCGATGTCGGGCAAGGAATCGCCCTGGACCGAAGAGAATGACGACACGGAGGTCGGTATGCCCAAATGGCCTATACGCATCAAGCTCATCGCAGGGCTCAGCCTGGTGATCGGCATGATGCTCACGTTGATGGGTGGGTCGATTTTCGGGTTGCATTCGTTCCATTCGAGCAACCTCATTTTGACCGATCAGCTGCGAGAGCTCGGCGCCTCGGCAAGCCTCCTGAAGTTCAGCGTGCAGATCGACGCGCCCCGAGGCGATCAGGCCGAGGAGCGTGCCTCGCTCACGGCCACGGTCCTCCGCGCCCGGGAAGCCCTTCGCGTTTACTGCGATCAGCTCAAGGACAACCTGAGCCGGGGCAACCGCGCGGATTTCACCGAGGAACTGGGGCTGGCCTTCCGGATTGATAACGACCTCACGGCCATCCTAGGGCATCTGAATCCCTCCACGAAGACGATCCCCATCCTGCCGGGGACGCTCGTCTACATTCGTGAGCATCCCGAACCCCAGGATTCGGCGGATATCGGCCTCGTCCCCAGGATCGGACTCCTGAACAAGCGAGTGATGAGCCTGCCCGAGATCCTGCATCGCGACTTCTTCGAAGTGCTCACGATGTCCAAGCGGCAATACGAATCCGCTCGCGTGATCGTGTGGACCTCGGCCCTGGCCGTGATCGCCATGCTCTGCGGGCTGGCGGCGCTCTTCCACAGGTGGGTCCTCTACCCGGTGCGGCTCCTTCAGAGGGGCGTCCGTCGCGTGGCTCGAGGTTCGTTCGATTACCGGATCGAGCTGACCACCGGGGACGAGATGCAGGCCCTTGCCGAGGCCTTCAACGACATGACGACCCGCCTGAGCGCCACATACACGGACCTGGAGCGTCAGGTCGAGGAGCGGAGCAAGCAGCTCGTGCGTTCCGAGCGTCTTGCCGGGGTGGGATACCTGGCCGCGGGCGTGGCCCACGAGATCAATAATCCCCTTGCCTCCATCGCGTTCTGCTCGGAAGCCCTGGAAAATCGACTGAAGTCCGCGATCTCCAGCGGAGAGCTCAACGACGCGACCGTAATCTCCAATTACCTGCGAATGATCCAGGAAGAAGCCTTCCGCTGCAAACGGATCACCGAGAAACTACTCGACTTCTCCCGATGCGGGGAGATCCAGCGAGCGCGTACGGATCTGGCCTCGCTCATTCAGGGCGTGGTCGAGATGGTCCGTCATATGGGCAAGTACCGCGGCAAGCAGGTCGTCTTCCTGCCGCGAGAGGCCGTGATGGCTCATGCCGACGAGCAGGAAATCAAGCAAGTCGTTCTGAACCTGGTCGTTAACGCTCTGGACTGCATGGAGTCGGGCGGGACGTTGAGGATTGACCTCCGGCACGCCGAGGGCATGGCCGAGATGGTGTTCGTGGACGACGGATGCGGGATGGCGGAGGACGTCCTCGAGAACATCTTCGAGCCCTTCTTCACTCGTCGCAAGGTCGGCAAGGGCACCGGGCTCGGGCTTTCGATCACGCACAACATCGTCAGCCAGCATCAGGGGGCCATCACCGCGCGAAGCGCCGGGGAGGGCAAGGGGGCAACCTTTACCGTGAGGCTCCCCGTGCGTCCCGCGGAGGAATCGTCACTGGCCACGGTCGGCCCGCGAGCCGCCTGAGAAGATCGTGCACCCGTCCAGGGTTCCGACAAGTCAACCTCTCTCGTTCGGTGTCACCATTCATCCGTCATCCGTCAGGCCTGGTCGAGTTGCTCGAGGCTCGTCACGTCGGACGCCCCGCAGATATCGGTCTCACGGAGGAGACAATCGTCATGGACAAGTCGCATCAGGGCGGGCTCCGCATCCTCTTCGCGGACGACGAGGCCCATCTCCGCGACCTCATGCAGATGGAGCTGCCGCGTCTGGGGCACGAGGTCACGGTCTGCCAGGATGGCGCCGCGGCCATCCGTGCGCTGGAGAAGGGGCCTTATGACGCCGCCCTGCTCGACATGAAGATGCCCGGCCTGACCGGCATCGAGGTCCTGAGCAAGATCAAGCAGATCAGCCCCGAGACCGAGGTCGTGATCCTCACCGGCCACGCCACCGTGGATACGGCGGTTCAGGCCCTTCGGCTGGGGGCGTTCGACTACCTGACCAAGCCTTGCAAGTGGGCCGAGCTGGAGGTGATCCTCAACCGGATCGCCGAGCGACGCGCCCTCGAAAACAAGAACGTGGCCCTCGAAACCCGCCTGAAGGCCGCCGAGGGGACGCCCACGCTCGTCGGCGAGACCCCCTCCATGCAGGCCGTTCGCCGGCTGATCGAGACCGTCGCCCCCACCGACGCCAGCGTGATGATCCTGGGCGAGACCGGGACAGGCAAGGAGCTGATCGCTCGCAATCTGCACGACAAGAGCCGCCGGGCTTCGGGCTCGTTCATCCCGGTCAACTGCGGCGCTTTGCCCG
This sequence comes from Planctomycetales bacterium, assembly GCA_031411935.1. Taxonomy (GTDB): domain Bacteria; phylum Planctomycetota; class Planctomycetia; order Isosphaerales; family Isosphaeraceae; genus JAQGHR01. Next base: position 2,054 of record JANOBY010000773.1, on the reverse strand, counting down.
AGAATCTCGTCGAGAGCGAGCTTTTCGGCCACCGCAAAGGGGCCTTCACCGGGGCCGACACGAACCGCAAGGGGCTGTTCGAGGTGGCCAACGGCGGCACCCTGTTCCTTGACGAGATCGGCGAGCTGAACAAGAACGTGCAGGTCAAACTTCTGCGATTCTTGGAGTCCGGCGAGATCCGTCGCGTCGGGGAGAACGACCCGTTCCGCGTTGACGTGCGGATCCTCTGTGCCACCAACCGCGACCTGCGGGACATGATCTCCACCGACCAGTTCCGGGAAGACCTCTTCTTCCGCATGAACACCTTCGAGATTCACCTCCCGCCACTCCGCGAGCGGAAGAACGACATCCCGCCGCTTGCCCTGCATCTGCTGAGGCGATTCGCCCCCCGGCGAGGTGACACGGACGCCCTGCTCACGGCCGACGCGATCGAGACCCTGCAAAACCACGACTGGCCGGGCAACATTCGCGAGCTGGCCAACGCGATCGAGCGGGCCACGATCCTTGCAGGCGGCGGGCCGATCCGCTCCGAACATCTCCCGACCCAGCCCGCGATCCGGAGGGCAAATTCGTCCCTGAGTTCGCCGGCCATGGCGGGCCCACACTTCTCCATCCCCGAGGGAAGCCCGACCCTCCGCGACATCGAAATGAAATACATCCAGGTCGTGCTCGAAAAGCACAACGGCAACAAGCCCGCCGCGTCGAAGGAGCTGGGAATCAGCCTCAAGACGCTCTACAACAAGATCAACCAGCTCCAGCAGAGCTGATTTCCTCGGTCCGACGACACGTTGGCCTCCCGCCGGGGTTTCATCCCTTAGCCTTCGGCCTCCCGACGCTTGCGTCTCGGGCACGCGTGGTGCGAGGATCGTTCTCCGAAGGCGGCACCATGATTGGTTGGGAGGGGGCGGATGTTGTCGTTGATCCGGTCGCGCTTCGTCGTGATGTTCTGGCCGATCTTGTTGCTGATCCCGGTGGCGGGCGATCCCCCGTCGAGGGCTGCCGACCAGGCCGCGCTCCGGCCGTTCGCCAATCTCGTGGGAGAGTGGCGTGGGACCGGTCTGAAGCAGCGAGGAAGCGCCAAAGGGGCGTGGACCGAGAACGCATCGTGGGCCTGGAACCTGACGAAGGACTCGGCCTCTCTTCGGCTGGTCAATACCCGAGGGAAGCACCTCGAATCCGCGATCCTTCGGCCGGGGGCTCAGCCCGACACCTTCGTGATGGAGGCCGTCCTTGCCGGAGGCAAAACGCGTAAGTTCGCGGGCACGATGAGCCCGAAGAAGTCACTGGTGCTCCTGGCCCAGGACGTGACCGAGGAAGGGCCGACCAGGATCACGATCACCCCTCTGCATGAAACCCGGCTGCTCATGCTCCTGGAATCCGACAACGGCAAGGGGGCCGCGGAGCGTCTGGGCGAGGTCGGATACACCCGCAGTGGCGTGGTCTTTGCCTCCGGCGATTCTTCGCCGGTCTGCATCGTGACGGGCGGACGTGGGACCATCCCCGTGACCTTTCAGGGGACCACGTATCACGTCTGCTGCTCGGGCTGCAAGGATCTCTTCGACGAGGATCCCGCCTCGGTCATTGCAGAGTCAAAGCGAAAGCCGAGTCGGTGAATGAGCCCCGCATGCACGACGGATCTCGACGTCGAATGGATCTGCCTGCCATCGTGGTGATGGTCGTCTGCTGTGCCTTCTGGGGCGGAAACGCGGTCGCAGTGAAGTTCGCCACGCCCGAGATCCCCCCATTCGGCGTGGCCCTGTTTCGCTTCGTCCTGAGCGTGCCCATCCTGGCGATCATCTGCAGATGGGCCGGACAACCGCTGCGGGTGCCGGTCCGTCACTGGAATTTTGTGCTGGGCCATGCGCTGATCACCGTCGTCCAGATCGGTTCCTTCAACTGGGGCACGAGCCAGAGCGCAGCCGGACGTTCTTCGATCTTCATCAATGTCCATCCCCTGATCGTGGCCCCTCTGGCCTGGCTGATCCTGGGAGAGCGGATCGGCTGGAGGACCGTGCTCGGCTTGCTCACGGCCGCGGTGGGAGTGACCACGATCC